>JAKAKG010000136.1:0-7409 GCA_021813555.1 Acidobacteriota bacterium
AGAGACATCGACGGCGTCGCGGCGCCTTGCATCCGGAGCCGTGGCGCAAGCAACGCGACCCACGGGAGTTTCTCAGCAGCCTGCTAGGGGCCCTGCGCCGCCTCGCAGTCTCGCCTTCCCGGGCCCCGCCCTTACTAGGGGCGCGCTCAGCAGGCTTCTTCGTCCACGGCGCGCGCGGCGGGAAGCCTGAGGAGGATGCGCCCCCTGTCCCCGGGGAATTCTTCGCATCGAAGGTCGCCCCCCATGAGGGTGGCCAGGTAACGGCCCGCCGCCAGGCCCGGGCCCGTGAGGCCGGCCTCCGCCTGGGCCGCGGAGGCGGGCTGGAAGAGGCTGTCCAAGATGCGCTGCAGGGACGGATGGTCTTCCAGGAGAGACGGAATGTCCACGGCCAGGCACACGTAGGCCCCGTCGCGGGAGATCTGACAGGCGATGGCGGTGCCCGGGCGCGCGAAGCGCAGGGCGTTGTGGGCGATGTTGCGGAGGGCGTAGGCCAACCCCGTGTGGTCCGCTCTCACGGCGTCAGGCCCATGCACTTCGCAGGGCTCGAAGGCCGCCATCACGTAGCCCGTCCGCCCGAATCCTTCGCACACGTCGTTCCATGCCTGGACCAGCGATTTGGGCGAGGGCTGGGCGTGGACCTTGCGCAACATTCGGGAGAAGTCGAGGAGCTGGTCCACCATGTCGGAGAGGGAAAGGATGTTGCGGTAGATGGTCTGGACCGGCTTCTCCTGCTCGGAACTCAGCGCTCCGTAACGGCCTCTAAGGAGAAGTTCTGCGAAGCCCTGGATGACCACGGGGGGTGTCTTGAGGTCGTGGGAGAGGCTGAAGAGAAGGTCCTCCTGAAGCGACGAGAACTGAACCAGCCGCTCGTTGGCCTGCTGGATGGAGGCCGCCAGGGCGGTTTGCTCGCGGGACCGGTTCACCTCATTGGTCACGTCCTTGAAAACCCCCTCCGTCCCCAAGAAGGTTCCTTCCTGGTTCACGAGGCTTCGGATGCTCATCTCAAGGAAGACCACCGAGCCATCGTTCGCTCGCGCTTGGCCCACAAAGGCCGCCACGTGGCCCAACTCCTGGACCTGAGCCCGAATGCGGCTCCAATCCCTGTGGTCCACGGAGAGGTCCCGCGTGTTCATCTGGCCCCACTCGGGAGAGGAACGCCCGTAGATTCGGAGGCCCGCGCCGTTGATGTGCGTGATGTTGCCTTCGGTGTCGCTGCGGTACATGCCGATGTTCAGCCGGTCCAGGATCTCCATGAGGCTTGCCAGCTCAGGTTCTGGCCTCCATTCCTTCGGTTTCATGAACGAAGATTACACGAACATAACACCTTTGTCACGGGCCCTCGCTCATCCAAATTCCGCGATGGAATTCTCTTGCCTTCGGAAACCGAGAGGCTTGGGGATTAAACCGCTTGGCCTCCATGGCGGGGAGGGCCATAGGGTCCTCGTCCCGAACCGCCAGCAAAGCCGCCCGGTTCGGGATTGTGCCCTTCGGGGCCCCGCCCCGCGGGCAAAGCCAGCAGGGGACCCCACCCCACCCTCGGAGCCTCCTCGCCAAGATCGGAGGCGCCCCCAATCCCTTCATTGGTGAACGGCGGCTTGAAACGCAATGGCCATTCCTACTATCTTTCCGGCTCTTTCACCTGCTTCCATCGCGGGATTGGGGCGCTCATGCGGCTCCGAGTCCTTGACCGGTAAGGCCTCAAAAGGCTATGCTTTTTCACACGGAGGCACGAGTGGACTGGCGCCGGATGAGAATCGTGGGGGGCTTTGAATATCTCGGAGGGCTGACCCTGCTCGCCAGGGAGACGGCTCGATCGGCCGCCACATCGGCCTGGGACTGGGGAGACATTCTCTACCAGCTGGACCTTCTCGGGGTCCAGTCCTTCACCATCGTCCTGATCACCGCCGTCTTCATGGGGATGGTCCTAGCCCTGCAGACCGCCTATGCCCTGTCCGCCTTCGGCGCGAAACTCTACGTGGGAGGCGTAGTGGCCCTCTCCATGACCCGCGAGCTGGCCCCCGTTCTCATCTCGCTCATGGTGGGAGGCCGCGTGGGAGCAGGTATCACGGCCGAGATCGGCTCCATGAAGGTGACGGAGCAAATCGACGCCCTCCGCGCCCTCGGGGCCAACCCCGTGAAAAAGCTGGTCATTCCCAGGTTGGTGGCCTTCGTCCTGGCCTTGCCCGTCCTCGTGCTGCTCGCCAACGCCCTGGGCATTCTCGGCGGCTATCTCATCTCGTCCTTTTCTCTGCAGATATCGGGCCGGTTTTACATCACGCAGGTCTTCAAGCTCCTCAAGTTCAGCGACCTCATCTCGGGCATGGGAAAGACGGTCTTCTTCGCTGCATTCATCACCCTCATCGGGTGTTACAACGGCATGAACGCCAAGGGCGGCGCCGACGGAGTGGGGCGGGCCACGACGGACACGGTGGTCCTCTCCTCCATCGTGGTCCTCATCTCGGACTTTTTCCTTACCAAGCTCTTCCTGGCCCTCTGACATGGAAGCCTTTCTGGAATATCGCCACATCCACAAGCGGTTCGGCGACAATCACGTGCTGGACGGCGTGAGCCTCACGGTCGCGCGAGGCGAGACCATGGTCATCCTGGGGGGATCGGGCACGGGAAAATCGGTCCTCCTCAAGCTGACCATCGGGCTCCTGGAGCCCGACAAGGGACACATCCTGGTGGAAGGGAACGACGTGACCTCGGCCAGGGAAGCGGAGTGGATGGAGGTTCGCAAGCACGTTTCGTACATGTTCCAGTGGGGCGCCCTGTTCGATTCCATGAGCGTCTACGACAACGTCGCCTTTCCCCTGCGAGAGCGCAAGCTCTGCGGCGAGGCCGACGTGGAGGGGCGGGTCATGGAGAAGCTCTCCCTCGTGGGGCTGGAAGCGGCCAAAGACCTTTCTCCGTCGGATCTCTCGGGAGGGATGCGCAAGAGGGTGGCCCTGGCGCGCTCCATCGTCATGGAGCCCCGCTGCATCCTTTACGACGAACCCACGTCGGGCCTCGATCCGATCACGTCCGATTCCATCAACCGGCTCATCAAGAGGATGCAGTCCGTTCTGGGCGTCACCTCCGTCGTGGTGACGCACGACATCCAGAGCATGTTCCGCGTGGCGGACCGCGTGGCCTTCCTCTACAAGGGGAGGATGGCCTTCGTGGGTACGCCCGAGGAAGCCCGGAGCGCCGATCATCCGATGCTCCGGGGGTTTATCGAGGGAAGGGAACCTAATGAATCCGAATCCTGAATTCCGCGCCCTGCGCATCGGCATCGTCACGGCCCTGGCTCTCGTGGTGGCAGCCCTTTTCATCGTGGGCATTTCGAGCCGCCACAAGCTCTTTGAGCGGAAGGTGGAGTACTACAGCCTGTTTCCGGACGCGGCCGGCTTGAAGGAGGGGAGCGGAGTCTGGTTCCAGGGCGTTGAGGTGGGCTTCATCTCCAGCATCACCTTCCCCAAGAATACGGACGAGCAGTTGGTCATGGTGAAATATCGCATCAGCTCGGACCTCGTTCCGCGCATTCGGACGGGCACGCGAGCCACCCTCAGGAGCCTGGGGCTTTTGGGCGACAAATACCTGGCCTTGACCACGCCGCCCAACGCCTCGGACGAGCCCAACCTTTTGCCCGGCAACGAGATCCCCATCGACAAGACTATCAACCTGGAGGCCCTGGGCAGGGGCGCCCAAGACGTGATCACCAACACGATCGAGCTGTCCAAAAACCTCAACCAGCTCATCAGCGCTTTCAACAAGGGCCAGGGTGCCATCCCGCGGCTGCTCAACGACCCGGAGGTGGGGAAGACCACCATCGCCCAGCTCCAGCGCATCGGCGAGAGCATGGACAAAATTGCCACGACCATGGCCGGGGGGCAGGGCTTTGCGGGCAAGCTCCTGGTGGACCGGGAGTATGGCGAAAAGACGGCGGGTGACCTGGCCGACGCCCTGCACCGGACCGACCAGATCCTCAAGGACCTCCAGGAGGGCAAGGGCGGCGCCGGCGCCCTCCTGCAGCCGGGGGGAGAAGGCGACCGCATCGTGAAGAACCTCGGCAAAACCGCCGACACCCTGGCCCAGGTGGCCGCGAGCCTTCAGAAACCGGGCACCCTCGGCTACAAGCTGTTTATCGATGAGCGGTACGGGGAACACCTGGCCTCGAACCTTCTCTCCATGAGCGATTCCCTGGCCTCCATCCTGAAGAAAATAGACCAGGGCCAGGGAACCGTGGGGGCTCTCGTGAACGACCGTTCGGTGTATGATTCTCTTTCCGCCGTCGCCGACGGCATCCGTCAGAGTTCCCTCGTGAGATGGTACCTGAAGAGCAAGGCCGAGAAGGCCGCTCGAACAGCGAAGGACAAGGAGGAGGGGAACCCGTCGCCATGAAGGTTTTGGTCACCGGCGCCGCCGGATTCATCGGGTCGCACCTGTGCGAGGCCCTCCTGCGGGGAGGCTGTGACGTCACGGGGGTGGACAACTTCGATCCCTACTATGAGCGGAGCGCCAAGGAGCGGAACTTGGCCGCCGCCATGGAGAAGAATAGCTTCTCCTTTGTGGAGCTGGACCTTCGCGACGCGGCCGCGACCACGTCACTCATGGCCCAGGGATGGGACTGCGTGGTCCACCTCGCGGGCCGCGGCGGGGTCCGCCGCTCCATCGCCGAGCCCAGGGCCTACCTCGACGTGAACTATGGGGCTACCCTCAACGTGCTTGAGGGCATGAGGGAGGGAGGGGCTAAGAGGCTCGTTTTCGCCTCCACGTCGAGCGTCTACGGCAACTCTCCGAAAGCTCTCTTTCGCGAGGATGATTCCACGGACAGGCCCGTGTCCCCCTATTCGGCCACAAAAAAAGCGTGCGAGGTCCTCTGCCATACCTATCATCACCTCTTCGGGCTGAACGTCTACGTGCTGCGCTTCTTCACCGTGTACGGGCCGAGGCAGCGTCCTGACATGGCCATCCACCAGTTCGTTCGCGCCATCTCGCAGCGGCGTCCCATCCAGCGCTTCGGGGACGGCTCCACGCACCGCGACTATACCTACGTCGATGACATCGTGGCGGGGGTGGTGCAGGCCGTCCATCGGGTGGACGGCTACGAGATCATCAATATCGGCGGGGCCCATACCACGACCCTCGCTGATCTTATCCAGACCATCGAGCGCCTCTTGGGGGAAGAAGCGCGCATCGAGCAGCAGCCCGTGCCGCCCGGGGACGTGTTTCGAACCGAGGCGGACAACGCGAAGGCGAGAAGGCTGCTCGACTTCGAGCCGAAGGTGGGCTTGGAGGAGGGGCTCAGGGCGTTCATCCAGTGGTACCAGAAGGAGCAAAATCTATGAAGATCACGGTCGTCGGGACGGGCTATGTGGGCTTGGTGACAGGCGCCTGTCTGTCTAACCTGGGCCTGAACGCGGTGTGCGCCGACGTGGATGAGAGCAAGATCGCCGTGCTCCTGGCCGGCGGCATCCCGATTTACGAGCCGGGCTTGGAAGAGGTGGTGCACCGCAACGTGCATGCCGGCCGGCTCAGTTTCACGACTGACGTGGCGGCGGCCACGCGCGACGCGGAAGTGGTCTTCCTCGCCGTGGGAACGCCGCCCCTTCCGGACGGCAGCGCCGACATGCGCTACATTTTCGACGCCGTGCGCGTCTTCTCGGAGAATCACACGGGCTATCAGGTGCTGGTGACGAAAAGCACGGTTCCGGTGGGCACGGGGGCGCGCATCGAGGCCATCCTCGCGGAGAAGCACGCGAAGGACACCTTCGCCGTGGTCTCCAATCCCGAGTTTCTGCGAGAAGGGTCGGCCGTCTCCGACTTCACCAACCCGGACCGCATCGTGGTCGGGTGCGATGACCCAAAGGCCCTGGAGATCATGAAGCGTCTGTACAAGAATCAGACGGACAAGAGCATCCGCCTCCTGATCACCAACCGGGTCAGCGCGGAGCTCATTAAGTACGCGAGCAATGGGTTCCTGTCCGTCAAAATCTCTTTTGTCAACGAGGTCTCCCGGCTTTGCGAAGAGGTGGGTGCGGACGTCATGGACGTGGCCCGCGGCATGGGCATGGACAGCCGCATCGGGCCGCGCTTCCTGAGCCCGGGTCCCGGGTACGGGGGTTCGTGCTTTCCCAAGGATACAAGGGCCCTCCTGGACGTGGCCAAGGCGCACAAGGTGCCCCTGCGAGTCGTGGAGGCCGCCGTGGCGGCCAATGAGGACCAGGTTCAGCGGTCGCTCAACAAGATCGAGCGAGCCTTCGGCGGGGTCAAGGGCAAGACCGTCGCCCTCCTCGGCCTGGCCTTCAAGAGCGACACGGACGACATTCGAGAATCTCCCTCCGTGAAGATCGCCGCCGCCCTGCTGGACGCGGGAGCCACGGTGCAGGCCTACGACCCCGCGGCGGCGGAGAACGCGCTGAGAGAGCTCCCCGCTCTGAAGGTGTGTCCCGATTCCTATGCGGCCGCGCAGGGAGCCGACGGCCTGGTCATCGCCACCGAGTGGGACGAATTCAAGCAGCTCGACTGGCCCCGCTTAAAGCAATGTCTCAAGAACCACCTCGCGGTGGATTTGCGCAACCTCCACGACCCGCGGGACGTCCGTGACGCCGGGTTCAATTACTATTCCGTGGGCCGGCCGTAAGGCGGGCGCCCGGGCCGAACTGAACTCATGAGCGGAGCTCCCGTCTCGCCGTCCCGGGGCGCCTCCTTCCCGTGCCCCGGGAGCCTTGACCCCGTGAGGCTCCTGATGGGCGACTGGTGGAAGGAAGAGGATCTGCCCGTGGCCTGGGACCGCATTCTCCCTGGTGGCCCGCTGGCCGTGGAGGTGGGCTTCGGCGGGGGGGAGTTTCTCGCGGGAATGGCTCGCCTCAACCCGGACACCCGGTTCGTGGGAATCGAGAGGTTTGGCGAAGGCCACCGGAGGCTGTTGAAGATTCTGGCCGGAGACGGATTGCGAAACGTCCTGCCCATGGTCGGGGACGCCTACGTTCTCATGAACCTGGCCTTCGCGGAGGAGTCCGTGGCCTCCGTGACGGTGAACTTCTCGGACCCGTGGCCCAAGGCCCGCCACGCGCGCAATCGCCTGTTGAGAGAAGAGTTTCTCCACATCGTGGCGCGCAAGCTCGCGCCGGGCGGACTGCTCTATGCCGCCACGGACGACGTGCCCTACGCCTACGAAGCGGCTGACGCCCTGGCAGGGGTCGCGTCGCTGGCCAGCCGCCACCCCGGGGCTCGGTGGCTCTCCGAGTCGCCCTTTCCCGTGCGCACCCGGTACGAGCGGAAGTGGATGGCCGAGGGGCGGCCCCTGCATTATTTCGTCTATCAGAAGACCTGATTCCGGGAGACCTCATGCCCCACGTCAAATTCACGGGAAGCATCGACATGGAAGCCGCGTGGGGTGAGCCCCCGGCCCTCCGTTTCTCGGT
>JAKAKG010000136.1:7509-24820 GCA_021813555.1 Acidobacteriota bacterium
CTCCCGAGGGCGTTTTTGCCACGAATCCCCCATGCTCAAGCGCTCCGAGCCATCGGTCCACCTGCTCCGGATGGAGCTGGTAGCGGGCCGTCAAGTCCGCAGGACGCACGGGCCCGGCCCCTTGATCAAAGGCGTCCAGAATATCCATGAGGAGAGCTACGGCGGCCCTGCGGGAGAGGGGGGTGAACCCGCGCTCCAGGGCCTGCCGCAATCGCGCCTCGCTCTGAAGCCTGTGCCGGTGGTGAAGGACGTAGGCCAGCTCTGCTCCGAATAGCACGATGACCCAGGAGTAGTAAATCCACACCATTCCGATGGGGAACAGGGCGAGGGAGCCGTAGAGCTTCTCCACCGCGCTCTGGCTGAAGATCACGCGTACGTATGCGCTTAGGCCCTGCTTGGCGGCCTCCCAGAAGGCGGCGCCCAAGAGGGCGGAAAAGGCCACGGCCCGAAAGCCGAGGCGGACTCGCGGGATAAACCAATACAGGGCGAAGAATGCTGCGAAGGTCACCAGGTAGGGCAGGAGGTAGTGGGCCGTCCAGTAGAAATGAGGCATGCCTTTCTTAAAGTGGGCCGAAAGGGCGAAGGAGGCCGCCACCAGGAGGGGCAGGAGGGTCACACCCATCCAAAGAAGGGCAACGCGTGCCAGAAAGCTCCCGCCGCTCCCTCCCGGGGAGCGCCAGATCTCGTTGAGGGACCGCTCCACGAGAAGAATGAGTGAGCTTCCCAGGAGGAGGAGCACGGCGAGGGCCACCACGCCCGAGACCCCCTTGCTCAGAACGGACAGGTTCTTGGACAGGCTGTCGAAGAGGTCCATGACCACTTGCTGGGCGGCGGGGGTGACGAGCTGCTCCACGAGGGCCGATTCGATGGCTTCCACGTTGGATTGGACCAGCAAGGAATGGCTCAGGATGAACAGGATCAGGGCCGCCAGCGGGAACAGGTTGAGCAGGGTGAAGAAGGAAAGCGCCGCAGCGCGCCGTGTGAAGTGGTCGTCCCACGATTTGCGGCCCACGTGGTAGAGGACCTGGGTTGCCGTCTGCGCCAGACGCGCCGGCCGAGATCCCTGGACTTCGCTCAAGACGTAGGCCGTCAGCCGCTGGACCCATCCCATCATGCTTGCAGGATAAGCCGGGGGCCGCGCCGCGCGCAACCGGCAGTGAGGAGCTTCACAATGGATTTACTGCTTTTGTCCGCAGAAGGGGCAGGCGGTGGCACGTTTGGGCAGGGGACGGCGGCAGTGAAAGCAGAAGCCTTCGGCGCGTTGCTCGCGGGCGGCGATGCGCTGGCGGATGTCGGTGAGTTCACGCTCGCGCCGGGGCGTGGCTCGCAAATGCCGCAGATCGGTAAGCAGGTCTTCGGCCGATCGGTACCGCTGGGAGAGGTCGCGCGCCATGGCCTTCTGGACAATGTCGCTGAGGTCCTTGCTCACCTTCCGGTTCTTGAGGTTCGGCGGGGTGAACCGGCCCGCGGCCACCAGCTCCTCGATGCGGGACGGGTTCAGATCAAAGAAGGGGAGGACTCCCGTGACCATCTCGTACATCATGACGCCGATGGAGTAGAGATCCGAGGCAAAGGTGGCTCGACCCTGGAAGTGCTCGGGAGCCATGTACGGGGGAGAGCCGATGCGGGTGGAGGCGTAGGGATCGCGCTCCAGCAGGCGGGAAATGGAAAAGTCCACCACCTTGGCGGTGCCGTCCTGGGCCAGGAGCACGTTGCTGGGCCTGAGGTCCCGGTGCAGGAGGTTCTTGGAGTGGGCGTAGCGCACCGCGTCAGAGATCTGGATGGACCACGTCACGGCCTGGGGTTCCTCGATTTGGCCTTCCCGCGTGAGGCGCTCTGCGAGGGACTCGCCCTCCACGTACTCCATCACGATGAAGAAGATCCCTTCAGCGTCCCGCTCGGCGGTGAGGACCGACACGATGTTGGGATGACTTAGGGGTGCCATGAGCTTGGCTTCGGCGGAGAGTTCTTCAAGGCCCTGGTTCTGGCGGTGAGGGACTTTGAGGGCCACCTGCTTGCCGATCATGGTGTCCTCGGCCAAGTAGACGGCTCCGAAGCCCCCGTTGCCCAGGGGTCTCTCGATTCGGTATTTGCCGACCATCTGGCTCTTCATGAACATGGGGACCCGCCCGGGAGAGTATACACCAAGGCCGGGGCGGCCCGTGGGCGGCGGAGGCACGCGACGCGGCGTGCAGGACGCTAACTGCGTGATCGTTTCGACACGTTGCGTGCCGTAAGGCGCGCCCTGATCCTGACGGCGTCTCGGAGGAGGCGCCGGCGGCGCCGGCCCACGGCCACGAGGTAGGGGAGTTCGCGCGCGTCATCGAAGAGGACGTAGGCAGGCTGGGACGTGAGCCAGGAGGACGGATTCAAGAACGTGACCCCGTCGACCTCGTCCTCCTCCCTGTGGTGGGTGTGCCCCACGACCACGTAGCGTGCTCCCATGGACTGGGCTTTGCGAATGGCCTTCTTCTTGACCTTCTCCGTGGCCCGCAGAAAGATGGTCGAGGATTTTTGAACCCATTGGATGGCCGTCTTGCGGGGGACGTCAAACCACAGGGCGAACCCGTAAAACACGTTTCGCAGGTTGTTCAACCCCCGGGTGGCGTGGTGAAATTTGTCGAACTCGTGTCCGTGGACGACGAGAACCTTGTCGCCGTGGAACTTGAAGGTGTAGGCCATCAAGACGCTCACCCCCAGCAGGCGGCTGAGCGCCTCGGGGGCCCCGTCGTGGTTTCCGGAGATCCACACGACTTCGCGCGTATCGGCCAGCTCGCGCACCTTCTCAAGCACCGACCAATGGCGCGCCTTGAGGCGCCGAAAGTTGAGGTCGTCGAAGATGTCCCCGTTCAGGATGAGGCGGTCGAAGGGGACCTTGTCGAGGACCTCAAGCAGCAGGGCCGTTCTGCACAGGGGTGAGCCCAGGTGAACGTCGCCCAAGATGACCGTCCGCATGCCGTCTTCTCCGCCGCCCTTCAGAATGTGACGCCGAAAAAGTCCAGAATCAATAGGATGTTGAGGATGATGATGAGGGCGCCCGTGATGTAGAGCAAGGTGTTTTCCGTGCGGCCGTTGGCGTAGGCCCCCATGACCTTGCGGCTTCGGGTCAGCCAGATGAGAGGGATGACCGTCAAGGGAAGCTGGATGGAGAGGACGACCTGGCTCCAGATGAGGGTCGTGAAAGGGTTGCGCTGGAGGATGAGGATCACGATGGCCGGCACGGCGGTCAGCAGCACGCCGGCGCGGAACCACGTTTTCTGCGGGTCGATCTCCTTGCCGAGAAAGCCCGTGAAGACCGTTCCCCCCGCGAGGCAGGCCGTGATGGATGAGGAGATTCCCGCGCACAGGAGGGCGATGGCGAAGAGGGTCCTGGCCAGGTCACCCGCCAAGGGCTGAAGTGTTTGGGAAGCCTGGATGAGATCGGTAACCACAACGCCGTGGCGGAAAAAGACGGCCGCCGCCACGACCACCATGGCGCAGTTGATGAGCCAGCCCGCCCCCATCGCCAGCAAGGTGTCCAGAAACTCGTACCTCAGGAGCTGCCGCTTGCGGACCGGGTCCGTTGCGACCCAGTTCCGCTTTTGGATGACCTCCGAGTGCAGATAGAGGTTGTGGGGCATCACCACGGCGCCCAGCATTCCCATGGCGATGAAAATGGTTTTGGAGCTGATGTCGGGAACAAAGGCGCATCGGGCCGCCAGGGCCCAGTCGGGCTTCACGATCCAGAGTTCAAAGAGGTAGCAGAAACCGATGACCGACACGAAGGCGATGATCAGATGCTCGATCTGTTCGTACTTTTGCACGGCCACGAGGGCCAGCACGGCGGCCCCCGAAACGATGCCCGAGATCCAGAGGGGCCATCCGAAAAGGAGGAGGCACCCGTAGGCGGCACCCAGGAACTCGGCGAGGGCCGTAGCGACGCAGGCCAGCATGATGGACCCTCCCACCCAGAAGTTCAGCTTGATGGGGAACCAGCGCCGGCAGGCTTCAGCCAGGCATTCGCCCGTAACAATGCCCAGGTGGGCGGCCATGTGCTGCAGGAGGATGAGCATGAGGGTCGAGAGGGTGATGACCCACAGCAGGGTGTAGTCGAACTGAGAGCCGCCCGCGATGTTGGTGGCCCAGTTGCCCGGGTCGATGAACCCGACGGTGACCAGGAAGCCCGGTCCGAGATACTTGAGCATTTCCCGGTTGAAGAGCTGGGAGAACCGGAAGCCGGTCCACCAGCCTTCACGAGCCGCCTTTTCTCGGAATGCTCCATTTCTGTCCACAGGTCATGTTAGCCCAGCGAGCCTTCCGCGCCAAGGGTGGATCCTTCCAACCTGCATCTTCCGACACCGTGCCCATGGGCGGGTGAGGCCGGGCCGCCAGGGGGACGGGGTGACGGGAAGGGTCCCTGCGTAGATTCCTGCCCGGTGCCTGTGGCAGAATGAACGCTTAGGGGGGGATGCCCGGTTAGACCCTGTCCCCTCCAAGGCCACGGAGGTCCCATGAAGCTCTCCCAGCGTGCGTTGACCATTCAGGCCTCGCCCATCCGCAAACTCGCTCCCCTGATGGTGGAGGCGAGGCGGCGCGGATTGGCGATCCACCACCTCAACATCGGCCAGCCGGACATCGCTACGCCGGCGGCCTACTGGGAGGCGCTCAAGCACTACCAAGATCCCGTGCTCAGCTACGGACCGAGCGACGGCCTTCCGGACCTCAAGCAGGCCATCGTGGCCTACTTCTCCCGGTATGGCATTGGCATCGAACCGGGCGACGTCCTCGTGACGACGGGAGGGAGCGAGGCTATCTCATTCGCTTTCGCGGCCGTGGCCGATTTCGGAGGCGAGGTCATCGTCCCCGAGCCTTTCTACACGAACTACAACGGCTTCGCCACCCTCGCGGGGCTCACGGTCGTGCCCGTCACCACCCGGGCCGAAGACGGCTTCAGGCTGCCCCCCCTGGAGGACTTCGAGGCGGCCATCACGCCCAGGACTAGGGCCATTCTCGTGTGCTCGCCCAACAATCCCACGGGGACCATCTTCACCAGAGACGAGCTGGAAGGCCTGGCCCGGCTGGCCAGAAAGCACGACCTCTTCCTCATCGGAGACGAGGTCTACAAGGAGTTCACCTACGAAGGCGCCGCGCACACGAGCCTCCTCCAGCTCGAGGGGATGTCGGACCGGGTCATCGTGGTGGACTCCATCTCCAAGCGGTTTTCAGCCTGCGGCGCCCGCGTGGGGGCCCTGATCAGCAGGAACCGGGACGTGATGGACGCGGTTCTCAAGTTCGGCCAGGCGCGCCTCTGCCCCCCCACGGCCGAGCAGGTGGGGGCCATCGCGGCCTACCGCATGGATCCCTCCTACTTCGACCCCATCCGCGCCGAGTACCAGGCCCGGCGGGATACGCTGCTGGCGGGCCTCACGGCTTCGCCCGGCGTCCTTCTCAGGAAGCCTCAGGGGGCCTTTTACATGATCGTGAAGCTCCCCGTGAGGGATACGGACGATTTCGCAAGATGGCTCCTCACCGACTGGCAGATGGATGGGGAAACGGTGATGGTGGCTCCCGGAGATGGCTTCTACGCCACGCCTGGACTGGGCGGGGATGAAATCCGCGTGGCCTACGTACTCGAACGGGACAAACTGGAGCGCGCGGCGAAGATCCTCCTGGAGGGTATGAACGCCTATCTGTCGGCGGGGGCCGGCGCGCGGAGCGTGGAGGCGGGGAACCTCACCTCGTGTAGGTAAAGCAGTCAGACTGGCCGCCGTCCGGGTTGGCCACCACGACGCAGACGGCCGTCCCCTTGGGAACCAGGGATTTCAGCGCCTTGCCCTTCTTGAACACGAGGGCCGAGGTGCTCTTGACCACCACCAGGGGGACGCTCTGGCCCTCGATGGACGCGGTGCACCCGCTTTGGAAGTCCGCTCCCGTGACCTTCAAGACAAACGTGGGGCTCGTGACCGCCTTGACGCTGGTAATGGCGGGGGCGATGGGGACGCCCGCGTAGACGGGCGCCCGTCCCACGGCGCTCAGCCCCGCGGAATCCGTCACCGTCACCGAACAGTCGTAGGCTCCCTGGGCCACGAACGTGTGGGTCACGGTGGCCGCGTCTGCCGTGCTTCCGTCCTGGAAGTCCCAATGGTAGGTGTAGGGGGGCTTGGCGCCCGAGGCGCTGGCGGAGAGTACGGTCGTGATCGGAACGCTCCCCTGCCTTGGTGTGGCGGAAGCCGCAACGGTGAGGGGGCTTGCGACCTGGAGGGTCCCGGACTTTTTGCACGTCTGGCCCGCCATATCCGTCACCGTCATTCTCCAGGTGAACTTACCGCCCGAGGCATAGGTGTGGATGGCTTCCTTCTTCGTAGAAGTGCCTCCGTCGCCGAAGGACCAGAGCCACGTGTACCCCGAGGACCCGCCCGAGGCGGAGGCGATGAAGGACACGTCCAGGGGCGCCGTTCCCGAGGCAGGGGAGGCGCTGGCCGTGCAGGCGAGAGGGGCGGGGACGGCCGTCATCCAGTCGAAGTTGTAGGCTCCCTGGGCGTCCAGTTCGAAGAGGGTGTACGTGCCTCCGGAGAGATTCTTGAAAGCGAAGTTGGTGGAGGACGGCTGGCAGCACGATGCCCCCGTGCACGGGGGAATGTCGAACTGGCTCTGCTGAAGCGGCTGCGAAAACTGCGTGTAGGTGATGTTGCCGCTGGTTTTCTTGGTTGCCTCAAACCATGCCCACACCTGGAGCTTGGGCGTTCCCGAGGCATGGCTCTGGGTCATGAGATTCAGGAGGCGGTCCGCCTTGAGGAAGACGGGGCCGAGGAGGCCCGTGTCGCACACCGGGGCGGCTGGCCTGTTCAGCAAGGTGCCGCCGAAGAATATCTGCATGGAGCTTCCTTGAAAATGGAGGGTGTACCCCGCCGTGACCGGAAAGAGAAGGACGTCGCCCTGCTTGAAGGCGAAGTCGGTCCCCGTCTGCCCCCCCGCACCGTCCAGGAGGATGGCGTACCCCCCTCCGGCGTTGACGGCGATCCAAAGCCCGTCCGCGGCGGGGTGGCTCCCCGGGGTGAACGTGAGCGAGTCCCCGGCAAACAGTGTATAGGAGCCGGTGCAACGGCCTCCGTTATAGACGGCCTGCGCCACGGCCGGGGCGGATGCGAGGAGACAGGCGAGACATAGCAGGCCGAGAACGGCGCGT
Source organism: Acidobacteriota bacterium (assembly GCA_021813555.1). GTDB lineage: Bacteria > Acidobacteriota > UBA4820 > UBA4820 > DSQY01 > JAKAJA01. The sequence goes on from JAKAKG010000136.1 coordinate 14,675, forward strand.
GTGCGATCCATGAAATCCTCCCCAGGCAAACTGTACCACAGGCGTTGCGGTACTGAGATGCAGACGCCATCACTCCTCTCAATCCTGCTCATCCTCCTTTCCCGCCTTGACAGGGCCCCGTGCGGCTCCTAAACTAATGCGCCATCTTGGTCTGGGGGAGAAACGCTTCGGACATCTTCACGCTTTAGGAGGACGGCATGGGTTTGAACCTCGTTCACAAGATTCTCGGCGCGCACCTCGTGGAGGGGAGCCTCAGCTCAGGCGAGGAGATCGCCATCCGGGTCGACCAGACCCTCACGCAGGACGCCACGGGCACCATGGCGTACCTCCAGTTTGAAACCATGGGGATTCCGCGCATCAAGACGGAGCTTTCCGTCTCCTACGTGGATCACAACACGCTGCAAGTAGGCTTTGAGAACGCCGACGACCACCGCTACCTCCAGACGGTCGCGGCCAAGTACGGGGTCCACTACAGCAAGGCGGGCAACGGCATCTGCCACCAGGTCCACGTGGAGCGCTTCGGGGTGCCGGGCAAGACCATGCTGGGCAGCGACAGCCACACGCCCACGGGGGGCGGCATCGGCATGATCGCCATCGGCGTGGGCGGCCTGGACGTGGCCGTAGCCATGGGAGGCGGCGCCTTCTTCATGCCCCGTCCGAAGGTCGTGAAGGTGAACCTCACGGGGGCCTTCCAGCCCTTCGTCTCGGCCAAGGACGTGATCCTCAAGCTCCTCTCCATCATGACCACCAAGGGCAACGTGGGGAAGATCGTGGAATACGCCGGCCCCGCGCTGGCGCACCTCTCCGTTCCGGAGCGCGCCACCATCGCCAACATGGGGGCCGAGCTGGGCGTCACCACGTCGGTCTTCCCGAGCGACGAGCAGACGCGCGCCTTCCTTAAGGCCCAGAAGAGGGAGGAGGCCTGGACGCCCCTTTCGGCGGACGCGGACGCCGCCTACGACCAGGTCATCGAGATCGACCTCTCCGCCCTGGAGCCCATGGTGGCCCAGCCCCACAGCCCCGATAACATCGGCACGGTGGTCTCCCTGAAGGGCAAGAAGGTGAACCAGGTCTGCATCGGGTCGTGCACCAACTCCTCTTTGAGAGACCTGGTGGTGGTGGCGGAGATGCTGAAGGGCCGCCACGTGCACCCCGACGTGGAGCTGGTCATCGCCCCGGGATCACGCCAGGTGGAGATGGAAGCGGCCAAGCGCGGGCTCCTCGCCACGTTCCTCATGGCCGGGGCGCGCGTGGGAGAATCGGCGTGCGGCTTCTGCATCGGTTCGGGCCACGCGCCCGGGTCCGGTGAAGTGTCGGTGCGCTCCAACAACCGCAATTTCAAGGGGCGCTCGGGCACGGCCGACGCCATGATCTACCTCGCCAGCCCCGAGACGTGCGTGGCGTGCGCCCTCACGGGCGAGTTCACGGACCCCCGCACCCTGGGGATCACGGCGGCGGCCTTCGAGCTTCCCGAGGCCTTCACCATCGACGACTCCATGGTGCTCGTGCCGCCCGCCGACGGCTCCGCCGTGGAGGTGGTGCGCGGGCCCAACATCGGCGAGCCGCCCAAGACCCTGCCCCTGCCCGATGCCATCACCAAGCACGTCCTGCTGAAAGTGGGAGACAAAATCACCACGGACCACATCATGCCTGCGGGCCAATACCTCAAGTACCGCTCGAACATTCCCAAATATGCTGATGTAGTCTTCATCGGAGTGGACCCGAACTTCGCGCAGCGCGCGAAGGAAGCGGGCGGCGGCTTCGTGGTGGCGGGCGATTCCTACGGCCAGGGCTCGTCCCGCGAACACGCGGCCATCTGCCCGAGCTACCTCGGGGTGAAAGGCGTCATGGCCAAGGCCATCGAGCGCATCCACAAGGCCAACCTCGTCAACTTCGGCATCCTGCCCCTCCTCTTCACCGATGCCGCCGATTACGAGCGCATCCAGCAGGGCGACACCTTCTCTCTTAAAAACCTCCACGGTTCGCTCAAAAACGGCAAAGTGCTGGAAGTGAAAGACGAGACGCAGAACTTCACGTTCAAGGTAAAGGTGGACGTGACGGACCGCCAGGCGGCCATCCTCATGGACGGCGGCATGCTCAACCACATCGCGAAGGGCGGGAAGTAGAGAGGAAAGCTAAAAGTAAAAAGTTAAAAGTGAAAAGCAAAACAGGGCTGGGGCGGGCGACGGGGCCGCTCCGGCCTTTGTGTTTTGGGCCCGTCGGATGCCCGTAGAACCTTGGCGTCCGTGCGGGCTGAGATACCCGTCCCGGCTTGGGAAGGTGCCACTTGATTTCGCATTTTCTGAGCCATATATTACAAACACAGGAGGTTGGCCATGAGTAGGTTCAACTTCTTTTTTGCGGCCGTGCTGGTGTTCGCGGGGCTATACATGAATTGGCCTGCACGGGCTCAGTCTGGGGTAAAAGCAGAGACGTTCAAGGCATCAGCCTATTCGGTCAAGTTCGAGCTGCTGCTGCCGGACGGCCAAGAGGTAAAAGGCCTGGAGCCCGAGGGAAGCATGATCCGCGTCACGACACCGCAAGGCGAGATATACGGCCTGACCCCGATTATCGAGGACGGGGCCGTTCGCCAGGTGCGGTTTCACATTTTTTCCATCATCCAAGGTCCGGGCGGCAATGAGGCCATGAAGGAGCTACAGCCGAAGACGCCAGGGGTCCGGTTCCCCGGGTTCACGGTGCTGCAGGCGACGGTGGTTCCCCGCCCAGTCCAATCACCGAAGACCTCTCCGCGGGCGAACACGTGCGTGGAGGCGCGATGCTGCGTCACCTGCAATGGATGGACGGCTTGTGCTTGCGCGGTCGCCATGGGATGCGACAGTTGTTGCTGTAACCCATGCTGCGGGATCTTGTAAGACAAAAAAGGACTTCAATCCTCGACAAAATCCTGGATGAACATGCGGGCGCCCTCGGTGATGTCCGAGAAGCCGATGCCGTAGCCCTCACCGGAGGCGCGCACGACGTGTCCCTCCGCCTGGATGGTCTTGGCCCCGCGGTTCATGGGGACCATGAAGCGGAGGGAAACCTTGTCCCCGATCTGCAAGGGCTGGTTGGTGGAGATGAACATCCCCGAGGCGGAAAGATCGCGCAGGTCGCAACGCGCTTTGACGCCGAGGTATTCGATCTCACAGGGTGCGCTCAGGGCCTTTCGGGGATCCTTGCGGAAGGCCAGGGGGACGTAGCGCTGGATCATGGCGAGGAAGTGCTCCTCGTCCACGGGCTTCTGGATGAAGGCGGCGGCACCCGCGGCCAGGGCTTCAGCCTCGCGGGACGTGCCCGAGCAAACTACTACGGGGATATGCTTCAAGGTGGGTGTGGTGGAGAAGATGCGCGCCGCCTCGATGCCGTTCATTTCCGGCATTTCGATGTCAAGCATGACGAGGTGGGGCTGGACGTTCTGGGCCACCTTGATGGCCTCCAGCCCCGTGGCGGCTGTGAAAATCTGGCATTCGGCCCGGCGCAGGAAGGTGCGTTCCAGGTCCAAGAAGGATTTCATGTCGTCAACGATGAGCAATTTCATGGCCGATTCCCCTCCTGCCCACATTCTAGACCATAGGGCGACTCGTTCAAAATGTCAGCGGGAGGTGCCGCGCTGTTCGGCCCACTGGCCCGCCAGCATACCGCTGATGATAAAGGCGCCTCCCGCCAAGCCCCGCCAGCCCAGGTGCTCGCCTCCGAGGACAACGGCGAAGAGCCCCGCGAACACGGGCTCCATGGTGAAGATAAGCGCCGTTTGAAGTGCAGAAATATGGCGCTGAAAGGCCGTTTGAACGAAATAGGCGAAGGCCGTGGCGAAGATGGCCGTGATGACGATGCCGAAAACGGTGGTGCGCGGGACGGGTGTCATCTCGCCAAGGGAGGGGATGGAGAAGATCCACGCCAGGGCCGCGACGGTGGTGATCTGCACGATCACCAGGGCGCCCGTGTCGTACCGCTTAGCCATGTGCGACGTCAGCAGCAGATGAACGGCGTAGACGGCGGCGCAGCACAGGCTCAGGAGGTCACCCGCGCTGAGTCCCGCCCCGCCTTGCAGGGAGAGGAGGGCGAGGCCCGCGGTGGAGACGGCTACGGCCACCCACAGGTCCCACCGAGGCACGCGTTTGAGGATCGCCGCTTCGAAGAGGGGCGTGAAGACCACGAAGAGGCCAGTGATGAACCCCGAATGGGCGGCGCTCGTGGAGAGGAGGCCCACGGTTTGGAAGGCGTAGCCGGAAAAGAGGGCCGTGCCCATGAGCGCGCCGCCCACCACGGTGGGCCGATCCGCTGCCTTCAACCGGTGCCGCAGGAAGGGATACACCAGCAGGGCGGCCAGCGAAAAGCGCAGGGCGAGGAACGGAAAGACCGGATACCCCGCCACCGAGTCCTTCACCAGGAGAAAGCTCCAGCCCCAGATGGCCGTCACGGCCGTGAGAGCGGAGACGCCCAGCCAAGAAGGCTGCGAGGGCGGTGGGGTTTGAATTTTGAGTTTTGAGTCATGAGTTAAAGGCAAAGAACCCCCCGAGAAAGAGCCGCGCGTGTGGGTTTTTAAGTCTCGAGTCTTAGGTCATGAGTTGAGGGCCAACCCCACCCCGAGAGATGGCCGCGCATAGTTTGCATGGCTTTTATCTCAAATCTCATGACTCAACACTCTCAACTCCAATGCAGCCCCCGGCCCAAGAGCCTTGTCACTCAACTCTCAACCCTCAACTCTCAACTTTAAAGGGGCCGCCCCGTGTCGCGACGGCCCCTCGAGTTGACGCCATGCTTCCGTGCTCAGGCCAGCACTTTGCCGATGACGCCCACGGCCCAGTCGATCTCTTCCTTGGTGATGACCAGGGCGGGGGCGAAGCGGATCACCTGTTCGTGGGTATCCTTGGCGAGGATGCCGTGCCCCATGAGCTTCTCGCAGAGGGGCCGGGCCTTGCCCGACGCCGTCTTGATGACCACGCCTACGAGCAGGCCCTTGCCGCGCACCAGCTCGATGTGGCGGCTGTTGAGGGCCCGGAGGCGGTCCATGAAATAGGGGCCCAGTTCCGCCGCGCGCTTGTCGAGCTTCTCGTCCCGCAGCACCTCAAGGGCGGCCTGCGCCACGGCGGCGCCCAGGGGGTTGCCGCCGAAGGTGGAGCCGTGGTCCCCCGGCGTGAACACCTTCATGACCGCGTCGTCGGCCACGATGGCCGATACGGGGAACATGCCGCCGCCCAGGGCCTTGCCCAACACCATGATGTCGGGCTTGATGGCTTCGTAGTCGCAGGCGAACCAGCGGCCCGTGCGGCAGAAGCCCGTCTGGACCTCGTCGGCGATGAAGAGGACGTTGTTCTTCTTGCAGAGATCGAAGCAGGCCTTGAGATAGCCTTCGGGCGGTACAACGACTCCCGCCTCGCCCTGGATGGGCTCCACCATGAAGCCCACGGTGTTGGGGGTGATGGCGCGTTCGAGAGCCTTGACGTCGCCGTAAGGGATGGTCACGAAGCCGGGCGTGAAGGGGCCGAAGCCGTCCTTGGTCTGGGCGTCGCTGGAGAAGGTGATGATGGTGATGGTGCGGCCGTGGAAGTTCTGGGCGCAGACCACGATCTCCTGCTTGCCCTCCGGGACTCCCTTCACGTACTGGCCCCACTTGCGCGCCGTCTTGAGCGCCGTTTCCACGGCCTCGGCGCCCGTGTTCATGGGCAGGGCCTTCTGATACCCCGTGATCTCGCACAGGAGTTTGAGCATGGGACCCATCTTGTCATTGTGAAAGCCGCGGGAGGTGAGGGTCACCCGGTCCGCCTGGTCCTTCAGGGCCTGGACGATCTTGGGGTGGCGATGGCCCTGGTTCACAGCCGAATAGGCCGACAGGCAGTCCATGTACTTCTTGCCGTCCACGTCCCAGACCCAGACGCCTTCGGCCTTGTCCAGGACCACGGGGAGGGGATGGTAGTTGTGGGCTCCGTAGAGTTCCGCTTCTTCGATGAACTGGTGGGTACGCGAGGTGGACATGAGAACCTCCGGTTGGGCAGAGATACCCGGCGAGGCCCCGCCGCGACCGCGTGGGAACTTCCCGCCGGTGAGAGACTTAGCCTACCAGAGGGCGGCCCTCGATTCAAGGCGGGCGGGTTCGTTGCATGAGTGCGTTGATACCAAAATCAAGGATTTTCGAAAATGGGGAGGGACATAGTGAAAACGGCGCCGGGGCCGTCCATGCGGTTGGTCCCCGTGACGGTTCCGCCGTGGGCCTCGGCGAAATGCCGGGCCAAGGCGAGGCCGAGGCCCGGGTGGGCCGTCTTGCTCGTGATGAAGGGCTGGAAGAGGGAAGAGGAGAGGGCCGGGGGGATCCCCGGACCCTCGTCGTACACCCTGAGAAAAAGACGCCCGTCTGCTCGCTCCGCGCGGATCTCGATTCGCCCGGAGGGGAGGCTCTCGATGGCGTTCTCGATGAGATGGGCCAGGGCGAGGGTCAGTTTGCCCGGCACGGCCCTGAGACGGGGCAGGCCATCGGGCACTTGAACCACCAGCTTGCCGGCGGCATCTGGGAAATCGATCTCGATCTTGTCCATGGCCGCCTGGATCACCCAGGCCACCTCGCAGGGCCCGAACTCGGACTCCTCGATAGGGCGCCCCAGCTCCAGGAGGTCCTTCATGAGCGAATCGAGCCGCTTCACGTGCTCGCGGATGTAGCGCATGTAAGGGGCGGCTTTCCCCGCCGCCTGCACTTGCTTGGCCAGGGCCGCCACGTTGGCGTCGATGGCGAAGAGGGGATTGCGGATCTCGTGGGCGAGGCCCTTGGCGAGCTGCCACATGGTCTCGGCGGTCTGGTCGCGCAGGTCCTGAAGGTCACGCGCCTTGCGCGAGGCCTCCGCGCGCTTCTGCCTGGAGATGTCCCTCGCCGTGATGGCCAGGCCGTCCCCGATGGGCACCAATTGGTAACGAATCCAGCGGGGCGGCCGCCCGCCGATCTCGATGGGAAACTCGTGCTCGGTGGCTTCGCCGTCCCGGATGACGCGGGCGCACGTGGTGATAAATCCGAGGGCCTTCAATTGAGGGAAGACCTCGCTGATGCGACGGCCCACGACGCTTTCCTTGGGCATGCCCGCGAAGGCCTCTCCGGTTCGGTTCATGTCGATGAAGACCAGATCCTTGATCGCGCCATCCTCGCCGTCAAGGGCCCTGACGAGGAAAAAAGCGTCCATGCTGCTTTCGACCGCGGCACGAAAGCGCCTGTCGCTCTCTCGGCGCGCTTCTTGCGCGCGCTTGCGTTCGGTGATGTCCAGGATGACGCCCTGAAAGTGGTGCACGGCGCCCGCTTCGTCCCTGCGCGCCGTCGTGTAGTCCTCGACCCAGCGCACGCGGCCGTCGCGGGCCAGAATGCGGTAGGTCTGGACGTACTCATCCCTGCCTTCGGCGAAGAAGGCCCGGGACGCCTCGGAAATCCGGGCGGCGTCGTCGGGGTGGAGGATCTCGGCGTAGGTCATGCGGCCCGAGGTGAAGTCGTCGGGCTCATACCCATACCTGCGGATGCCTTCTGAAATGTAGTCCACGGCCAGGACGGGCGCCGTCCCCCAGAGGACGGCCACGGTAGGGCTGCCGTTGATGATGGATTGGAGCTCGGCGCGGCGCGCGAGTTCCTGGCGGAGCGAGCGTTCCACGTTCCGGAGGCGCAGGAGGGCGCGGATTCTGGCCACCAGTTCCATGTTGTCCACGGGTTTGGCCACGTAGCCGTCGGCCCCCGCGTCCAGGGCCGCCGTCTGGACGCCGGAGGAGGTCTCGGAGGAGGAAAGGTGAACCACGAGCGTATCCGCCAGCCCAGGGTCGCCTTTGATGGCCCTGCACACGTCTATGCCCTTGGCGTCGGGGAGGTTCATGTCCAGGAGCACGAGATCGGGGCTCTTGCGGCGGACCATCTCGATACATTCGCTTCCGGTTTCCGCCGCCAGGGTTTCAAAGCCCGCCTTGTCCATGAGGGACACCACGAGGGTCCGGCTCACCTTGTCGTCGTCCACCACCAGGATCACGGGCCGGCGGAGCGTCTCCAGAGCTTCCTTCATCCGAACCTCCGGAGGCATGGTACACCCTTGGGCGCGGGATGTTTAGATGGCCGCGGCTCCCGAGCCGCCGTTTGCAGGGGCAGGTTCGGGCTTCCGCTCCGCTCCCGTCTGGCCGGTCCGCTCCGGGCTGGTTGCGGGAAGCGTTACCGTGAAGGTCGCCCCCGGCAAAGGATCGTTGTTGGCGGCGGTGAGGGTGCCGCCGTGGATTTCGATGGTATGGCGGGCCAGGGCCAGCCCGAGGCCCGGTCTGCCCGTACGGGTCGTGACGAAGGGGTCGAAGAGGTGAGCGGCGATGGCGGGAGAGATGCCCGCCCCCTCGTCGCGGATGAGGAGGACGCAGGTTCCCTTTTCGCGGCGGGTAGCCACGTGGATGGGTTGTCCTTCTGGCGTCACCTCGATGGCGTTGGCGAGCAGGTGGGCCAAGGCCCTAACCATCCTCGATGAGGCTATTCGAACCGTAGCCGGCGAGGGGGACGGGTCCACGATGAGCTGAACCTCTCTTTCGGGGCACTCGGCGCGGGCCAGCGTCCACGCCTCCTGCACGAGCATGTCCGGCATCACGTCGGCCAGCTCTTCCTTCTCAAGGGAATAGCCCAGTTCCATGAGGCTGCTCAGCAGGCGGCTCAGGCGCTGGACGTGGTCGAGCACGTACTGGACATGAGGGTCCGCCTCGGCTCCCGATGGACGGCTCTTGGCCCATGCGTTCACGTTGACCTGGATGGCGAAGAGGGGATTGCGGACCTCGTGGGCGAGCCCCTGGGTGATCTTGAAGGCCGTCTCGAGCTTCTCCGTTCGGGCGACTTGCGCGGCCAAGTCCCGCCGGTCCGTGATGTCGAAGATCGTACCTTCGATGAAGGGCTCGCTCCCGGGCTCCTCTACCCGGGAGGCGTTTTCAAGGGCCCAGAAGGTGGTGCCGTCTTTCCGGTGGGTCTGCGATTCCCAGTTCTTGACCCAACCCGACTCCTCCATGCGGCGGATGAAGGCACGGTGGTCCTGGCTTTCGGCGGTGAAGTTGTGCTCGGGATGGCGCAGAACGTCCTCGGGCGATTCGAAGCCGAACATGCGCGCGAAGGCCTGGTTGCACTCGAAAACGCGTCCTTTGAGATCACAGCGGTAGACGCCCGCCAGGTTTCTCTCAAACAGCATGCGGTAGCGCTCCTCCGATTCCCGCAGGGCCTCGCGGGCCTTCCGCTCGGCGGTGACCTCGAAGGAGAAGCCTGCTACGAATCGGGTCTGGCCCGCACCGTCGCGGACGGGGAACTTGGAGCACATCCAATAGGTCGTTTCGCCCCGGAACGGATAAGCGATCTCCTTCCAGACGAGAGGTTCCCCGGCCATCACCTTGGCGTCCTCTTCGGCGAGTTCCTGGGCTTCCTTCGCCGAAAGGAGTTCCGCCGGGGCCTTCCCGAGCGCGTCCTCCCGCGAAATGCCCGAGTTCTTGATCCACCCGTCGTTCACGTAGACGTAGCGCCCCGAGGTGTCGCGCAAGAAGACGACCCCGGGAAGATAGGCCATGAAGGCCTGGAACCGTGCCTCCGACACTTTTTTCTCCTCCAGTTCGGAGGCGAGGAGCTCATTCAGTGCCTTGATTTCGGCCGTGGAGCGCTCGATGCCCATTCTGAGCCTGGCCGAGCGGTCGCTCATGGAGTACGTGAGGCCAGCGATGAGCATGATCAGGAGCACCTCGACGGCATAGCGGACCGGCTGGCCTTCCGCCATGGAGGCGCCCCACCCCGCGGCGGGCACGGCGGTCAGCTCCCAGCTGCCGCCACCGGGCAAAGAAAGGGCCATGGAGGCGGGCTTCCGGAGGAACACGGAAGGGTCGCCCCAAAAGGGCGCCTTGCCGGGAAGGCGAAGGGCGACGTCGAGGGGGTAGGGGAACACGGAAAGCCAGGAGCCCCGCTTGAGCAGGGTGGGAAGGTCAATACCCACGGTCACCAGCCCCCAGAGCTTGCCATCCCTAAGAACCGCCTGCCGAACCACCACGCCCAGGGTTCCCCCACGCAATAGGCGCGGATTCCCCAGGACGGGACCCCGTGCGGCGAGGGCGGCGTCCACCTCATGGCGCACCGAAGCGTCCGTGCTATGGAGAAGGTCCCGTCCGAGGTGAACATCGTTGCCCTCC
>JAKAKG010000221.1 GCA_021813555.1 Acidobacteriota bacterium
GCTCGATGTTGTCCACGATGGCGCTGATCATGCGCTCGTGGTTGTAGAGGATCCGCTGCTCGATCTCCTGCGCGCTGAGGCCGTTGTACGTCCACACGGCGCTGACAACGGGGATGTCAATGGACGGAAAGATATCCTTCGGCGTCCGCCAGATGACGAAGGGGGAGAGAAGTAAAATCACCAGCGCCGCCACCACGAAGGTGTAGGGCCGGCGAAGGGCTAGGCGGACAATCCACATGGCGCTCTATCCTTTCCGGCCGGCGGCCTGGCCTTGTCGGTCGTAGCGGGGTTCCTCACAGCACGTCCTTGATGATGAGCACGGCGGCGATCCCGATCAGAAGCCAGCCGAAGGCTACCTGCAGCAGCTTCGGCTTCAATCGCGTCGCCATGAACCGCGAGCCCGCCTGGCTGCCCACCAGAACGGCGGCGCAGCAGAGAAGCCAGAGGCCCCAGCGGGGGCTCTGCGTCACGAGAATGTGCGCAAAAAAGGTCGAGAGAGAGGCGACAAAGACTACGATCGTGGAGGTGGCGGCGGCCACCTTGCCAGGCAGTCCGGCCATGAGCAGGAAGGGCACCACGAAGCCCCCGCCGCCCCGTCCCGTGAGCCCCGCCATGAAGCCGAGCACTCCGCCCGCCGTGAGGCCCACGGCCACCTCCTGGCGGGAGCTGAGCCCAGCCCCCTGGTTGGGCTTCCATCCCGAGAGGGCGAGAAGGCCCGCGGCCGCCGTAAGGAGGGCGAAAGCCAGAATAACCGGCTTGCTGGGTATCTTCAGGTCGGCCCAAGCTCCCAGCGGTGGCATCACCAGCATACCCAGGCCAAAGGTCAGCGCCAGCCTCCAGTCGACCAACTTCCCCCGGATGTAGGTGAAGGCGGCGGAAGCGGTCGTGAGAACCGCCAAAAGCACCCCAAGCGGGATGGCCTCCTCCTTGAACCGAAGGCCGGCCCAGAAGAGGATCGGGATGTAGAGTCCGCCCCCTCCCAGACCCAGCACGGAGAAGACGAAGGAAATCCCGAAAAAGAGCAGCGGAACCCAGAGCAGTATCACGCCATCCCCCCAATCGGGGCTCAGCCCCCGAGCCGCAGGCCCTTGAGCAGTATGTACTGGATCTGGAAGCGCCACGTGTGGGTGTAGGCTTCGCTTCCCCCGCGCGGTGAGAGGTAATCGGCCACCAGGCGAAGCGGCACGCGGCGAAAATCGTAGGTGATGGAGGAGTCCCACTGCCTCAGCGAGGGGGCCTTCTCCTCGTGGACATCAGGCGTGAACCACTCGTAGCGCAGGGCGAGGATCACCGAGGGAATGGGCAAATAGGCCGCCTGGGCATAGGCGCCGTGGGCGGCGATCTCGGCCCCGTCCTTTGGCGAGAGCCACGTTTTGAACACCTCGGCCTGGCCGCGCACTTTCCCGGCGCCTGCTTCGGCGAAGGCGTTGAGGCGGCTGTCCCGGCCGTCGAAGTGGCGCGTAAGCTTGGGATTAACGCCCGGAAACTCGGCGGAGAGGTTCATGTCGCGGTCGTGCCGGTCCGAGGCGGCTAGGCCCGCGCGCCAATACCAGGCGGTCTGGCCGGCCGTGCCTTTGCGGCCGTAGCTGGCGCGAAGCACGCCCAGGGGACCGTTCCCCTTGGGGTTCATGTTGGCGCCTTCGCCCTGGAAGAGGCCCGCCGAAAGGGCCAGCCCTCCCGGGGACCAGTCTGCCTCCGCGCCCCGGTCCCGCGCGAAGCTCTTGCCAAGGTTGCCGTTCACCACCATGCGGTTGGTCACGTCGGTGCGGTCCACGAGGTCGAGTTTGGAGTCGGGCTCGAAGCGCTCCAGCCCGAAGGGCGGCACGAACTGGCCGAGCTTAAACGCCAGCGCCTGGGACGCGGGAATCACGACGTAGGCGTCCTGGAGGTAGATCTGGTCGTCGGTGGAGCTTTGGAGGTTCGTTTTGTAGATGAACTGGAGGTGGTAGTGGATTCCCTCCGACGGCCCTCCGTCGAGCATGAGTTTCAGCCTTCGGACGGCCCACGTGACGTCGCCTTGGCTCGGATCGGTGTAGCGGATCTGAACGTAGGAACTGAGAGCGGGAAGGTAGGGCGAGGGAGCCGGCGCCCCATCCGCCAAGGCCGCCAGCGGCAACCAGAAGAGCATCACCACCCAACCGCGCCAAGCCGGCCTCCATGCCCCCCGTGCCCGCGACGGAGCAAGCGTGAACGGTGAGGAGGAGAGGAGGCGAGGACCGCTCTCTTGCGCGCCGCCTTTCTTTTCCCTGCCTCCGCGTCTCCCTGCGAAAAGCCCTTGGAGTCCGAGGCGGATTCGCCCTCTCATGCGTGGTCCTCCCACTGGCCGAGCAGGCCCGTCTCCCCGCACCCTGCCACCTCGGGCTCCAGCGTGGCGTGGGTGACCTCCCACTCTTCGTGAAGCAGGTCCTTGATCTGCTCGAAGAGCGCTTCGATGGCCGCGCCGTCCATGTTGCTTTCGAGCGTCACGTGGGCGGTGAGCAGGCGCTGGCCGGGGCCGTTCTGCCAAAGGTGAACGTGGTGGAGCCGCGCGGCGGGAAAGGCGCGGCTCACGCCCGCCACGACCGCCTCCAAGTCCACGTCCTGGGGCACACCCTCCATGAGCGTGGAGACCGTCTCCCAGACGAGCGACAGGGCACTGCGCAAGACCGCCAGGCCCACCAAGAGCGCCGCCGCCGGGTCCACGAATGGGCCCAGACGTGTGTGGGCGAGGAGCGCCGCGATGACCACCGCCAGGGAAGCGAGGGCGTCCTGGGCCATGTGGAGAAAGGCGCTGCGCACGTTCACGTCGTCCTTGTCGTGGTGCTTCAAGAGGAAAACCGAGCCCACGTTGGCGGCAAGGGCCACCAGCGCCACGGCCAGCATGAGCCCCTGCTGGACCGGCTCAGGATGGAGCAAGCGCACGAAGGCTTCCCTCGCGATGAGCGCCGTGACGGCGATGAGGACCGCCGCGTTGGCGAGGGCCGCGAGAACCTCCGCCCGCTTGAAGCCGTAGGTGTGCCTCGTGGTGGGTGGACGGCGGCTGAAGCGCCGGGCCCAGAGGGCCAGCACCACCGCCGCCACGTCGCTCAGGTTGTGGGCCGCGTCCGAAAGGAGCGCCAGGCTGCCCGAGAAGAGGCCGCCTAAAAATTCAGCCAGCGTGATGGCCCCGTTGAGGGCCGCGCTCGCCCAGAGCCTGCGGTCCATGGAGCCGTTCTCGGGAAGGCCGTGATCGTGGTGGTGGTCACTCATGGGCGGCTCCTTCAAAAAAAGGTGAGGAGCGGGAAGTGAGGAGTGAGGGGCAGAAACAAGTGAGTCCACGGAGGCATCACTTCCCATCTCGTCTCCTCATTTCCTCATCACCTCATCACAAACCTGTGCCGAGGCACCTTGTTCATATGGCCCCCGCGAGCTTCAGGGCGATTTGAGTCGCGAAGAACCACATGATGCAGGCGAAGGCGATCTTCACGAACCCTGGGCTCGCCTTCACCGTGACGTGTGATCCGGCCGCCGATCCGATGATGCAGGCCACGGTGGCCGCCGCGAGAAACCTATAATCCACGTGGCCCAGGGCGAAGTGGCCGACGGTGCCCACGAGAGAGCTGACCGTCACGATGAGGGAGTTGGCCCCCGCCGCCATTTGCGCTCCGTACTTCATATAGAGCACGAGGAAGGGAAAGATAATGAGCCCGCCTCCCACGCCGATAAGGCTGGAGATGACACCCACGCCGAAGGAGAAGACCGTGATCAACACGATCATCGAGGTGCTGAGCTTTTTCACCGTCTGGCCCGCCTTCTCTTTGGCCGAGAAGACCATGATCAGGCCCACGGCGTAAAGGAAGACGGAGAAAAGCCCAAGCAGCAAGTTCTTGGGAGCCATGCTGGAGAGCACGGCCCCCAAGAACGAACCCACGATGGTCCCCGGCAAAAACACCAGGCAGAACCGATAATCCACGAGCTTGTTCCGCTGAAAGACGATAGTGGCCGTGAGCGCCGTCACGAGGTTCAGGAAGAGGGCCGTCGAGATGGCCGGCTGCAGCGCCATTCCCAGCATCACCAACACGGGCGTGTAGAGCGAGCCGCCGCCCTTGCCGAACATGGAGAAGACGCCCGAGATCACCAAAATGGTGACGAAGGCGATGATCAGAAACGAGGTGCTCATGCTCTCCCCCCCGAACCAGCCGGGCAGAAAGGCCTTTCGGACGCAAGACGTGAGACGCGAGACGCGAGATGCGGTGGCATTTGCTTTTCAATCCCAAATCCGAAATCCGAAATGTCCTACCCCTTGTACCCGGAGCAGGGGATGCAATACGGCTTGCCGTCCTTCATGCGCACGTAGCGCTCGAAGACCACCTCGCCACAACCCGCGCAGAGGGCCTTGTTGAACGAGCCCTTGGGCGGCTGGTAGTGGAAATCAGGCCGCTCGGCGACGGCGTAGATCGTCTCGTCAGGCAGGCTCAGTGTCCAGTCAATCACTTCCTGCGTCACGGGAGCCGGGATGCCCGAAGGCTCGATGCCCTTCTTCCGGTAGTTGGTAAAAAATTCGAAGTGCCCCATCTCGTCGAGAAAGGCCGGCTTCAAGGCGTAGCGGACGGGGGTCTTGCCCGGGTACCAGAAGGTGGCCGCGAGTTTGCCCCAGTAGGCCTTCTCCATGAGCCCCTTCGCGAAGGTCGCTCCGGTCGCCACCTGGAGGCCGTCGCCCATGCAGGTCTGCGGGTGGCCTTCGCCGATCTCGAGAAAGACGTGCAGGCCGTGATCCTTCTCCCGTTCAATGCCTAACCTGCCGAGCGCCAGGATACCCATGCGGTAGCCCAACGGCATGAAGGGACACATGTGGCCGTGGAAGTCGAAGGCCCATTGCGGCGGAGAATAAGAGTGCTTGTGCTCAGTCATGGTAGGTTTCTCCTCGTCTTAAAAGAGGGAGCGGGGAGCAGGAAGCAGGGAGCCGAAAGACAACTGCCGCGGCCTCTTGTTCCTCACTCCTCACTCCTCACTCCTCACTCCTCACTCCTCACTGTCTACTTACCCCGCCAGATCCCGCAGCAGATCCACGGAGACGTCCAGCACGCCCGACGCGGCGAGGTGGCGCGTGATGCGCACGGCGTCTAGGATCTCGTCGCGCGTGGCCCCCGCGGCTCGCGCCATGTGAGCCTGCGCGCAGGCACAGTTCATGTGGCCCCGGGCCAGGGCGGCGGACACGCCCATGAGATGGCGGTACTTGGCCGGAATCGTGCTCTCCTCTCGCCCCACGCTCTGGGCTGAGGTCATGCCCGTGGCCACGAGCAGGTCGGGGGCCAGCTTGGCCAGCGATTCGGGCCACTCGGGCATGGTGGGCCCCATCTTGGTTCGCATCATGCCCAGAACCTGCTCGGCCGTGGGTGGCGTTTTCATGTCCATTGTCGTCCTCTTTCTCGGCTATGAGCCGTTACTGTTGCGGAAGCAGGAAGCAGGAAGCAGGAAGCGGAGAGCAGGGAGCCAATCAAACCCGACTGCACGCGCTTCTTTCTTCACTCCTCACTCTTCACTCTTCACTCCTCACTCCTCACTCCTCACTTCCTAGCTTTCTGACTTCCTCGCTTTTCCCAAACAGTCCAGCTACCTTGGTTTGCAGCGTATCGAATACTTCGTAGAACACGGGAACATAGATCAGCGTCAAGAACGTGGACACCATGAGGCCGCCGATGGCCACCACGGCCAGCGGGCTCAGGCGCTCCAGGCCGATGGCCCACTGCAAGGCGATGGGCATCATGCCCACGGCGGTGCCCACGGCGGTCATGAGGATGGGGCGGGTTCTCACGCGCACGGAACCCACGAGGGCGTCGTGGCGGCTTTCTCCTTTGGCCCGCGCCTCCAGGATAAAGTCGATGAGCAGGATGGAGTTCTTCACCACGATGCCGGCGAGCAGGATCATCCCCATGAAGGAGGGCATGCACGAATGCTTGCCCGTGATGAGCATGGCCCACGCCGCGCCGATGATGCCGAGGGGGATGGCCACCATGATGGTGAGCGGGTGGATAAACGACTTGAAGGCGGGGATCAGCGAGAAGTAGAGCAGGATGAGCCCGAGCACCAGGGCGGCCATGAGGGATGAAAAGGCCTCGTCCATGGTTTTGCGCTCGCCCTCGTCCTGAATCGTGTAGCCCACCGGGATCGAAAGGCCCTTGAGGGCGGCGGCGACTTTGTCGTTGATGTGGGTGACGGCGACGGTGGAGCGGTAGCCGAGCACGTCCACGGTCTCTTGCAAGTTCTGCCTTGTGTGAAGCGTGGGAACGAAGGCTCGCTCAACGCGGCCAAGGGCCGAGAGGGGCACGGTCCCCTTGGGGGTGAGGATGGGAAGGGTGGCCAGGTCCAGCGGATTTTCGCGCCGGGAGGCCTGGGCCTGGACCCACACGGCGAAGGAGTCCTGGCCGGGCACGCGGAATAAGGTGGCGGGGAACCCCTTCACCTGGGCGCTCACCTGCGCGGCCACAGTGGCCGCGTCGGTGCCGTAGATGGCGAGGCGGTCCGCGTCGGGCAGGTAGCGGTACTCCAGGCGGTCCAGGGTCCACGTGGGCGCCACCGCGGTGAGGCCGCCGACGGTCTTGAGCCGCTTCGTCACCTCCTCCTGAAGCTGGGCCAGAACCTTGGGATCGGGCCCGGAGATCATGAGGTCCACGGTGGAGCGGATGGTGGAAAGCGGCGTGGCGCCGTAGTCGAAAGCGGCGGGAAAGCGCAGGCCGGGGACCTTGAGGAGCTGGTCCTCCACGGACTTTTCGATCTGCCACATGGTCTGCTTGCGCTGGAAGCGGCTCACCAGGTGCACCGTGATAAAGGCCTGCTGGGGGTTACGGCCCGAGCCGAAGGAGAGGATGCCTGGCTCCGAGCCGAGGGTGGAGGAGATCATGGTGACTCCCGGCTGCTTCTGGATCACGCCTTCCACGGTGGAGAGCAGCGCCTCCGTGTCTTGGAGCGAGGTGTTGGGGTACGCCTCGAAGGTCACGCGGAAGATGCCCGTGTCCATGGGAGGCATGAGGTCGCGCCCGATGAGCGGCATGAGCACGCGGCCCGTGAGCACGAGCATCATCATGGCTGGAAGGATGAAGAGGAGCTTGTGGCCCAGGGCGAAATCCACGGCCGAAACGAAGAACTCCTGGATGGCGTGGAGGATTTTGCCCGTCACGATGTGGTCGAGCTTCAGCTCCCACTTCCACCGCTCCACGCGCCCGCCCAGCTTGAGGATGAAAGGCGCCAGGATGGGCAGGATGGTGACCGAGACCAAATAGGAGGCCATGAGGGCGATGGAAAGGGTCAGGCTCAGGGGCCGCAGGACCGTCTGGACGAACCCGCCGATGAAAATGATGGGCAGGAGCACCACCACCGTGGCGTAGGTGCCCGAGAGGATGGCGAGCATCACCTCCTGCGTACCGCCGATGGTGGCCTCGTTCAAATCCTGGCCGAGCTTGTGGTAGTGCCGCTCGATGTTTTCCAGGACGACGATGGCGTCGTCCAGGAGCATGCCGACCCCGAGGATGACCCCCGTGAGGGTCACGAGGTCGAACTCGAAACCGAAGAGCCACATGAAGGCGAAGGTGATGAGGTAGGTGAAGGGGATGGAGATGCCCGCCAGGATCATGCCGCGCACGTCGGCCAAGAAGAGGAAGATGACGATGACGGTCATGATGATGGCGTCGCGCAGGGCGTCCACCATGTTGGAGACGCTCGTGTGGATCAGCTCGCCCTGGGTGTCGGCGATCTCGAAGTGAATGCCCGGGTACTGCCGTTCGAGCGCGGGCAGCTTGGCCGTCACCGAGGCGATGGTAGGCAGCGCGTAACCAGAGAGGGCCCGCTGGATGTTGATGCCGATGGCGCCCTTGCCGTTGCCGTGGAAGGCGGACAGGCGCTCCTGGATGCTGCGCTCCACCGTGGCCACGTCGCGCAGATACACGGGCGGGCCGGCCCCGGCGCTCACCACCACGCCTCCCACCTCCTCGGGCCGTTTGAACTCCCCTTCGTTCTTGAGGAGGATGTGGCTCTGGTCCGTGACGAGGAGCCCCTCGGGCGTATTCCGGTTCCAGGCGTTCAAGGCTTGCACGACCTGTCCCGGGCTCAGGTGATAGGCCTGAAGCTTGTTGGGGTCGAGGGTCACGCGGATGACGGGCTGGTAGGCCCCGAAGACCTCCACGTTGGCCACGTCGGGAAGGCGCAGGAGCGCCTCCTTGATGGGGTTGTCCGCGAGCTGGCGGATCATGGAGAGGTCCAGGTGGGAGCCCTCCTTGGGCGTCAGCGAGAGGGTCAGCACCGCGGGCGTGGCGGAGGAGACCTTATAAACCTGGTAGGGCCGGATGTCCGGCGGCAGCAGCGGGCGGATCTTGTTCAGGGAGTTGGAGACGTCCGTGGCCGCCGAATCGAGCCCTTTCTTGTACTGGAACTCGGCCATGACCACCGAGACCTCGTCGTTGGAGGTGGAAGTCACCCGCCGCACCAGCTCGATGGTCTTGAGCTCCTTCTCGATGACGCGGCTCACGTCCCCGTTCACGTCGTCGGCGGAGGCTCCGGGCCAGACGGTGACCACGGCGATCTGAGGCCGTTCGCTGTCGGGGAAGAGGTTCACCGGGAGTTTGAAGAAGCCCACGATGCCCACCACCGCCAGGAGGAGCACGATGGAGAGGAGCAGGTGGGGCTTCTTGACGTAGCTCTCCACGAGGCGCATGGCTACCTCCCCGTTTCAGCGGCGCCTGCCGGCGCCCGCGCGGCCACCGGGGTACCGGCGGTGAGGGCCATGAGTTCGCTGGGCAGGCCCGTGGCCAGCACGTCGCCGGGCGCCAGAGCGCCGCGCACGGTGGCCTGAGTGCCGCTTTCGCTGATGACGGTGACGGGCACGGGATCGGCCTTGCCGTCCTTCACGCGAACCACCAGGGTTTCGTTGAGCCCTTGCAACAGTGCCGCCGCGGGCACCACGAGGCCCGAGGAGGGCGTGGCGGCGTAGTGGGCTGTCACCGTGGCGCCGGGTTGCAGGCCGAAGGGGGGCGCGGGCAGGTCCGTTTCCACCGTACCCAGGTGCGCGGCGTCCAGGGCGGGATAGAGGCGCGTGGTCTTGGCGGCCATGGTCTGGCCAGCGGCGTCAAGGGTCACCGCGTCACCGGCCTTGAGCTGGGCGAGAGTCTCCTGGGAGAGCTTGGAGATGAGCTTCACCGAACCGGGGACCTGAAGGGTGTAGAGAGGCTTCCCCGGCGCGGCCAGGTCGCCTGGCTCCACGAGACGCGCGGTCACCACGCCCGAGTAGGGAGCGGGCACGTTGGCGTAGGCGCGGTACGTGCGCGCGCTGGCGAGCGCCTTCTCGGCCCCCACTTCGGCGGCTTTCACGGCGGCGAGCTGGGCACCGCTGATGTCGAGGGCTTGCTTGGCGATGGCCTGGTTGTCGAAGAGGACCTTATCGCGGTCGTAGATGGCTTGCTGCTTGGCCAGATCTTCCTTCGCGGCGGCCACGCGGGCCTGAGAGGCCTGAACCGAGTCCTCCAGCACGCTGGGGTCAATGCGGGCCATGATCTCGCCCTTCTTCACCGTGTCGCCCTCGTGGAAGCGTACCTCCAGGACCGATCCGGGCACTTGCGCCGAAACCGTCGCCGCGGTTTCCGAGACGACGAGAGCTACGGTGTCCACCGTGCTTCCCACGGAGCCGTCCTTCACCGTGGCCGTGGCTACGGGCACGGGAGGGTTCTCGGGCGGGGCGAGACGGGCCAAGGCGCGCTTTTTGTGGATGATCACGGCCGCGCCGGCGATGGCCACCACCACGATGATGAGAATGGCAAGGACTTTCTTATTCATGATCTCCTCCCCGCGCGGTCACGAAGGCCAAGTAGTCCACGGCGCCTTGGTACGCGTAGAGCCCGCGCCAGTAGGATGTTTCACCCGCAAGTTCCTGGCCCCTCGCGGCCAGGTAATCTTCCATTTTGCCTGCCCCTTGCTCCAGTTTGAGGTGCTCCACGCGGGCCACCTCCTGGCCGAGGCCGCGCTGGGCCTGGCCCGCTTGATAGAGGGCCTTGGCCGAGTCCAGGCGCCCCTCGGCGTCCGCTACCTGCGTGGCCACCTCCAGCTCCTTGGCCTTCTCCCTCTGCCGCGCCGCGAGCAGGTTGGCGTCCGCCTCCTGAACCGCGTAGATCCGGCTCAGGCCGGTAAAGAGGGGAATCTTCATCATGAGGGCCCATTCCCGGGTGTAGATCGGATCCTTGAGGGAGGGCGCGTCGTTGCGAAGATACGTCCCTTGCAAAACGAGCTGGGGCGAGAAGGCCTCCAGGGCCAGGTGCTTCTTGTGCTCCACGATGGCCGTGCCCTCGCGCGTGGCCATGAGGTCACCCCGGCCCGCGAGGGCCGCTTTCGTGTTGTCCTCGGCGGAGGCGGCGGGCGCCGGAGGCTCCCCGGGAATGTCGCTCAGCTCGAACCCGCCGGCGGGAGGTTCTTCCCCCAGCAAGGCCGCGAGATAGGCCTGGGCCGTTTGCGACTGGGCCGAGAACTCGGCCACCTGAGCTTCGGCCCCTCTCAGGGCGTAGGTCACCTTGGCCGCGTCCACGGGGGCCATGGCGCCGATCTTCACCCTGAGCTGGGCATCGGCCTCGTCCTTCTCCAGCGCCTTCTGATAGGCCTGCCCCGCTTCGAGGGCGTGGCGGACGATGAGGGCGTTGCGGTAGGAGGCCCGGACGTTGTAGAGGATCTGGTCCCTGCTGAAGAGGGCCAGGTGCTCGGTGGCGCTCTGGGAGAGCCGCGCGATGCGGTCGCCCTCGTGGAGGCCGCCGGCCGCCAGGAGGGGAACTTGCCAGGTGAGGCCGTAGTGGACCTGGTTACGGTCCCACGGGAGCTGGCTCATGCCCAGGGCGGGGATGACGAAGAGCTCCTTCGCCATGGGAACCACGATCCGGTCCCGCTCGAAGTGGTTGTAAACGCCGACCAGATCCAGCTCGCCGAAGTGGCGGCCGAAGACCTCGCCCGTGCGTTTCTTGGCCGCCACGGCCTCCAGCTTCGCCGCCTGGAGGCTCGGGTTCGCGGCCAGGGCCTTCTGTTCGGCCTGGGCCAAGCTCAGCGGCTCCGCGGCCCGCGCGGCGGGCGCCACCACCAGCGTGGCCAACAGGGCGGTACCTGCAGCCAACCGACAGATTCTCCTCATGGTTCCTCCTCGGTAAAGTGCGGACTTCGATGACTCAGGTCCAGGACTCCCAGAGAGTCTAGAACGGGAGCCACGCGGGGATCAACAACGTGGTAAAACACCCGTGTTCCCTCCCGGCGGTCCGAAACGACGCCGTGATCCTTGAGAATCCTCAGGTGGCGGGAGAGGGTCGGCTGGTCAACCCGGCACCCGCGCGAGAGGCTGCACACGCATTCCTCATCCGTTGCAAGCAGGTGCCGCACGAGGGCCAGCCTCAAAGGGTGGGACAGATCGCCGAAGAGCTGGGCCAGCTTCTCGCAACTCGCCGCGCCGCATGCGTTCCGTGGCCATATGTCCATATTCATATGTAACCCGCCCTTGAAAAAGGCGCTTCCTCGCGCCTACACCTCCATCATGGGGCGTCTAAAGAGGCAGTGCCTTGACGGGCGTCAAGATAGTTTTGAGTTTTGAGTTTTAAGTTGAGTGTTGAGGGCTGAGGGATGAGTGGCTGGCCCGGGATATCCAGGAGACCGGAACGCTTTCCATGTCATGGGGGGGGTTACTTTTCACTCTTCACTCTTCACTCTTCACTCTTCACTCTTCACTCTTCACTCTTCACTCTTCACTCTTCACTCCTCACTCCTCACTCCTCATTCCGCCCAGCGCGCCCAGCACATCTCGAACCTTGAGGCCAGTGCCATAGGAGATCGTGCCGGGGGGCAGGGCGGGAAGCTTGTGGATGAGGCTCTTCTGGACCGCGAGGAGGATAGGGTGAGCGGCGAAGAGGCTCAGCGTCCGGCTCTTGGCGGCAAGGTATTCGGGGGTCCAAAAGCCGATGATTTCGAGGAGGACTTCTCGGCCGCCCTCGTGGCGGAAGGCAAAATCGGGAACGAAGACGTGCTGGCCCTCGTGAAGGATGGCCGCCTCCCTCAAAAGGCGCCAGCCTTCGCGGGGCTCCTCACCCCACTTCCGGGCAAAACTCTCCTCCACGCTTGAATCGAAGGCCTCCGGCGGCTGCAAGTGGCCCCGAAGGCCGTCCTCGGGCGAGAGGTCCAGGTGAAAGGGCGCTCCCGCCCAGGGCGGCGCGATGAGGGCCCGCATCCGCCAGCCCGAACAGGCCAGGAGGGAGGGGAGGAAGACCGCCATGGCGGTGCCGTAACGGCGCGTCTCGCGAAGCATGGAGGCGGGGCCGTCCAAACGGATTTCGTACCGCCCCGGCCCCATTCGCTTGATGGCGTGCATGAGCTTGGCGAGTTTGGCCTGGCGCAGGATCGTCTTGAAATCCGCTTCGGCCCAAATCGTCATGGCCGTGGCCCTGTAGAGCGCAGCCTGAACCTGGGCCACGTTGTAGCGGGAGAGAAGCGCCGGCCCGTCGGCGTAGCCCTTGAACTCCACGAGGCGGTGGAAGTCCGGCACATCGGCGAAGAGGTCCGCCTCAATGGATTCCCACGGCCGCCCCAGGGCCCGGGCGATGGCCTCCTTGACGCGGGCCTCCTCCGAGTCGAAGAGCTTGTCCGCCTCGCGCACGAGGGGATGGTGGGGGGCGGCCAGGTGAAAGACCTCACGCCTGAGGGCCGCCGCCTTGCCGCGCGAATCCTGATCGTAGACGCTTGCGTCGTCCAGGAGCTTGCAGAAGGCCTCGATGCGCCGCGAAGGACACTCGGGCTCGTTTTCCAGAAGGGACTGGACCGCCCGGTGCAGCTCCCTCCGGGTTTTGCCAAGCCCCCCGCGGTAAACCGCCAGCATGCCTTCGGCGAAGGCGGCATAGTGGCTGTGCGTGCGCCGGGTCAGCCGGTCGGGGAGAACCTTGCCGTCCTTGTAAGCGGCGATGGCGTGTTCGCGCGTCAGCATGGGGCCTCGGTCTCACCGGCTCACTGTTCGCCCGCCTTGCCCTCTCGGTTGCCGCCGCGAGGCGCGGGGATAGGCGTCACTGCGCCGGCGAGTGCGCGAGCGCTCTTCTTCCTTCGTGTCCAGGCAAACGACTTCGTAGAGGGTGGCGCGGGCTTCGCCGGTCCTCCTTAGGATGCGCCCGAGGCGCTGTTTGGCCTGCCGCGTGGAGCTCATACCCCCCAGAACCACGGCGACCTTGGCCTCGGGAAGGTCCACCCCTTCGTCCAGAACCTGGTTGGCCACGAGGGCGGGATAGATCCCGCGCTGAAGCCCCTCCAAAATCTCCAGCCGCTCCTTCTTGCCGCAATGGCTCAGCAAGCACGGCAGCAAGAACCGCAGGGAGACCTCGCGAGCCATGGCGTTGGTTCCGGTGAAGACGATCACGCGCTCCTCCTGGTGGAGCCGGAAAAGGTCCTCCAAGACGCGCAGCTTCTCCTGGGCCCGGTCCTCCACCGCTCGCTTGATGAGAAACGCCTTGTGGACTTTGCGCGCCTCGGGGTCCTCGCCCGTTTGGGCGCAGGCGCTTTCCCACGTGAAGGAGGGGTCCGCCACGCGGCGATCGGCCACGAAGCGGCGCACTTGAAGCGAGAGGCGGTCGTAGAGGCTCTGTTCCTCCTCCGAAAGGTGGACGGGGATGCGGACGACTTCATACTCGGCCAGGGTCTTGCCACGGGCGGCGGCGAGGGCCATTTGATAGACCACCGGCCCGATGAGGCCATCCAGGAGTTGGTGGCGGCCATCGGCGCGCTCCAGGGTCGCGGTGAGACCCAGCCGCCAAGGGGCCGCGCTCATGCGCGCCGCATCCGAACGCAGGGGGCCGGGCAGGTGGTGGCACTCGTCGAAGACCAGCAACTGGAAGTGTGCCCCCAGTTTCTCCATGTGGATGCAAGCACTGTCGTAGGTCGTGACGGAGACGGGGCGCACGTTGAAGGTGCTGTCGCCGATGATGCCCGCGTCCACGCCGAGGGCGCCGAGGATGCGCCGGTGCCACTGGTACATGAGGTCGCGGACGGGAGCGACGACGAGCGTGGCAACGGCCGTCTCCTCAAGGATGCTCAACGCCACCTCGGTCTTGCCCGTCCCCGTGGGCATGATCACCGTACCCCGGCGGGTTTCCAGCCATGCCCGCCGCGCCGCCTCCTGCTCGGGGCGGAGCGGGTGGATGTGATTCTCCCCCCAGCGCACGGGGCGCCACTGGGGAACCTCATCCTGGAAAGCCACTCCTCTGGCCTTCAGCCGCGCATAAACGGTGGCATAGGCCATGGCATCCGCGCGCCACACGCTGGCCCGGGAATCCCAGGCCCAAAGGCCCTCGCCGAAGAGGCGCGCCAAGGCCGCCTTGGGCAGGCCCTCCAAGATCAACGTCCCGCCAGCGAACCGCAAAACTGGCGTGGGAAGAGCATCAGGGATCGAAGGCTCTGGCTGGAGATCCGGCACCCAACCCTCCAGAAATGAGGAGCCCGCGGGCTCTTGCCTTCAGCCTACACACAAAGCACGCCGCGGGGAAGGGTCAGGTGTCTCCCGAATTCCGCGATGGACTTCTCTTGCCTTCGTAAACCGGGAGGCTTTGGGATTAAACCGCTTGGCCTCCAGGGCGGGGAGGGCCATTCCCTCCCCGCCCCGCGGGCATAGCCCGCAGGGGACCCCACCCCACCCTTGGAGCCTCCTCGCTAGGCTCGGAGGCGCCCCCAATCCCTTCATAGGTGAAGGGTGGCTTAAAACGCAGTGGCCGTTCCTTCTATCTTTCCGCCTCTTTCACCTGCGCCAATCGCGGGATTGGGGTATCTTTCCGGCCAAGCATGAGGTGATCCGGCGGCCGAAATGAGTTAGAGTACCCGTCATGGCGACTAAGGAATGGCGCATGGAGTTTGGGTTGTTTTGGGCTTTGCTGCTTCTGCCGGCCCTGCTGGCCTGCCATGACCAGGACTATAAGCCCGTGTCCCTCAAAGCCCCGGCCTCTCCGGTTGCCACCCAACCCGGTACACCCCCGCCGGTCCTCATCGGTATGGCGCCTATCCTGTCGGCGCGGGCCAGCGCCGAGGGCATGGCCCTGCTCGTCCAGGCGCTCTCCCACCCATCGGGCTTGAGGATCAAACCTTTTTTCGGCGCCACCTACCAGGAAATTAACGACATGGTCCTCTTCGGCCAACTCGATGTGGCCATCGTCTGCACGGGCGCCTTCAGCGACCCCGCCTTCGCACGAAGCAGCCGGGTTCTCCTCGTCCCGCAGATCTGGCCCGGCACGAGCTACTACCACGCGCTCATCGTGGTGGCCCGAAGTTCCACCTTCCGCCGCTTCCATGACCTTGAAGGCGCCTCCATCGCTTTCACCGACCCGCTCTCCCTCACGGGGTGTCTTTATCCGCTCGCCCGCGTAAGAAACTCCGGGCAGGACCCTCACCATTTCTTCGGCCGGGTCCACTTCACCCATAGCCACGACCGGTCCCTCGCCATGGTAGCAGGCGGCCTTGTTCAATCAGCCTCGGTGGACAGCGCGGTCTTCCGTGAGTGGACCGGGGACCACCCGCGGGAGGCAAAGGCCCTCCGGATCTTGGACCGGTCTCCCGATTTTCCGGCTCCGCCCATCGTGGTGCCCATCTCCCTCTCTCCGGCCCTAGCCGAAGATCTCAGCAGGTCCTTTCTCGGTCTCCCCTCCTCTGAAACGGGCCGGAGAGCGCTCGCGCTCATGGGCTGGACGGGCTTCGCCAAGCCAGATGCCACTTACCTGAAGCGCCTGGCCGAGGTAGGCCCCATGATGGAAGCGGCGCATGCTCCCTAGAAACCTCCCCCTAAGCACCCGGATTCTGTTCCTGCTACTCGTCGGGGTGGGCCTCTTCGGCTCAGCCAACTACTACATCTTCGGACGCCTGACTTACAGCAGCCTGGAAAGGGAATTTAAAGAAAGGGGGCGATCGCTGAGCCGCCTGGCGGCCACCGCCGGACTTGCTTCGGTCCTCCAGGGAGATCCTGTGGCCATGGCCTCCTTGGCCGACGATTTCCGGAAGGACAATCCGGACGTTCTCTACCTCGTCCTTTACGGACCGGGGGGCAGCCCGCTCGGGGGGACCTTCGGCCCGGCCGTGCCCACCTTCCTTCGGGACCCGCCGCACCCGGGTGAGGAGGTTCAGCGCTTTCGCTCCGAGGACGGCCGCTTCCTGGATTTTTGCGCCCCCATCGCCAATGGTACCGCAGGCTGGGTGCGGCTGGGGATTTCCGAGCGTTCCATCCGCGCCCGGGTCCGTCTGGGACAGGCCCTGATACTCGCCATGATCCTGGCTTTCCTAGCCCTAGGATCCGCGGGCGCTTTTCTGGTGGCGCGTGACATCCGGCGCGGCGCCCATGAACTTGTGGCGGGGGCGGAGGCCTTCTCCTTCGATCAACCCACGCCTGGCCTCCCCACGGGCCGCAGGGACGAGATCGGAGAGGTCGCCCGCCACCTCAAGGCCATGATGGAGAGGGTCCAGGCCCTCCACCGGGAGCACCTCGCCCTTTTGTCCAAGTTCAAAGAGGCGGACCGTTTGACCATCATGGGCCTCCTCGCCTCGGGTCTGGCCCACGAGATCAACAACCCCTTGGGCGGCCTCATCGCCTCTCTTCAACGCCTAGCCAAAAACCCGGCCGATGCCAAGAAGGTGGAGGCCTATGCAGGGCCCATGCTCGACGCGGCCGGGCACATTCGGGACGTCCTCGCGAACATGATGCGGTTCATTCGGCAACAGCGCACCGAGCCGGGCGCCGTGCCACTCGGAGAGGTGGGCCGCAAGCTCCAGCTCCTGGCGGAGCCCCGCCTGACCTCCGCCATCCAGTTGGCCGTGGAGATCCCGACCTTCTTGCCCCCTGTTTACTTCGACCCCTCCTGCCTGCTACAAGTACTGACCAACTTGGTATTTAACGCCATGGACGCGGTGGAAGAACAAGGTGGCACGGTGACGGTGAGGGGCTGGGAAGAGGATAGCTTTGTCCGCTTGGAAGTGGCTGACGACGGATTGGGCATGCCGCCCGAGATCCTTTCCAAAGCCTTCGAGCCCCTCTTCTCCACGAAGCCACCAGGCAAGGGGACGGGGCTGGGACTCCCCCTGAGCCGCCAGATGGTGAAAGACTATGGGGGCATCCTCTCCCTGGAGAGCACGCCTGGCCAGGGAACCCGGGCCGTGTTGCTGTTGAAAAAGGCGGGGCCATGAAACTCCTGATCGCCGAAGACGAGAAGCTCCTGCGCATGAACCTGCGCGACAGCCTTTTAGAGGCCGGATACGAGGTCGTCGAGGCCGCGAGCGGGATCGAAGCCTGGCGGCTCGTGGAGGCGGAGCGCCCGGCCATCGTGCTCGCGGACGTCCGCATGGCCGGCATGGACGGACTGGAGCTGCTCCAGCGTACGAGGACGGCCTACCCCGCCACGGAAGTGGTCATCATGACCACCTACGCATCGGTGAAGGACGCCGTGACGGCCTTGAAAGCGGGGGCCGCCGATTACGTGGTCAAGCCCTTCGAGATGGACGAGTTCCTGGAACGGGTGGCCCATGTGGCTGAGCTCACGCGCCTGCGCCAAAGGGCCGACGACCTGGAGCGGCAGGTGGTCCGGCTGCGGCAGACATCCATTTTTCTGGGGGTCTCCCGCGCCATGCAGGAGACGTGGCGGCTCCTCCAGCGGGTCGCCGGACAGGACGTAGACGTTCTCATCGAAGGCGAGACGGGCACGGGCAAGGAAATAGTGGCCAGGGCGATCCACGAGGGGAGCATGAGAGCCTCCGGCCCCTTCATCCCCGTTTCCTTCGCAGGCCTCTCCGCCAACCTCGTGGAGGACGAGCTCTTCGGCCACGAGCGCGGGGCCTTCACCGGCGCCGACCGCCCCCGGCCTGGGCGCGTGGAGGCCGCCCAAGACGGCACTCTTTTTCTGGACGACGTGGACGACATTCCGCCCGAAATGCAAGGCAAGCTCCTACGGGTTCTCCAAGAGCGCAACATCGAGCGCCTGGGCTCCAACGCCACTCATGCGGTTGATTTCCGCCTCCTCGCGGCGAGCAAGCAAAACCTCGCTCACATGGTCGAGAATCAAACCTTCCGCCGGGACCTCTATCACCGCCTCCACGTGGTGCACATCACCCTTCCGCCCCTCCGAGAACGTCGCGAGGACATCCTCCCCATGGCCAGCTTCTTCCTGAAACAATTCTCCCAGGGACGGCCGAGTCTCCCCAGCCTCCACCCCGCCGCCGCCGCATGTCTGCAACATTACGACTGGCTGGGTAACGTGCGCGAACTGAAGCACGTCATTCAGGGCGCCTTGGCTTTATGCGACGGAGATACAGTCCTGCCGGCACACCTGCCCGACGAGATCTGCGGCACGGTGCGCGGCCACGTCGATTTGGACTCTCTCAGCCATTGCGGGGCCATGCAGCTGGATGAAGTCCTTCGAGAGACGGAGCGCCGCCTCCTCCTCCAAGCCATGGAGCGGGCTGGCGGAAACCAGTCCCAAGCCGCCGCCCTGCTCGGCGTGGCCCGCAGCACGTTCCAGTACCGGTGGGCCAAGTTGATTGGCGAGGACCAATCTTCCGGCGGCTAATCCGCGGAGCGGTGTGCCAAAACTTCGGCACCCAGCCGAAGACTTGGCACCCGCCGAATATTCTCAGGGATTTCAGCATCCTTGAGATTGTCCACCAGTTTCCCGGCCATTTTTTTGGCACGGCAGGCCAGAGAGGCCCTCTGGGGGCGCGGATTCCCTCCTGGCCTTCATTTTGCTTACATCTCTGAGTTCGGAGAGCGTTCAAGGTTCCGGCAAGGTGAGGATCGGGGGACGTGAAGAGCTTACCGCAAGCGGGTTTCGGGGCGCTTCCGGCCCCTGCACCAGCGGCGCGCGGCGCTTTACACTTGCCCCGTCTTAAACGGAATCGCCAGATGGGGGCTTCATAAGAAAGGAGGAAGCATGAGGGAGCGGTTGCATGGCCACGGCCAGGCCCACGGCGGGCAAGGGCGCCGGGGCTTGTACGTCCTCGCCGCGACGGTGCTCATGGGGTGCGGGGCTGTTTGGGCCGCCAACCCCTGCGCGGGCTGCCACGAGGACCAGGTCAAAACCCTTCTCGCCACCCCGCACCGAGGGGTGGCCAACGACAGTTCCGCCTTCTGCGCGGCGTGCCATGGGGATCCGGCAAAGCACCTGGAAAGCGGCGATGCCAAGGACATTCGCGGGCCCTCGCAGCTCGCGGCATGGGGCCCGGAGCGCCAAGCGGCGGCATGCTTGACGTGCCACGGGAGCGACTTCCCCAACTGGCAGGAGACCTCCCATTCGGGCCGGGTAAGTTGCTGGGACTGCCACACCGCGCAGGCTCTCCACTTCAAACCGAAGGCTCAAGCCCTTCCCGCGGCCCAGCGGCACCGTAGCTGGGCCCTCTGCACGACCTGTCACGGCGAGGTGAAAGCCGAGTTCCTACAGGAGTTCCACCATCCTGTACAGGAAGGCCTCGTGGACTGCGTGGATTGCCACGACATTCACGGGCGTAGGACCGTATCCAGCGCCAGCGGAGTAGACAACGCGGCCTGTGTGAAGTGCCACGAGGAACAGGCGGGGCCCTATCTCTTCCAACACCCCGCCATGGACCAGGGCTGCACCACATGCCACAAACCTCACGGCTCCTGGAACCGGGAGATGCTCGTGAGCGTGGGCAACGGCGTTTGCCTCTCCTGCCACCTCCAGTCCACCTTGCCCGGCGTGGGCCAAGTGGATCACGAATTCAACTTGGCCGGCGGCGCCCGTTGCTGGGACTGCCACTCCGAGGTACATGGCTCGAACACGACACCGGACTTCAACCCCAGAGGACGGAGGTGACCATGAAACGCACGACCCTTTGGGTGTGGCTGGCCGCTCTGGCGCTCTTGGGAATTCCGTCGCTCGCCGGCGCCCAGGAAAAGAGTCCGCCTCCCTCCCCCGGCGAAGTCGCGCTGGGGGTCCAGACGACGAGCACCAGCGGAGACGAATCCCATTTCCGCCAAGACAGCCTGGGTGAGCGCAAGGGGGTGGACCTGGAGCTCTTCAGGTTTTCCCAGAACCTGCCGAAGTACAACTTCACCATGGACGCCCGCTTCATGCCGGGCGGCAGCGGCTGGCTGGACATGGACGTGACCGGGGACCGCTGGCGCGGCGGCGTGAAGGTCACCCGGGTGAATCAATGGTCGTCCGATTCCTTCGCCAACGATCTCCTGCCCTCGGGACGGCCCGTCTCCACCCTGTATCCGGGAACCACTCGCTTGAGCGCCCCTCTTGGCCAGGAGTTTCCAAGCCAAGACCTGATCCGCGCCGAGGGCTACCTCACGTGGCGCTTTAATCAAGCCAACCGCTTGACCTTTCGTATGGGATCCACTCGCCGGGATGGAGACACGGTTCCCTCGATCGGTGGCTACTCCTTCGCCGGAGACGGCAACCCGGCCTTTTACACGGCGGGCCTGGAGCATTCCCACAGCACGTCTCAATGGGCAAGCCTGGAACTTGATTCCACCTTCGGCCCCGTTCAACTGAACGCGGCCGCGGGCTACCTCCACCGCGACGATGCGCGCGAGGACACCCTTCCGGCCTACGGCCAGCGGAGCCTCTTGGACTTCAACCAGTGGAGCGACCTCCAGACCTCTGACACCACGTGGTTTCGGCTCGACGCGAGGTGGGCCCTCTCTCCAGACTTGGCTCTGAAGGGAGGCTTGGCCTACGTGGATACCACCAGCGATCCGCGAGGGGGAGACCAGCGCCTCACCCCGCAAGGAGGCCTGCGTCAACCCGGCTATACCATCCTGAACGGCCACACTCATTTCCAATCCATGAGCGGGGCGGCCGGGCTCGACTGGAGGCCTATCAAGACCCTTTCCCTCACCCTCGCCGCGGACACCCAGCACACCTACGGCAACGGGGAGGAGACGCTTGCGCTCCTCGGCCTTCCCTGGGCTCCAGCGGCAACGACCCGCGATGACGTACGGGTGGGCGGCTCGGCCCTGCTGGCCTGGCACCCCGGCCGCTCCTATCTTCGCTTGCGGCTCTCCGGATCCACCTACAAAGAGAACAATCTTAAAGAAAGCCAAGGGGACTTCACCCAGCAGTCCACGCGCACCACGGATCGCTGGGACGCCCGCCTGGACTTCTCTACGCCTCTGGCCAAGCGCCTTTCCTTCGAAGGCTGGACACGCTTTCACGAAGACAAAGTCGGCGTGGAGGTGGCGGACCTTCGCAACGGTTACCTGCCCGGCGACTGGCGCCGGAAGGATTACTCCGGCCAGCTCGCGCTGAAGTACCGCCGGTCCAACCTCAGCGCTAGCCTGAGCGCTCAAACGGGCCACGCCACGCTGGACAACGATACGCCCTTTTTCGACCCCATCTTCGATCCTTCGCTGTCCATTCTCCCCACCAGTTCCGACCAGCGCTGGAACCAGGTTTGGGGCAGCATGGCCTGGGCGCTCTCCCGGGGGAGCCTCTGGGCGGAGGCCGGCTGGCTTGAAGCCAAGTTTGAACTGCCCGTGGATAGCTTCCAAAACTTCGCCCCCCTCTCCGAGCGCGTGAGCGGGAGCGTCGCCGCCATCGGTGGAGATGCGGCCCTCTGGCAGGGCGGAACCCTCACCGGCCAGATCCAGTATGTCAAGAACACCGGCCAGCAGCAGACCGAGCTGGTGCGGGGCTCGCTGCGCCTTGAACAGCGGGTCTCAAAGAGCTGGAGCACCTATCTACGGTGGGGGTATTGGGATCTTTCGAATCCTTTGGCTACCTCGTCCCGGTACACCGTTCACGTCATTACTGCGGGCGTTCGCGCCACGTTCTAGAAAGGGAGGCAACACTAATGAGAAAGACCGTATGGCCCTTGGCGGCCTTCATCCTGGGAGCGGCAAGCCTGGCGTGGACCGCCGTGGCCGGCACCCCACAGACGGCGGGCCGCAACTTGGAAGCCCTGCATGACCCGTCTTCGCCCGCCTATAACCGGCACTGCCTGAAATGCCATAGCGGCGTCTTGAAGGAAGAGACGAAAGATCCCCGCACGCCGTCGTTTCACAAGGCCATGATGCCTTACGCCCCCGGCTACAACCCGGCGCACGGTCCTAATAACGCCGTCTGTGTGCAGTGCCACCGCTACGTCGAGCTCCGCGAAGATTCCGCCGGCGCCCTACGCAAGCAGGTCAACCCCCAGTTGTGCGCCATGTGCCACGGCGCCTCCGGCCCCGGGCCGAAGTTTTACCAGCACTAAGAAGGAGGAAGCGATGGCAACACGACCCAAGACCCCGAACCTCGAGGCGAGCGCGCTGAACCCCGAGTGGAGCCGTCGAACCTTCCTGAAGGTCACGGCCATGGCTGGCGCCGCGCTAGCCATAGAGCGCCCGAAGCTCTGGGGAGCCACGGTGGAAACTGCCGTCTACGGGCACCCCGACGTTCCCGACAACGATCCGAGCGCCTCCTTTGTACGTTCCGTGTGCCTTATGTGCAACTCAAACTGCGGGATTCAGGCCAAGATCGTGGGCGGCCAGATCGTCAAAATTGATGGGAACCCCTACCACCCGAACTGCATGCTGCCCACGGAGCGCATTCCCTACACCACGCCGCCCGCGCAGGCCAATCTCATCCGCGGCCACAACTGCGTAAAATCTCAGGCAGCCATCCAGACCATCTACGACCCCTACCGTCTGCGCGGCCCGCTCAAGCGCGTGGGGCCTAGGGGGGGCGGCCAGTGGCAGGAGATCTCCTGGAAGCAGGCCCTCGACGAAATCGCCGCGGCCCTTCTCCCCTACTACAAACCCACGACTCCCATTGATCCGGCCTTCCCGGAATTCGGAAACCTTCCGAACAAGGTGGCCTTTTCGGCGGGCCGCTGGCAGAACGGCCAGTCGGACCTGACGGACCGCATCTTCAAGAACGGGTTCGGCACGGCCAACTCCCGCCATGACCACACCGCCGTTTGCGAGGTCTCGCACCACTCCGCCACCCGGCTCGTCACGGATAACGCCACCAACCACTTCAAGCCCGACATCCTGAGCGCCGATCTCCTCATCTGGTTCGGCATGAGGCCGCTGGAAGCCAGTTTCCCCATGCAAACTCTCTCGCGGCGCATCGCCCAGTTCCTGGCGAGGGGCGGACGCATGATCACCGTGGATCCGGTCCTTTCCAACACGGCGGCGCGCTCCCAGGTCTGGCTACCCGTGGCACCAGGCACCGACGCCGCGCTGGCCCTCGGCATGGCACGGTGGATGCTCGACAACAACGCCTACGACACCAACTTCCTGACCAATACGAAGGCGGGGGTCAACGGAGAGAGCAGCTTCTCCGACGCCACCTTCCTGGTCCGCCTCGACACCGGCGCCTTCCTCCGCGACGCCTCCAACAACAACCTCGTTTGGAACGGCGGGCAGGCCTACGCCGCCGGCTCCGCACCGGGGTTCAAGGGCGAATTGAATCCGGGCGTTGTAACGGTGAACGGGGTCCAAGCCCGGACGGCCTTCTCCCTCCTGACGGACCGCGTGCGGGAGATGTCTATTGACGAATATGCCGCCATCTGCGGGATTGACGCGGCCACCATAGCGAGCGTGGCGCGAGATTTTTCCGCGGCGGGCAAGCGCGGCGTGGCCGATTTCTACCGCGGCGCCGTCAAGCACACCAACGGCACCTACAACGCGCTGGCCATCATGACGCTGAACATCCTCAACGGGAACTTCGACTGGAAGGGCGGGTACAGCGTGGGCGGCGGGGCATACGCCGAGATGGGCGGCAAACCTGGGCAGGTTAGCCTCCCCAAGGTCCCAGGCGGGAACCCGGCCAAGGGCGTGCCCATCTCCCGCCACGCGGTTCGCTACGATACGGCCGCGCCCAACCTGCTCGCACGGGACGGCTATCCCGCCAAACGGCCGTGGTACCCCTTCGATTACGACTGGACCTACTATGAGCTTCTGCCCTCCATCAAGTCCGGCTATCCGTACCAGGTGGAGGTGCTCATCAGTTGCTGGAACGACGTGCTCTACTCGGCTCCCGCCGCGCGCAGCGTCGGCGAACAGCTTCTGGCCGACGAGAGCAAGCTCAAGCTCCACGTCGCCTTCGACATTCTTATCGGCGAAACCTCCAAGTGGGCCGACTACATTCTGCCTGACACCACCTGGCTGGAGCGGTGGACCACGCCCCACGTGGCGCCCGCCATCGAAAACACCACCTCAGGATTTCGCCAGCCGCTGGTCGGTTCCTACATCGCCAGGGAGATTCAAGGGAAGACTCGATTGTTCTATGTTAGCCCCCTCTCCCAGGGCAACGTGGCGCTGGATTTCTGGTCCAGTACGGCGGACGCCCAGGGACCTCAGCTCATCGACGATATTTGGATCGCCCTCTTCGGCCGCATCGGCATCCCCGGGATCGGCCCGGGGGCCTTCGACCTAACCGGCGCGGCCAACGGGTACGACTGGCGGAGCGACCTCTACTCGGCGTGGGATTGGAACCTCAACATGCTCAACAACTGGTCGGTACAGTCCGGCGTGGCCGTCGAGGACATCGTAGCCAGGGGCG
>JAKAKG010000093.1 GCA_021813555.1 Acidobacteriota bacterium
TTGATGGAATCACGCCCGGCATCGCCCTCGTCCGTGGAAGCCCTGCCTTGGGGACAGGTTTTGCTTCTGGACGCGTCGCGCCCAGGCAAGCTCGGCGGTTCAGGAGCGCCGTTTGATTGGAGCCTCTGCGGCTTCGCGTTCAGGCCTTTCATTCTGGCCGGAGGACTGGGACCGGAGAACGTGGCGCAGGCCGTGCGCCGCGCGCGGCCCGCGGGAGTTGACGCGGCCTCGCGGCTCGAATCGCGCCCCGGCGTCAAGGACGCGGGCCGCATCCGGGAGTTCTGCGCCACGGCCCGTCAGGCGTTCAAGGAGATCGCTCATGCCCTTTGACCTCATGGACCGCCCTCGGGACTTCGGCCCCTTCGGCGGCCGCTTTGTGCCCGAAACCCTCATGGCCCCCCTCATCGAGCTCGAATCGGCCTTCGAGGAGGCCTGGGGCGATGCCTCCTTCCGCCTCTCCTTCACCTCGCTGCTCGCCGACTACTCGGGCCGCCCCACGCCCCTCACGCTTGCCCGGCGGCTCAGCGGCGCCTCGGGCCTCGCCGCCGTGTACCTCAAGCGGGAGGACCTGGGCCACACGGGATCGCACAAGATCAACAACGCCATCGGCCAAGCCCTCCTGGCCAAGCGCATGGGCAAGACGCGCATCATCGCGGAAACGGGCGCGGGACAGCACGGCGTGGCCTCCGCCACGGTCTGCGCGCTCTTGGGCCTGGACTGCACGGTTTACATGGGCCACGTGGACATGGCGCGGCAGGCTCCCAACGTGGCCCGCATGCGCCTCCTGGGCGCGCGCATCGAGCCCGTGAGCGCGGGGCAAGGCACCCTCAAGGAGGCCGTCAACGAGGCGCTGCGGGACTGGGCCGCCCGCCCGTCGGACACGTACTATCTGCTCGGTTCGGCCCTGGGACCCCGCCCCTATCCGAAGATGGTGCGCACCTTCCAATCGGTCATCGGCGAGGAGGCCAGGCGCCAGTTCCTTGCCGCCGAAGGACGCCTTCCCGAGGCCGCAGTGGCCTGCGTGGGCGGAGGCTCCAACGCCATCGGCCTCTTCTCCGCGTTTCTCCATGACCGGGACGTCAAGCTCGTGGGCGTAGAAGCAGGCGGCGAAGGCCCCGAGCCAGGCCGGCACGCGGCCCGCTTCTCGGGCGGCTCACCGGGCGTTCTCCACGGAACCTTCTCCTACCTTCTGCAAGACGCGGAGGGACAGGTCTTGTCCACCTCCTCGGTGGCGGCGGGCCTCGACTACCCCGCCGTGGGGCCCGAGCACAGCCATTTGTTTCGCTCGGGGCGGGCGACCTACACGAGCGTTCAGGACGATTCGGCTCTCGCGGCGTTCCGCCGGCTCAGCGCGCTGGAGGGCATTATTCCGGCCCTTGAGAGCGCCCACGCCGTGGCGTGGGTCATGGAGCACGGCGCGGCCACGTTTGGCCCCGATGCCCGTGTCCTGGTGAACCTGTCCGGACGCGGCGACAAGGACATGGGAAACGTGGGGGGATGAGCGCGGGACGCGAGACGCGAGACGCTAGACGCTAGACGCGAAACGCGAGACGCAAGACGCGAAGAGCATGACAGGAGATTGAGAATGGAACAGGGCATAGAAACCGCTTCGCTTCATCGCGCTTCGTTTAATCGCGCTTCGCTTCATCGCGTCTCGCTTAATCGCGTTTCGCTTAATCGCGTTTCGCTCAATCGCGTCTCGCTTAATCGCGTCTTTTCCCCGCCACCCGCGGAGGCGTCCAACCCATGAGCAAACTCCATTCCGCACTTGCCTCCGGCCACGCGCTGATGCCGTACCTGACGGCCTCCGATCCATCCCCCGATGCCTTCCTGGATGCGGCCCTGGGCGCCATGGACGGGGGAGCGGCGGCGCTGGAGGTGGGCATCCCCTTCTCCGATCCCGTGGCCGACGGCCCCGTCATCCAGCAGGCCCACCAGCGGGCGTTGGCGGCCGGAGGCGGCGTGGCGGCCACGCTGGACCTCATCCGCTCGCTGCGGGCGGCCTGCGGCGTTCCCCTCGTCCTGTTCACGTATCTCAACCCCCTCCTCGCTTACGGCATGGAGTCCTTCGCCGAGGACGCCCTGGCCGCCGGCGCGGACGGTGTCCTCGTGCTGGATTTGCCGCCCGAAGAGGAGCCCGGATGGTTCGAGTACCTCGCGGGCCGCGGCCTCGACCCCATCCTCCTGGACAGCCCCAACACGTCGGCCCAGCGGTTCGGCCGCGTGGCCAAACTCGCCCGCGGCTTCGTGTACGTGGTCTCCCGAGCGGGAATCACGGGAACCCACGCGGGGGCTTCGGAGGGGCTGGATCTTCGGCTCTCGCGCCTCCGCTCCCTCTGCCCGCTCCCCATGGCCGTGGGGTTCGGCGTCCGGACGCACCAGGACGTGGCCGCCATCTGGAAGGCCGCCGAGTGCGCCGTGGTGGGCTCGGCCCTCGTGGAGACTCTGGCGGCTTGCCCGGCGGCGGAGCGCCGTGAAACGGCCCGCCGCTTCGTCGCCGGACTTCTGCGATGCCAGAACGGAAGTGATGTTTCCAAGGAGATGACGCCATGATCGTCAAACTTACCGCCTCCGCTTCCCCGTCCGCTCTGAGCACCGTCCTCGCCGCCCTCGCCCGGCAGGGATATGAGACCCGCAAGGTGGACCTGCCCTACGGCCTTTTCGCCGTGGGCCTGGGCGACGGCGCGGGTGACGCCGTTACCCTCGGGACCATGGAAGGGGTGGAATGGGCCAAGAAGGAAGGGGGGCGCGCCGTCCTCGCCGCCCGGGACGTAACACGGGAGAGGACCGAAGTGATGCTGGGACGGGCCGCGCTGGGAAGCGATACCCTGGCCCTGATTGCCGGCCCTTGCTCCGTGGAGGACCGCGACCAGATCCAGACGTGCGCCCGCTTCGTGGCCGCCTACGGCGCCACGGCGCTCCGGGGAGGCGCCTTCAAACCGCGCACCTCCCCCTACGCCTTTCAAGGCTTCGGGCACGAGGCCCTGGAGATGCTCGCGCAGGCGGGCCGCGCCTCAGGGCTCCCCGTGGTGACGGAGGTCATGGAGCCGGGCGAGGTGCAGCCCATGGCGCCCCTCGTGGACTGCTTCCAGATCGGAGCCCGCTCCATGCAGAACTTCCCACTCCTGAAAGAAGTAGGCCGAGCGGGTAAGCCCGTCCTCCTCAAGCGCGGGCCTTCGGCCACGGTGAAGGAGTTCATCCTGGCCGCGGAGTACATTCTGCTGGAGGGCAACCCGAACGTGATCCTCTGCGAGCGCGGCATCCGCACCTTCGAAACGGCCACGCGCAACACCCTGGACCTGAACGCCGTGCCGGTCCTCAAGGCTCAGACCCACCTGCCCGTCATCGTGGACCCGTCCCACGGCACGGGCCGCCGCGACGCCGTCATCCCCATGGCCCGCGCCGCCGTGGCCGCGGGGGCCGACGGCCTCATCGTGGAGGTCCACCCCGATCCCGAGCAGGCCCTCTCGGACGGAGACCAGTCCCTCACCCTCGCGCAGTTCCGCGAACTCGTTGAGGAGATCACGCCCGTGGCCGAAGCCGTGGGCCGCAAGGTGGCGAGCCCCTCGGCCCTCTCCTTCGGCGACGAGCGCCCCCGCCGCTCCCGAACCACCGGCTGGGGCTCCGTCTGATCTGGATGGGTGAAGGATGAATGATGAAGGTGGACGGATGAGGAAGGGCAAACCCCGGATGACACGCTGCCCCAATCACGGCACGTGCCCATATCCCAGCAACTTCTCCATGCGGGAGAGGACGTAGTCGAACCCGGCGACCCTGGCGGTGCGGTTGCCCTCGACGGTGTAGAGGATGCCGTCGGCCACGTGGTGGACGATCCCGGCGTGGCCCTGCCAGCCGGCGGCCTGCACGCGCCACCACACCACCACGTCTCCCGGTTCCGGCACGTAGCCCTCGCCGGGCAGGTGGGCCCAGCCCTTCGCCTTGAATTCCTGCAAGAGCTTCCTGGCCCCCACGGTGTAGGCAAACGGCATCGGGTGCGCCGCCCGGAGGTAGCACCAGCACACGAACGCCGCGCACCAACTCGATCCCTCCGGGGCCAGGTTGTTCAGGTACGTCCGCACCCACTTGCCCCGGTTGTTTCCGCCTTCTTCCCCCGCGCCCGCCCTCAACTCGGTGATGGCCGCCGCGAGGGCCGCCCGCCCCACGGCGCTTCCCCCGAAGCTCTCCGGCGGCTCCTCGCCGTAGGGGAACAGGGGCACCGGCGCGATGAGCTTTCCGTGCTCCAGCGCCCACGCCGTCAGCGGCCCCACCTGGCCGTCCACCACCAGCGGCCGCCCGTTCGGCCCCACGTTCTGCGCCTGGAACGCCTTCACCGCGCTGTGCGTCCTGCGCCCGAACACCCCGTCCACCGGCCCCGGATCATACCTAAGCAGCGCCAATCTCCGCTGAAGATCCGAAACCGCTTTCCCCGTGTCCCCCGAGCGGATCATGGTTTGCCCCCCGATCGCCGTATCCAGCCGTTCGACTGATCCCCGTCATCCTGGCAAGCGAAGCGCGTCCAGGATCCGATTCCGAAATGCCGTGATGCCGAGATGCCGAAATGCCGGGATGAGGAGATGAGGAAACGCCCCGCATGCCCGGGGCTCGCTCCGTTCCCCCGTCCCGTGTATTCCTCGTTCCGATTCCGGACA
>JAKAKG010000178.1 GCA_021813555.1 Acidobacteriota bacterium
ACCCGGCCTCTGGCCCCTGGCCTCTTTGCAGGGGGACGGGGTCCGGCTCATCCGCGGAGGCGGGAGCGAGCCGCCCCCCTACCTCGTGCTGGAGATGGGAGAGCCGCTTCCCGGACCCGCGGACCAGTCCTCCCCTCGGGTCTAGGACGTCCGCGACAACCCCGTACGGGCGAGGGAGGCGCTCCCCAGAAGGGCCGTGCGGCGCATCCAGTGGCGTCTCAGAACAGACTTGAATGAGTTGGGCAGGCCGGAGACGTCACACCAGAGGCTTGCCTCGCGACCTCGCAACCCCCCGCTTTGCACTCACGGGGCCCGCGTGAACTTGAGCACGTGGTCCACGACGACCTCGCCTCTGGAGGGCCCCACCTTCTTGCCCGGCTCCAGGTAGGCCCGGAAGACGGGAGCCACGGGCTCTTCGGCGGCGATGCCGGTTCCGCAGTCGCTGCCGAGCTGGACGCAGTGCTGGGACAAACAGCCGCCCGTCCGGGTGATCTGGTAGGCGTACAGGGCCCGATCGGCCCCGGGGAGGTACTCCTGCGCGCTGTTGGCCATCATGGAGTTGTTGATCACCTCGGGCGCGGCCCGCTTGGACCAGCCCATGATGGAGATGTTGGAGTAGAGCGCTTTGTCCACCAAGGGGTGCTGCACGCCGTAGACCACGAGGAACTCGTCGGGCCCCAAGGTCAGGAGCGGCTGCCCCTCCAGGGGCTGCTGGCTGAGGATGTTGTAGGCGGGGGAGACGTAGATGGTGTCCCGGTTGTCGGCGAGGCAGTTCTGCATGTTCGAGATGCAGTTGAAGCCGTCGGGGAGGATGGCCATCTTGACGGGCGCGGCCGTATAGCCGAGGCCCGCGTAGTGGGCGGCGATGGCCTGGCCGAGCTGGTCCACCTTCGCCTCGAGGTAGGCTTCGGTCTTCCCCGTGCCGCGCACGCGGAGCTTCGGAAGCGGAAGGGGGTCGAGCTGCGGGACGGGAATGGGCGCCGAGGGTGTCACGCGCAGCAGGGTCATGGGCTGGGAGTAGTAGGAGTCCACGTTGTCGCCGGATTGAGGCGTCACGCGCATGAGGATCATGAAGGAGTCGTTCTGCGGCTCCAGCCCCAGCCTGACGAGGGAGGGTGGCACGGGCAGGAGGTTGATGCTCTTGGCCGGGTAGCCTGCCGCCTCCAGGGCATTCTCCACCCGGCGAAGGACGCTCCGGTCAGCGGCCACGACGACCACGACGTTCTTCTGGAAGGGGTCCTGCCGCCCGCCCGCGAGACTGATCGTCTCCTGGTTGAGGGTGTCGCCCAGGCTCGCGAAGACGGGGTAGCGGCTCTGCACCGACGGGGGCTGGGGCCTCTGCTGGGTCTGTCCGTGGCCGTCCACGTAGCTGCAGTCGGGTGTGGGCACCATACCGGCCACGTAGCGGTCGTAGAGGTAGGCCGTGAAGCCGAAGTACTCCACCTTCGGAGGCGTCTTGGCGATGAACACCACCGCCTCGTCGGGCCGCAGGCGCCACGCGAAGCTCCAGTCCGGAGGAAGGTTCTCTTTTTCGGTGAACCACTCGGCGTAGGGGTTTTTCACCGAGGGGTCCTGTCCCGGTGCCGGGGGGAGCGCGAAGAAGCCGTACCGGCTCGATGCGTTGTTGCTGTAACAGCTCGGAAGCTGGCACTGGCAGCACATGGGCAAGATGTCCGGGAACCAGACCTGTCCGTCCTGCCAGAGGAACCCCTTCTTCGTCAGGTCGCGCTTGAAGGCGTCCACCTGGCTCTTCTCAGGGGCGCCTTGCGCCCGCAACGGTCCAGCGACGAGAAGCGCGGCGGCGAGCACCGCCGCGACAACCAAGTTGCGGTTCGTACCCTTGACCATGCGACACCCCCTTCTCCTTCGCGAGGAAGGCCGCGGCGGTTCCCTTGATGTCGTCTCGGTGCCAGGTGCGGAGCCGCACGCCCGATCCTTGCCGATGAGACAACATGATCACCGGATCGAACCCGTGTCAAGGAAGATCGGGGTTACACGGAAAATGGAAGGAAGATTCGGCCGGAAGCCGGCGCCGCAGGATTGACCAGGATTTGACAGGGAATTATCCTTCATCGCAGGGGGTTCTTCACGTACCGGGTGCTACAAGGACCGACGATTGAGCGCGGGCCGCTTCGAAGATCCCACGAGCCATTCGGCCAGGAGGCCGACGAGGAGCACATGACCGAGCACAAGCCGCCCCAGCCGGGGATCGCGAAGGACATCGAAAACAGGGAGTGGGTGGAGTCGCTGGACAACGTCTTCCAGGAGCAGGGCCCGGAGCGGATCCGCGAGCTCCTTTGGCACCTGCACATCCGGGCCTCGCACTACGGGGTCCGGCCCCACTTCACGGCGAACACGCCCTACCTGAACACCATCCCCCGCGACCTTCAGCCGCCCTTCCCGGGCAACCGGGAGATCGAGCGGCGCATCAAGAGCATCCTGCGGTGGAACGCCATGGCCATGGTGGTTCGCGCCAACCGGGAGGAGCACGGCATCGGCGGCCACATCTCTACCTACGCCTCGGCGGCGACCCTGTTCGAGGTGGGCTTCAACCACTTCTTCCGGGGGCGCACGCGGGACCAGGAGGGGGACATCGTGTACTTCCAGGGCCACGCCTCGCCGGGGGTGTACGCCCGGGCCTTTCTGGAGGGACGCCTGAGCGAGGACGACCTGAAGCGCTTCCGGCGGGAGCTCCAGCCCGGCGGGGGCCTGTCATCCTACCCCCACCCGTACCTCATGCCGGAGTTTTGGGAGTTCCCCACGGTGTCCATGGGCCTCACGAGCATCATGGCCATCTACCAGGCCCGCTTCAACCAGTACCTCGTGGACCGGGGCCTGAAACCCGCCTCGGACCAGAAGATCTGGGCGTTCATGGGCGACGGCGAGATGGACGAGCCCGAGAGCCTGGGGGCCATCACCCTCGCCTCGCGGGAGAAGCTGGACAACCTCATCTTCGTGGTGAACTGCAACCTCCAGCGCCTGGACGGCCCCGTGCGGGGCAACGGCAAGATCGTGCAGGAGCTGGAGGCGGCCTTCCGGGGCGCCGGGTGGAACGTCCTCAAGGTGCTGTGGGGCGACGACTGGGACCCGCTCCTGGAGAAAGACCGGGACGGCCTCCTGGCCCGGCGGCTCGAAGAGCTCGTGGACGGCCAGATGCAGCGGTACACCGTGTCGGACGGGGCCTACATCCGGCAGGACGTCTTCGGCACATCGCCCGAGCTGCTCGCCATGGTGGAGAACTACTCGGACGAGGAGATCCGCAAGATGCGCCGGGGCGGGCATGATCCCGAGAAGGTCTACGCCGCCTACAAGGCCGCCGTGGATCACCGGGGCGCCCCATCCGTCGTCCTCGCCCAGACCATCAAGGGGTACGGCCTGGGGGAGGCGGGCGAGGGCAAGAACATCACCCACCAGCAGAAGGTGCTCAACGAGGAGGAGCTGCGGGAGTTCCGCAGCCGGTTCGGCATCCCCGTCTCGGACGAGGAGCTGAACGAGGTGCCCTTCTACCGCCCGCCCGAGGGCAGCGAGGAGAAGGCCTATCTCCTGGAGCGGCGCAAGGCCCTGGGCGGGTTCGTCCCCAGCCGGAAGGCCGACGTGACGCCCGTGGAGCTGCCCGCCGACGAGATCTACCAGGGGTTCTACGAGGGCTCCGGCGGCCGCGAGCTGGCCACCACCATGGTCTTCGTCCAGATCCTGTCCAAGCTCCTTAAGGACCCGAACCTGGGTAAACTCGTGGTTCCCATCGTGCCCGACGAGGCCCGCACCTTCGGCATGGAGAGCCTCTTCAGGAGGGTGGGCATCTACGCCCATCCGGGCCAGCTCTACGACCCCGTGGACAAGGACATCCTCCTCTACTACAAGGAGGCCAAGGACGGGGCCATCCTGGAGGAGGGCATCACGGAGGCGGGGGCCATGTCCTCCTTCATCGCCGCCGCCACGGCCTACGCCACCCACGGCCTGCACACGATCCCCTTCTTCATTTTCTACTCCATGTTCGGGTTCCAGCGCATCGGCGACCTCATCTGGGCCGCCGGAGACATGCAGGCGAGGGGCTTCCTCCTGGGCGGGACGGCGGGGCGCACGACCCTCGCCGGGGAGGGCCTCCAGCACCAGGACGGCAACAGCCACGCCCTCGCCCTCACCGTGCCCAACCTCCGGGCCTACGACCCTGCCTACGGCTACGAGCTGGCCGTCATCATCCGCGACGGCATCCGGCGCATGGCCGTGAACCAGGCGGGGGCTTTCTACTACATCACGCTCATGAACGAGTTCTACGCCCAGCCGCCCATGCCCAAGGCGCCGGACGGGCAGGCCTTCTCCACGGAGGACGGCATCATCCGCGGCATGTACCGGTTCAGGGCCTCGGCGTCGAAGGGCCCCAAGGCGCACCTGCTGGGAAGCGGCACCATCCTCAACGAGGCGGTGAAGGCCCAGGGGATGCTGGAGGAGCGCTTCGGGGTCAGCGCGGACGTCTGGAGCGTGACGAGCTACAAGGAGCTCTACCGGGACGCCACCGATGCGGAGCGCTGGAACACGTTCCACCCCGAGGAGGCGCCCCAGACGCCCTTCGTGGCCAAGGCCCTCCAGGGGGAGCGCGGCGTCTTCGTGGCGGCGAGTGACTACCTCAAGGTCCTGCCCCTGGGCG
>JAKAKG010000217.1 GCA_021813555.1 Acidobacteriota bacterium
GGCCTCCTGGCCTGGGGCCTCGCCTTCGCCCTCTTCATGGGCTTCTGGGGCGGCCTCCTGCCCAGCATCCGCGCCGCGCGCCTCCCCATCGCCACGGCCTTGCGGGAACTGTAGAACCTTCCCGAAAGAAGCCTCAGGACTCGGCCCGCGCGCTGCGAACCTCTTTGAAGGAATAGATAAAGGCGGGCAGGGCCACCACGGCCATGAAAAGGCCCACGAGCACCTGGCCCGAGTCCAGAAAGACGTAGCGGTCCAGCCCGGAGAGTGCGAGGACCCCCGCGAGGGCGAAGAGGAGGCCGCCGAAGAAGAGGGTGCGTCCCCCCGTCTGGGAGCCGATGGTCCGGATCTGAGCCTCGGTCAGGGCGTGCGTCCAGCGAAGGGAGGCGCCGAAAAGGGCTCCCACGGCGGCCAGGGTGATCATGGTGCCCAGGCCGAAGAGGAGGCCCGGCAGGAAGCCCAACCACGGGCTGCCCATGGCCGGGGCCGCGGCGGTGTTCACGAAGATCGAGTAGGCGCCGAAGCCGAAGCCCGCGATGAACCCGTGGACGAGGGTCCACTGGACGGGGGGCACGGCGGCCGCCCGGGGCGCCGGCGCATGCTGCCGCGACAGCACGTCTCCCGTGGGCTCCATGTCCTTTCCCCCCTCGTGGTGATGCCCGAAGAGGTGCAGATGGAGGTAGCGGTTGCGCCGCAACACCACGGCCCCCGCCACCGTCATGACGGCCCCCACCACCACGTACACCACGGCGTTCACCACAGGCAGGCGCAGAAAGGGCGCCAGGGCCAG
Organism: Acidobacteriota bacterium; assembly: GCA_021813555.1. Taxonomy (GTDB): domain Bacteria; phylum Acidobacteriota; class UBA4820; order UBA4820; family DSQY01; genus JAKAJA01. The sequence goes on from JAKAKG010000217.1 coordinate 788, forward strand.
GTACGAAAGCTCCGAGACGATCATCCGCTGAACCGTGAAGGCCGCGGAGAAGTACAGGCCCGCCCGCATCCCCTCCCGCCCGCTCGCCCCTCCGATGGCGTAGCTGAACGTGATGGGCCACGTGTGCTCGTCCGGCAGAACCCCGTGCAGGAGCCCGAAAAGCAGCGAGTACACCAGCGCCGACCAAGGGCTCATGCCCCCACCTCCACTCCAATCTAACACCCCCGCGCCCCCACTCGTTCCCGCACCCGCTGAACCCGCCGTCGCCTGGGGCTTTTCAGTAAGGAGAAAAAATTCACCACGGAGACACGGAGGACAGGGAGGACACGGAGAAAGGAAAATCAAAACCCTTTAACCGCAAAGGCGCCAAGAACGCAAAGGGGGAGGCGAGTAAGAAACTGGCCGAGAATATGGTTGGCAAGTTCGTGGCTAAATGGAAGCGAGCAAAGGCCAAGTAGGAGTACAGAAACGCTGGCGGCGCCGACGAAGAGAAGAGGGTGGGCACCAGTTTAGGGCCCCCACCCTTGCTGACGATCCAGTCTTTGTCCGAGGATGTGGTGAATCCATCTACCCGGTTGAAAACCGCTCGTTCAATTCGATTCCATCTCTACGCCTCATCCCCCTTTGCGCCCTTAGCGTCTTCGCGGTTAAAGGGTTTTGATTGTCCTTGTTCCGTGTCCTTCGTGCCTTCGTGGTGAACTTAGGTGAGTAGGTGAGTAGGTGAGTAGGGTGAACGGCTGCCTTCGAAGGCCGTCCCTGCCCTCATCTCGTCATCCCCTCATCCCCTCATCTCGTCCTTCCTCCGCGTCCTGGTGCCTTGGGTTCTCTGCCGCCCTACCGCTTGGTGAGGGTGACGTTGCCGCTGAAGGTCTTGATCTTGACGCGGGAGCCGCCGGAGCCGGTAGTGAAGCTTAGGCGTTTGCCGGAGTGGTCCTCGGGGCGCGCGGTGCTGTTGTCGCCGAAGGCGCTCCTGAGATCGCCGCTGAAGGTCCCCAGAGAGAAGTCCGCGGCGAGGCCCGAGGGAAGGGCCGCATCCACGCTGCCGCTCACGGTGGAGGCGCGGAAGGCCCCGCCCTGGGCGAGGCCGCCCTCGAAGCGCAGGTCGCCGGAGACGCTTTCCATCTCAACGTTCTGGGGTGATGCGGACTTCACGGTTACGGTGCCGCTCACGGTCTTGGCGCTGATCTGGGCGCCGCCCGCGTCCACCTTGATGCCTCCGCTCACGGACTGGGCGTTCACGTCTTTGGCGGGCCCTGCGGCGGACACTTCGCCGCTCACGGTTTGGATGGTCAGGGACCCCGTGAGCTCCGAGGCGGTGATGTCGGCGCTCACCGTGTCCACGTCCAGGCGGCTGCCGGCGGGAACGCGGATCTCAAGGTCGGAGCCGTCCACGTCGTGCGCGTGCTTGGGAAGGACCACCTTGATGGTGGTGCGGTCGCCCGAAACCTCGAACTCCAATCGCTCGGAGCCCTTGCCCAGGGTGCCCGTGACGGCCACCTCGGCCTTGTCCCATCCCTTCACGACGACCGAGCCGGCCAGGTTGGACACGGCCACGAGGCCCGCCGGGGACGCGGGGCGCTTTTCGTCGATGCGCTGCTGGGCCGGGCTAGCCAGGGCGATGAGCAGCAGGGCGGCGGATACGAGTGCGGTGGTCACGATCTTCTTCATGGCTCTCTCCTTAGTCTTTCCGACTGCACAATCAGGGTTCAGGCGTTGGCGGGCAGGCTGGCGGCCTGCATGAGCACTTGGATCTCCTGGCGGTAGGTGGACTCGATGAGGACGGCAAGGCCCCGGTTTCCGGGGTCTTTGTCGAGGGCGGCCTTCATGGCGCGCAGGGCCTGGTCCATGGCGGCCAGGTTCTGGTCGAGGATCTTCACGGTCTGAGGCGAGAGGGAACCCCGCCGCTGCTGCAAGGCGGCGTAAAGGGCCTTGCGGGCCTGGAGGTAATCGGGCTCGGACATCCTGAGGGCCGCCAGCTCGGGGGAAGCCACGGCCTGCGGGGGCTTGGCGGGCGCCTGGCGGCGGACCACCCATAGGGTGACGGCGCTGGTGAGGACCACGAGAAGGATCGCCGCCGCGGCTATCCAGCCATAGGGTGCGACGGAGGGGACGGGGCGTGCGGTGCGCGCGGGTTCGGCGGCGATCCTCCCTTGGATGCCCGGCCAAAGGTCGCGGGAGGGTTCCATCTCAGCGGGAAGCTGCGCGGCGCGGCGAAGGAGGGCGCGAAGGCCGGCCTCGGAGCGCGCGCACGCCGGGCAGGCCAGGAGGTGATCGCGCACGTCCCGGGCCTCGGACTCGGGCAGCGTTCCGTCCACATACTCGTCGAGCAGGTCTGCGGCGCGGGTGCAGTCCATCATCTGAGCGCCTCCCTGAGGAGTATGCGGGCCCGGTGGAGCTGGGCCTTGGAGGTGCCCACGGCCTGGCCGGCGAGGCGGGCGATTTCCTCGTGGCTGAAGCCGTGCACGTCGTGGAGCACGAAGGCCGCGCGGGCCCCCTCGGGCAGCGCCGCAAGGGCGCGCTCCAGGTCCACGGCGGAGGCGACATCCCGGGCGGATGCCTGGGCCGCGAAAACATCCGCGTCCTCGGCCGTCTCGGCCTTCCTCGGGTGCCGGCTTGCGGAACGCGCCTGGTCCAGCACCACGTTGGCCGCCACCCGGTGGAGCCAGGAGCCGAAGGCGCTTTCGCCCCTGAAGGAGGCCAGCTTCTCCCATGCCTTCACGAAGGTTTCCTGGGTGAGGTCCTCGGCCATGGTCCGATCTCCCGTCATCCTCGCGCAGAGGGCCAGCACCCGGCCCACGTGCGCCCGGTAGAGCCGCTCGAAGGCCTCCAAGTCGCCTCCCTGGGCCGCCCGGACCTCATGGTGTTCCGCAGCCTCCGCCTCTGGCTCCAACCCGCGCCTCCTGCTTCGGTCATGAACGGGGCAAGTTCCCCCGCTCACACCTTAAGACGCCGCCGGGAACCTAAAGGTTTGAAGTGCATGAAAACAAAACGGTCCGGCAGGTGCCGGACCGCTCAGTGTCTCCCTTGTGCGCCTACCTGTGGTTCAGGATTTGACCCTGGCGAGGGCGTAGTGGTACGGGTCCACCTTGATGGAGGAGGGCTTCCCCAGGAGCGGGATCTCCTGGCGCCCCTGCCGGCCTTCCAGGATGAAGACCAGGTTCCCGGTCTTGTCGCCGTACATCACCAGAATAGGAATCGCCAGGCGGGGCCAAGCGAGCCACTTCGCGGAGGTTCGCCATGGCCCAGGCCGCCTTCTCGTAGACGACGGTCTGGTAGGCTCCCCTGGGATCGAGAGCCGTCGCGAGGCGGCTCCCGAGGAGATGTCTCTGTGCCTCTGTGGTGAATAATCCCCTCTATTCCTCCGCCATGAAGGGATAGGCGAAGTGGGTGGGCGGCACGAAAGTCTCTTTCACGGCGCGCATGCTGGCCCAGCGGATGAGGTTGAGGTAGCTGCCCGCCTTGTCGTTGGTGCCGCTGGCGCGGCCGCCGCCGAAGGGCTGCTGGCTCACCACGGCGCCCGTGGGCTTGTCGTTGATGTAGAAGTTGCCCGCCGCGTGGCGCAGGTGGTTGAAGACCTTCACGATGGCCTTGCGGTCGGTGGCGAAGACGGCGCCCGTGAGGGCGTAGGGGCTCGTGGTGTCGCACAGGTCCAGGGTCTCGTCGAGCCGGGCGTCGTCGTAGACGTAGAGGGTGAGGACGGGCCCGAAGATCTCCTCCTCCATGAGCTTGAACTTGGGGTTGGTGGTCTGCACCACGGTGGGCTGGATGAAGTAGCCCACGGAGTCGTCGCATCCGCCGCCGCAGAGGATCTGGGCCTCGGGCGAGGCCTTGGCG
>JAKAKG010000035.1 GCA_021813555.1 Acidobacteriota bacterium
ACCGAGGACGAGCTCCAGCAGCTCAAGGAAAAGCAAGGCAAGTGACCGGGGCTCCTTCGAGCGTGACGGATGGCCGCCTCACAAGGCGGCCTTTCCGTTTCGCCAAGGAATTCCGGGGCCGCGAGGAAGGTTAAGTTAGTGAGTCGTGGAGCTGAGGCCATGAAACATGCGCGACGTGCAGTGAGTGTGCTGGCTCTGATCTCTGCTCTGTCCCTCGCCGGGTGCGCCGAGAACTATTCAGGCAGGAGCTACGGCTGGTACGACACGCGCCAGCCCATGACCATCCACCGCGGCGTCGTGGAGTCCGTGCGGCACGTGCAGATCCAGGGCACGCAAACGGGTGTGGGCGCCATGTCCGGGGCCACCGTGGGCGCCATCGCGGGGTCCACCGTCGGCGAGGGTTCCGGTTCGGCGCTGGCTTCCGTGGCCGGGGCCATCCTCGGAGGCCTGGCGGGCAATGCCATCGAGAAGGACGCCACGCAGAGAAACGGCCTCGAAATCGACGTGCGGCTGGACAACGGCAGACTCCTGGCCATCGTCCAGCAGGCCGACGAGGCCTTCTATCCCGGCGACCAGGTGGAGGTCCTCACGGCACCGGACGGATCGGTGAGGGTCCGGCATCTCCGCCGCTGATCGCCAGACGCAAGACTCTAGACGCGAGACGCGAGACGCAAAGAACAAGGGAGGGGCCGTCGCAAGGCGGCCCCTCCCTCGTTGTAGGCTACGGTGTTGCCGTGAAGTTGATTGAGATAATCCAGTCAACCTTGACGGGAAGGCCATCGAACATGGGGGGCTCGAATCGCCACTGTGAAACCGCAGCAAGAGCCGCGGCGTTGAAGATCTCGTTGTCTGACTTGAGCACCTTCGCCTGAGTCGGCTCGCCCCGCTCATTGATGACGATCTGAATGACAACCTTGCCGCCGATCCCTTTCTCTTTCGCCTCCGGCGGGTAGTCGGGAGTGACCTGCTTGAGCAGCTTGGGCGGCGGGATCGAACCCATGGGGTAGACGCCGCGCTCATCGGGTATCGGCGCCACGGGTGGAGGGAGTCCTACCTTGGCCACACCCTCATCTTCCTGGAGAACCGTGGCGCCCTTCTTGGCGACGAAATGGTAACTCACCGTTGTGCCGTCGAGGCTCGGAAGAACTGAAACGATAAACTCGCGACCATCCGGGTGCGTTGTCGAGCCCTTGGCCTCCTCGCCGGCTGACGTGAAGAGCGTCGGTTCGCTGACTACCTCATTCGTCGCTACGTCGGTAACCGTCACGTGGCACTTGAACCTATTGTGCGAATCACCCGTCCTGCTGGCTTCTACGGCCACCGCGTAGGGCTTTGCGGCAAGGCCTTCATAGTGTCCACCTAGAATCGGAAAGGCCCTCGTGGCGACAACCCCCGCGAAGACCAAAATGGCCACGGAGCCCGCGACGGTGAGCCCCAATCTCAACTTCGACATGGACACCTCCTTGGTCAGGAGAGCCAGCCTCTGCAGAAGGTGGCTCCGGTGGAAAAAGGGGAGAGTCGCCGCCGCCCCGGCGCTCTGCCGGTGGCGGGCCATGGCCGCGAGGGTGTTCATGTAGGCCGCCCGCTCGTGGGTGAGGCGGACGACCTCCCGGTCCACCACCTGTTCGCGGCTCAGGGCGATGCGGTCGAGCACGAGCCACACGGCGGGGTGGAACCAGAGGAGGGAACGGAGGATCTCTTCCACGAGGATCACGGGCCAGTCGCCCCGCTTCACGTGGAGGAGTTCATGCAGGGCGATGCACCGCTGGGCCTCGGGGTCCAGGTCTTCGAACCCCGCAGGGAGAAGGACGACGGGGCGACGCCAGCCGAAGGTGAGGGGGCTGCGGGCCTCCTTGGAGATTCTGAATTCGGTGCCGATCTGCAATTCAGCCACTTCTGATTGGACGGACGGTGGCAGGGGATTAAGCACGGGGCTGCTCCGACGCATCCCTTCCAACCTGAACAACCCCACGAGTAGCCAGAGGAGGCGCGCCGCCGCCACGGCAGTTAAGAATCCCAAAAACCACGGCCACGGGGAGAAGGGCTGGGCCCCGGGCTGCACCGTCATGGTCATGGCCCCGGCCACGTAGGCCGTGGCGCTCGCCGCACCCTGGGCCGGGCGGCCCATGATGGGCAAGACGAGGAGGGGCAGAAGGAGAGAGACGGCCAGGAGGGTCGTGCAGTACCTGTACCGAACCCGCGGGTCCCGAATGCTGAACAGGACCGGCAGAACGAGGCCCACGGCCAGGAGCAGGGAGCTCTGGAGGACGTAGGCGCAGAGGTTGACGACGGCACCGGAGGCGGTCATGAGTTCTCCTTGAGGAGGCGTTCGATCTCCGCCACCTCTTTGGGGGAGAGCTTCTTGTCCTTGAGGAGGCCCGCCACGAGAGGCCCCGCCGACCCCTTGAACACCCGGGAGACGAACTCCTCCACCATGGAGGCGATGACCTTCTGCCTGGGCCGGGAGGGGACGTACTCGAAGGCGCGGCCCACCTTGCGCCGCCGGACGTGCCCCTTCTCCTCCAGGATGCCCATCATGGTCATGACGGTGGTGTAGGCGACCTTGCGGCGCTCGAGCAGGATCTCGTACACGTCCCGCACGGTACCCCGCTCCAGGTCCCACAGCACCTCCATGATCTCCAGTTCCGACTCGGTCAGAGGTTTGGCCCCTTCGTTTATCATACTAATAATTTAGTACTAACTTGACCGGAAGTCAAGGGCGCGGTGGGTGCCATGGCCCACCCCTTGCTACGGCGCCCGCGGAGGCGTCATCATCACCGCCTGCGGCGCGAGAGCGTGCGGCGTTCAAGGAGCGACGAGAGGGATGAAGAGGAGCTTGGTGTCCATTTTTAGACGTCCGCGCAGGCACCCCGCCGCCCCAGGTGGCGCCACGGGAATGGATCCGGAGGAGCGGATCGTGCGCGTGGGTTGCCCGGCGCACAACTGCGGCGGGCGGTGCCTTCTCCTGGCGCACGTGAAGGATGGCCGCATCCTTTCCCTGGACACGGACGACCGCCCCGACACGCTGGCCGCGCCCCAGCTTCGGGCCTGCGTGCGGGGGCGCTCCTACCTGCGGCGCCAGTATCATCCCGGCCGCCTTATGCACCCCCTCAAGCGGGTGGGGCCGAGGGGGGAGGGGCGCTTCGATCGCATCGGGTGGGACGAAGCCCTGGACCTCGTGGCGGGTGAGATGCGCCGGGTCCGGGACACCTACGGCAACGGCGCCCTCTTCGTCCCCTACGGCACGGGCTCCTACGGCCAGACCACGGGCTCCCACGTGGCACGGAGGCTCATGAACTGTTTCGGGGGGTGCCTGGGCATCTGGAACAGCTATTCCTGGGCCGCCATCAACGTGGCCACGCCCACGGTCTACGGGACCCTGACGACGGGCAACCAGCGACAGGATTGGCTTAATGCCCGCATCATCCTCATGTGGGGATGGAACCCCGCGGAGATGCGGGACGGGACCAACAGCGACTACTTCGTGAAACTGGCCCGGGAGCGGGGCGCGAGGGTGGTCTGCATCGATCCCCGCCACAGCCTGTCCGCCTCCGCCCTGGCGGACGAGTGGGTGCCCATACGCCCCGGCACGGACGCGGCCATGATGAGCGCCATGGCCTACGTCATGGTGACGGAGGGCCTCTACGACGCGCCGTTCGTCCGCACGCACTGCGTGGGATTCGATTCGAGCCAGATGCCCGAAGGATGCGAGGGCGAGGAGAATTATCGCGACTACCTGATGGGCGCGCGGGACGGCGTGCCCAAGACCCCCGAATGGGCCGAGCCCATCACCGCCGTCCCGCGCGAGACCATCGCCCGCCTCGCCAGGGAGTATGCCACGCTGCGCCCCGGCGTCCTCTACCAGGGCTACGGCATGCAGCGCCGTGCGTACGGGGAGCAGGTGGTGCGGGCGGGATGCGTCCTGGCGGCGCTGGCGGGGAACGTGGGGGTGCCGGGGGGCTGGGCCAGCGGCCTGGGCCTCCAGGCGCCCGACGGCGGGCCTCACTGGACGCTGTTCCCCTCGGGAGAGAATCCCGTGGGGGCATCCATCCCGTGCTTTCTCTGGACGGAGGCCGTCCTGCGCGGAAGGGAGATGAGCGCCGAGGAGGGCGTGGTGTGGACGGACCAGGGCCTGCGCGGCCATGACGCGCCCCTGCCGTCCCTCGCCGCGCCCCGGGACGGGAGGAAGCTCTCCTCCGACGTGAAACTCATCTACGCCGTGGCCTCCAACGCCCTGGTGAACCAGCACGCCAACGTGAACCGGACGGCGGCGATCCTGCGGGACGAGTCCCTCGTGGAATTCATCGCCGTGCAGGACCAGTTCCTCACGCCCACGGCCCGCTTCGCGGATGTGGTCCTGCCCGCGTGCACCCATTTCGAGACGTGGGGCGCGGCGGACGGCTGGAAGTACGGAGACGAAGTGTTTCTCCTTCCCAAGCTCGTGGAGCCGCCCGGGGAGTGCCGGAGCGACTACCAGATCTGCGCGGGCCTGGCCCGACGACTGGGCGTGGGCGAGGCGTTCACGGAAGGGAGGGACGAGCGCGGCTGGGTGGAGTGGTGCCTGGACAGGTGGCGCGAAACGCGCTTTCCCGGCCTGCCCACCCTGGACGAGTTCGTGGAACGGAACTTGGGAGTCTGGGCGCCCCCCGTGGAGCATCCCGCCGTGGCCTTCGAGGAGTTCCGGCGCGATCCCGAGCGGTTCCCCCTGGACACGCCCTCGGGAAAGGTCGAGATCTTCTCAGCGGACCTGCTCAGGCGAAGCGATCCCGCCGGCATCCCGGCCCTGCCCAAATACATCCCCGAAGAGGAGGGGCCGGAGGGAGCGCAGGCCCAGCAGTATCCCCTTCAGGTCATCGGCCACCACACCCTCCACAGGGTTCATTCCATCCACGACAACAACGACTGGCTGGAGGAGGCCTTCCCTCAGCGCGTCTTCATGAATCCCGTGGACGCCGAGCCTCGCGGCGTGAGGGACGGAGACAGGGTGCGCGTCTTCAACGGACGCGGGGAGACCCTCCTCACCTGCCGCCTCACGCCGCGGATCATGCCCGGCGTCATCGACATCCCGCAGGGCGCGTGGTGGTCTCCCGACGCGCGGGGCCTGGACGGCCGGGGCTGCGTGAACGTCCTGACGAGCGAGCGCTGGACGCCCCTGGCCTTCGGGACGGCCCAGCACACGGCCATGGCCCAGGTGGCGGCGGTGGATCGATGAGAGCGCGGGGCCCCTATGCTTTCCACGCGAACAGCGCCGCATGCACGGGCTGCAAGGCGTGCCAGGCCGCGTGCAAGGACCACAACGGGCTTCCCGTGGGAGTCCTGTGGCGGAGGGTCTATGAGGTCAGCGGCGGAGGGTGGTGGCGGGACGGCGCCGCCTGGCGCCAGGACGTCTTCGCCTACTCCCTGTCCGTGTCGTGCAACCACTGCGAGCACCCCATCTGCGCCGAGGTCTGCCCCACGGGCGCGTGCCACGAGGGGCCGGGCGGCCTCGTCCTCATGGATTCCGACCGCTGCATGGGCTGCCACTACTGTTCCTGGGCCTGCCCCTACGGTGCCCCCCAGTTCGACGGCGCCCGGGGCGTCATGACCAAGTGCACGGCGTGCATCGACCGCTTGGACGCGGGCCTTCCCCCCAGCTGCGTGGCCGCGTGTCCCATGCGGGCCCTCGATTTCGGGCCCAGGGAGGACATGGAGGCCAGGTACGGGGAAGCCTCCGGGTACCCGCTCCCCGATCCCTCGACTACCTTGCCGGGCCTGCGAGTCACCGGGCATCCACAGGCCGGGCGGGCGAGAAGTCAGGGCCGGGTGGCCAACGGGGAGGAGGTGGGACGGCCATGAGAGAGCCGTCGCTGGTGGCCTTCACTCTCCTGTCCCAGTGCGCCGTCGGCGCCTCCTGGGCCCTCTGGATCGTGAGGATCTGGACGGAGGGCCGCGAAGGCAGCCTTGCTGCCGGTGCCTGGACCGGGCCCGCCTTCACCGCGGCCGCGGCGGCCATGGCCCTGGCGCTGGCTGCCTCCTTCCTGCACCTGGGCCGCAAAGGCAACGCGTGGCGCGCGGTGACGAACGCGCGCCGGTCCTGGCTGAGCAGGGAAGTGGTCTCGGCGGTTCTCTTCCTCGGTGCCCTCGTGGCCGGAGCGGCCCTGCCTCCCTCCGTGGACGCTTCGGGCGGGGCCGGGCGGCTTCTCCCCGCGGCCACGCTGGCCCTGGGGCTCCTGCTTCTGGCGTCCATGTCCATGGCTTACCGCCTGCGGACGGCGCCGGCTTGGGACAGCCCGTGGAGTCAGGCGGCCTTCGTCCTGCCCGCGCTCGTGCTGGGCTGTCTGGGGGCCGCCTCGTTGCTGCAGATGGGGCGGGATGTTTCAGAGGAGGCGCGCGGCACCGCTCTCGGGATGCTGGCCATGGCGGCCTTGGGAGGCGTCTTCCTCCAGACGATGGCCCTGTCGCTGTGGCTCCGCGGGCTGGTGAACGGGCCGCGGGAAGCGAAGGAAGCGGCCCTGAGGATGATCAGCGGAGAGCGGGCGTGGCTGGCGGCCCGGATGCTGCTTTTGGGCGCCGCCGCCGTAGCCTGCGCGGTGGCAGTGCTGTGGGACGCGGCGGCCGGTCCCGCGGTTCTGGCGGCCTTTGCCATGGCCGCCCTCTCGGAGGTGATCGGGCGAACCCTGTTCTACGAAATCCACCTCGGCGGCGGCCTGTGACCTACGCGAGGCCTTTGGAACCCACTCCGAGCCTCGGTGCGGTCCCGCCGTGATCCGCCTCTAGTGTGGCGTCTCAGAACAAACCTGAATACGTTGGGCAGGCAGGAGAGGCCACACTTCCCAAGGGGCTCCGCCCCTAGGGCGCCTGCCTGCGGCAGGCTGTTACCCCGAAAGAGCGGGGAAGTGCCTTCCCCGCACCCCTTCGTGTCCTGTCAGACCGTCCGGACCTATTCGGCGAACCGCTGTTACAGGACACTAGCAGGCTGCTAGCCCCCGTTTTTGCGCAGCGCAGTCCACAAGGCGCCCATCTTGGTTTTTACGTCGGCGGGCATGGTCAGGACTTGAGGCCAGTCGCGGTCGAAGCCCTCTCCCTTCCACTTGCGCGTGGCGTCGATGCCCACCTTGCCGCCGTAGGCGAAGTACTGGGAGGCGTGCTCTAGGGCATCGGCGGGACCGCGGGCGAGCTCCAGGTCGCGGCCCGGATCGATGTTGGCCAGGACCCGCCAGGCAACTTCGCGCATGTTCTGCACGTTCACGTCGCTGTCCACCACGATGATGACCTTGGTGAACATGGCCTGGCCCAGGCCCCAGATGGCGTGCATGACCTTGCGCGCATGGCCGGGGTACTGCTTGTCGATGGCCAGGATCATGAGGTTGTGGAAGGCGCCCTCGGGGGGCATGTGCATGTCCGTCACTTCGGGCATCTGGCGCTTCATGATAGGCAGGGTGACGCGCTCGATGGCGTAGCCCATGAAGGCGTCCTCCATGGGCGGCGGCCCCACGATCGTGTGGACGTACACGGGCTCCTTGCGCCGCGTGAGGCACTCCACGTGGAAGACGGGGTAATCGTCGGCGAGCGAGTAGTAGCCCGTGTGGTCGCCGAAGGGGCCTTCGCGCTTGAGCTCCGCCGGGTCCACCCAGCCTTCGAGGACGAACTCGCTGTTGGCGGGGACCTCCAGGTCTACCGTCTCGCAGGGCACCATCTCCACGGCTTCCTTGCGGATGAAGCCCGCCAGGAGCATCTCGTCCACGTCGTCGGGCAGGGGCATGGCGCCGCAAAAGTACGTGGCCGGATCGGAGCCGATGGCCACGGCCACTTCCATCTTCTCGCCCTTACGCAGGGCCTGGCGCGCGTGCTTGGCGCCCTGTTTGTGCATCTGCCAGTGCATGCCCGTGGTGGTGGCGTCGTAGACCTGCATGCGGTACATGCCGCAGTTGCGCTTGCCGGAATGGCGGTCCTTCGTGAAGACCATGGGCAGGGTGATGAAGGGGCCCCCGTCCTCAGGCCAGCACGTGCATACAGGGAGGTCCTTCGTAAGATCGAACTGGCCTTTCTTCAGGATCACGTCCTTGCACGGCCCCGACCTCACGGCCTTGGGCATGTAGGAGGCCAGCTCGGCGAGCTGGGGGAGCATCCTGATCTTATCCAGGAGACCCTGGGGCTGTTTCACGTCGAAAAAGGCGTTGACGCGCTGGTCCACCTCGTCGTAGCCGGCTATGGCGAGAGCTTTGAGCATGCGGCGGTGCGTGCCCATGACGTTGCCCAGGACGGGCACGCGGTAGCCCTTGACCTTCTCGAAGAGGACCGCCGGGCCGCCCTCTTTGACCGCGCGGTCCAGGATCTCCGTGATCTCAAGCTTGGGATCCACCTCCTCCTTGACACGGAGGAGGTCGCCGTCTTGTTCGAGGGCCTTCATGAAGCCGCGAAGGTCGGTGTACATGGAGGGATCCTAGGAATGTAGGGGCGGGGCACCGTCCCCGCCCGCGGTCGTGCCGCACCAATGCCGGGAGGGCACGGTGGCCCTCCCCTACGAGGCTACGGTCGCCCCTTTGGCTCCCGTTCCTCCTTCTCTTCTATCCGCCTGTAATCCCTTAACCCCCTGCCTCCGCGGGCGGCGAGTTCGGAAAGGGTGACACACCTCAGGCCCCTCGCCTGGATGCCGTCGATGATGCGGGGAAGGGCGGCTACGGTCTGGCTTCGGTCTCCTCCCACGTACACATTGTCCCCGTCGTGCAAAAGGATGATATCGCCCGGCTTGAGGCGGCGAAGCGTTCTTTCCACGATGACGTCCGCACCCGGGCGGGTCCAGTCCCGGGGCATGTTGCTCCATTCCACGACCGCGAGATCGTCGTGGCGGGTTTTGGAGAAGAGGCGCACGTCCCGGAAGCCGTGGGGAGGGCGAAACCAGATGGGCTCAAATCCCACCAAGCGCTGGATGACCTCCTGTGTCTGGTTGATCTGCCAGTCGATGGTGGCGTTTCTGGCCCGGACCATGGAGCCGTGGTTGTAGCTGTGGTTGCCGATCTCCATTCCCTCGGCCGCCTCACGGCGCACCGCGTCGGGAAACTGAAGGGCGTTCTCGCCGATGACAAAGAACGTAGCCTTCACGCCGCGGGCTTTCAGGATGTTCAGAATCTGGCCCGTGTAGGGCTCGTTGGGGCCGTCGTCGAAGGTCAGGGCTACCATGTCACCTTTGCGGTCGCCGTGGATGAACGCGGGTCCAAAGAGCTGAGAACGCGGCGACAAGGTGGAGTGGGCGAAGAGATAGGCCACCAAGACGGCCACTTCCACGAAGTGAAAACGGAGACCGGGAGGCGCAGAAGAGAGGACGAGCCTTAATCGCAGGGACCGAACCACGGCCCGAATGAAGGAGGAAAAGCGGCGCCTTCCCTGTCTCCTCATCTCCTCATCTCCTCATCTCGCCATCCCGGCATCCCGGCATCTCGTCATTTCGTTTCCCCGTCATCCCGGCTCCACGGTTCTCGGGCCAAGGACATGGATTGAAACCTTGCCCAGAGGGTTCTCACCTGGGATCGAGTGTCTTCTTCCGGCCCTCCGTTGTCCACGACCCAGTCAGCCAGTTCGGCCTTTCGCTCCTCAGGCCACTGAGCGGCCATGCGCCGAACCACCTCGCCCACACCCCATCCTGCGGCCTCAAGCCGGGCCTTGCGAATCTCCGCGGGGGCCGTGACCAGGATCACGCCGTCGAATTCGGTCCACGTCCCCGCTTCAAATATGAGGGCCGCTTCGGCGATCACCACCAACCCGGGGGGGCTATCTGCCTCCAAGGCACGGACGCGTTTTCGCCGGGCGGCCACCACGCGGGGATGGAGGAGGGCCTCGATCCGCCGCCGCACATCCTCGTCTCTGAACACCAGCTCAGCCAGAGCCTTGCGATTCACGCCGCCGCCGGGATCCAAAACCTGGGACCCCAAGGCCTCTGCCACCGCCTTCGCGGCTTCTTGCCCCGGTTCCAGCATGCCGCGGACCAAGGCGTCCGCGTCCAGGATCACCGCCCCCATCTGCCCAAACATTCGGGCCACCGTGCTCTTCCCGCTGCCGATGCCGCCCGTCAGGCCGATGTTGAGCATGGTTGTCTCGACTCCTTCCCGTCGCCGCGCCTTCGGGTGGCAGGTCGTGAGTAGGTGATGAGGTGAGTAGGGGAGTAGGGTGAAGCTGGAGAGAACATGGGGCCAGGTGCGGCCAGATTCACAGCCTGGCCTTTCTCTTCCTACTCACCTACTCTCCTACTTTCCTACTCACGGGCTCAGGCACCTAACCTCAACCGCGCACTCTTCAGCGTGTTGCTCATCAGCATGGCAATCGTAAGGGGTCCCACGCCGCCGGGCACCGGTGTGTAAAGGGAAGCCTTCTCCCACATGGCGGTGGGAAGGACGTCGCCCACGAGCGTGGAGCCCTTCTCCCTCACCTGGCGGATGCGGTTTTCGTCCCCGCCGAAGAGGCGCGCCGCTTCCTCCGCGTCCGTGACGCGGTTGATGCCCACGTCCACCACCACGGCGCCCGGTTTCATGAACTCGCCGGTGATGAAGGCGGTTTTGCCCATGGCCGCCACGAGGATGTCCGCCTCCCGGCAGACGGCGGGCAGATCCTGGGTGCGGCTGTGGCAGATGGTGACCGTAGCGTGCTCGCGCAGGAGCATGAGGGCCATGGGCTTGCCCACGATATGGGATCGCCCCACGACCACGGCCCGCCTGCCCTTCATTTCCACGCCGTATCGTTTGAGGAGTTCCATGATGCCCGCGGGAGTACACGGCTCGAAGCCGCCTTGATCCAGGAGGAGGTTTCCCATGCTGACGGGGTGGAAGCCGTCCACGTCCTTTGTTGGATCGATGGCGCGCAAGACGGCGCCTTCGTCCACTTGTTTGGGCAGGGGGAGCTGAACCAGAATGCCGTCGATATCGCTCCGCCCGTTCAGGTCTCCGACGATTTGAAGCACCTCGGCGGTGGAGGCGGAGGCGGGGCGCTCGATTTTGTCCGAGAAGAGGCCCGCCTCGGCGCATGCCTTCACTTTGGAGGCCACGTAAACCCGGCTCGCGGGGTTCTCACCCACCAGCACCGCGGCGAGCCCCGGGGGACGCAGCCCCTTGGCCTTGAGCTGGGCGGCGCCCGCGGCCACTTCCGAACGGATGGCTTCGCCGATGGCCTTGCCGTCCATGACCTGGGAGGTCATTTCCGCTTCTCCTTCTTGAACGTGGTGAGGAAGGGGAACTCCAAGTCCAGGCCGTCCCGCCCCAGGAGGATATTGCTGAGGATGAGGTGGACCTTCTTCTGCTGGTACGACTCGTCGTATTTGAAGAGCATGAGCCGTTCGATCCATTGACCCGGCGGCAGGTGCAACGCCTTGAAGAAGACCGCTTTCCCCGCCGCCGCGAGCCGCTGGTCTCCGTCCGATTCCTTGTAGAACATCTGGTAGACGGTGATGTCGTCTACGAGGTTGGCGCTCCCGAACATGCTGGAGCCGGGCGTGAATTCAAGGGTCTCATCCTTCTGGAGATTCTCAAAGCGGACGAGGAAGAAGACATAGTTGTCCTCGGGTTGCAGAAAAGTTCCAAAGGGATCCTTGATGCCCTTCTGGGCGAACCACGCGGCGCGGTCCTCGGGGCGCATGTAGACCACCCGCACGTCCGCTCGCCGATCCCTGTAGTGGAAGGCCCGGCCCTCGATGGTGTAACCCTGCTCGGGCTTTTTGGAAGGTTCCGGCAGGAGATCCTGGAGGAGGTTGATGGTCTTGGCCGAAAGGGCCACGGCCGCCAGGGCCGCCAGGGCCAACCCCCATCGCGTCGCGCGCCTCATGGTCCCTCCCGGCGGGGGCACAAACCTCCCCCTACTGATATTCTACCTCATGAGGTCCCGCCGGGCGAGGCGGGAAACCTTTCGGTGCCGTCCGCGTACCATCAAACGGGTCCCTGACCTGCGAGGGACGGGAAAGGGGTGGCCGCCCGCTTGGCCGTTGGGTTCAAGGGGCCACAGGAGGATGCCATGAGACGCAACTGGACGATCGGGGTGGTGATGGCGGCCCTGGTCCTGGCCGTCGCCGGGGCCGGCTATTGGTGGTCCCATAGGAGCTCCTGGGCGTATCAGGGCCTGGCCTCCCGATTTCCCGAGCGAGCACAGGCCTTCATGGAGATCCACGAACTCGGACAATGGATGCCACCCGCCGAAGGCCAGGCCGGCACGGCAGCCGCCGGGGTCCAGCCCTCTCGCGGAACCGATCCCATGCTTCAGGTCCTGCAAACCGTCTGGGCGGCCCCCGTGGTCTCCGCCAAGGACATCCCGGCCCTCCTTCGCACCAAGCCCATGGCGGCGGGCTTCTGGCTCGATGGGCCCACCCTGAAGGGAGCCGCCCTCATGCCCCTCGCGCCCGGCGAGAAGGCCGCCCTGGAGCAGGTCCTGAAGGACAAGCTGGGCGACGGGCCCGAGGTCGGCCAAGTGGCTGGCATGACCTTGCATAAAGTGGACGTCCCCCTCGGCAAGGCAAACATCCACTTGAACATCAAGATGGACCAGCTGGTTTGGGGTGTAGACGACACCTGGGCCGTTTTCGCCTCCGGTGTTGACGGCGCCAAGGCCGTTCTCGAAGGCACGGGGAAACCCCTCTCTCAGGACGTGGTTTTTCTGTCCGTCCTGAAGCGGTTCCCCCATACCGGAGGCGCCACGCTGTTCGTGCGCGGAAACATGCTGGAGCGGCTGGAGGCGCTGGTCCAAGAGAAATCTTCCGGCGAAGCGGGCCCTGATGCTGCCGGCCCTTCTGGAGCCGCCGCGCGGCAGGGCAGGGAACCCGCTCCTCAGGACAAGCCCCAAGATCGTGATGGCAAGGCCGCCCCGGAAGCCCCTCCCGAAACCTCCCGCCAGGAGGGGATCTACAAGACCCTGGGAGTTCTTGCGATGCATACCCTTCCCAAGCTGGCCGCCATCGACAGCATCTCCTCACTGGCCCTCTGGACGGCTCCGCCGAAGGAAGGGGAGAAGGGGTGGCAGGTGCAGAGCTGGCTCGGGTTCAAGGACCAGCCCAGGGGCATATGGAGGCTGGCGGCTCAGGGCTCCTCCCGGGCCCCTCAGATCGCGGAACGCCTCCCGAAGCACGGCCAGGTCTATGTCTGGGGTGCGGGGCGGGACCCCGCCCGGCTCTACCAGGACATCCTGGACGAACTCGGCAGAGACCTTCCTCCGGATCAGATGGGGACCCTGCGGGCCATGATCGGAGCCGCCGAAGGCAAGCTGGGCCTGTCTTTCTCCAACGACCTCCTGCCCACCTTGTCGGACGAATGGTGCTTCGCTTCTGAACGCTCGCCCAAAGGAGCGGACGGCTCGGCGAAGGGGACCAAGGTGGCCCTGTTCCAGACCCTGAGAGACCCTCGCCGGTTCGAGGATCTCGTGAGCCAGAAGCTGGCCCCCCAGCTCAAGCTTCAGCCCATGGAGCTCAAGGGAGCGAGAGGATGGAGCCTGGGTTTGCCAGGGGCAGGGCAAACGTTGAGCCTCGTCGTTTCCGGAGGTGTGGCGATCTTTACGGACGACCCCGCCTGGGCCTTGGACACGGGCGGAGCCCCCAGCAAGCCCTGGAAAGCGCTTTCCGACTATCGCGGCAAGGCCTCTTGCCTGATCTTGGCCGAGTCCAAAAGCGACGTTCTGGTGAGCGTATCTTGTATGAGTGGTCCCGAGGGCATCTACATGGCGGGGCGGTTTCCGGGCCACAAACCGGACTGGTGCGCCGATGACAAGCACGGCAAACCTTCAGAAATGCCCTCCGCGCCTTCTTCCGGAGAAACCGGAGAGGCGCACGGGGCATCTGAGGCCAAGGGCACCATCTGAGTGTTGCCTCAGCGGCTCGAAACCCTCCGAGGGGACGCGGTTTTCCGCGCCCCCTCGGCGCTTCTAGCAAGCAGGTGCTCGCCCGCTCCGGTCAAGCTCTGGGTCTGAGAATCCCTTTGCTGATGAGTCTATGGATGGCCCTGAGCGCCTCCCGCTCGGCCAGAGGCGAGACCTTGAGGATGGAGGCGATATCCCAGGTCCCGTCCGCCCGGGAGGCCAGGTAACCTTCCTGGGGCGTCAGGTTCTCGGTATAGAGGCGCGCCAGGGGCACGGCCAGTTCCAAAACCGTGGTCATGGGGACCACGTCCCGGAAGTAGGTGCTGGAAAGCCCCTCCTCCGCCATCGCGAGTCCACGAGCAGCTTCCTCATCATGGGGGACGGTTTTGGCCAGGTAGCGATACATGTTGGCGGCCTCCGAGAATCGCTTCTCTTCGATGGCCTTGGCCGCCTCCGTGAAAAGGAGGCGCTGGATGCTGGCGTAGCTCTTTTCTTCTGGGGCTTCAGCCTCTCCGATCTTTTGGACCAGGCCGCGCTCAAACAACTTGAAGGCGGCCTCGCAGGCTTGGAACTCGGTGGTGTGAAGCTCAAGAGCTACGTTGGCCAGGGACCTGCGGCCGTCAAGAGCCTCGAACGTCCGCCGGAGCAGGGAATTGGGAGCGATGTCCTCGGGAGACGCCGCAGCCACCCTGTCCAGCACCGTGCGGTCGTTGGGGAAAACGCGCCGGATGCGTCCCCATTCGTCCTTCCGGCGGATCCCTTCCATGACCAGGGACATGACGTTGAGGTGAACCCGGGGCAGATCCGGCGCGATGGCGTCTTTGTCTTCGAAGGAAAACTCCCCCTCCTCCCAAAGAAAGAGGTCATAAATGTTTTCTTCGGCCTTGAGCTGGAGGACGTTGTGAAGGTCCTCCGCTTCAAGGATGCCCACCATGACCAAAATCATGCCCAGCTTGATCCCCGAGGCGAGCTGGGTGTCCATGGCCTTGTTGAGCTGTTCCTCACTGATGTAGCCGCGACTGATAAGAAACTGGCCGAGGTATTCCCTGGGGTCCGAGGAGGAGGTGAATATGATGGAACCCGTCTCGAAGTAGATCCGTTTGGTGATCCCCTGACTGCCCCTCACGTGGAGAATGCCCGTGCGCTGGCCCGTGTCCAGCCACTGAAGGACGTCCGGCAACATCATGGTCTTGAAATTGCCTTGAAGCCCCATGGCCACCCCTCCCGGCCATGGTAACGCCTTTGGGAGCATAACAGAATAGGGGACGGGGGACAGGAACATGGCTCCGGAGCGGAGCGGCTCAGTCCTGCTCCTCACTTTTAACTTTTCACCTTTGACTAAAAAAGGGGCGGTTGCCCGCCCCCCTTAGTTTGAATCGAATCTGGACAGCATCTCACTCGATCGACACGACCCGAATCCCATGCCCCAAGGTAGAGATCAAGGCAAGTCCGGGGGTGGCGGAACTGAGTCGGATATCGGTCGCCAGGTTGAGCCACGGGTCATCGCCGAGAACGCGCCAGCGAGGTTCGTGATCGATTCCCTCGAGCAGGGCGCCGTGGCTGTCCAGAGCCACCACCCGGTCGGGACGGCCGGGGTCCACCGCCACGGCGCGCAAGTCGTCGGCGGGCCACGGCAGTTGAACGGTTGTCCACGTTCTTCCCAGATCCGCGCTGACGAGAACTTGCGACCGCGTGATGGCGTAGATCCTCGAATCCGGTTCGGGGGCGAGGGCAGCGGCCACCACCCCTTGAGGGAGGCCTTCCGGGCGCACTTCTTTGGGTGAGTTCCCCGCCAGGAGAGCAGGCATGTCACCCTGAAGGACAAGGTTCGGCCCGAGGGCCACAAACCTGTCGTTTTCGGTGCAGAGGGCCGTCAGGGCCCCAGCATAGGCGCGGCGCCACCCCGGGGTACCCTTTTCGGAGGCTCCTCCGCCGTTCTGCGTGCGGATTGAGGAGGGCGGGGCACCCTTGGCGGAGAGCAATGTAGCCGGGGCGAAAAAGAGCCCCTTGTCGGTGGCGGCGAGGACCACGTCGGGGGAGTGAAGCACCCCCACGGCGCCGAGCCTGCCCGGCGGGGCCGCAAGAGCCTCGGCGGGCCCGGCTTGGCTGAGCCGCCACCACCGCCCGTCCGCTTCCACCGCCAGCGCATGGGGCTCTGGGGTCTCTAACCCCCTGATGTATCGCACGTTTTTGATATCCACGCCGGGGCCCATGGCGCGCCAGGTGCGGCCCGCATCGGCCGATACCCAGATGGACTGCTCATCCGGATTCTCCGTCCGTGCGGCGTAGAGGACGTCCAGATCGCCGGACGTGGCATCGAAGGCCGGCACGCGGCTGGCGTCCATCCCCGAATTGCTCTCCACGAAGGAAGCGCCCTTTTCTCTCGTGAGAATACCGAACTCTTCGGTGGCCGCGAAGACCCGGGAGCCCTTCGGGTCGGCCAGAATGGAGGAGACGGAGATGCCTCCCCGCATGAGGGTGAAGGAGTTGGCGTCATCCAGGGAGCGATAGATGCCGCCGCGCGTGCCCAACCAGACCTCCCGGGCATCGAGGGGATCCGCCGCTATGGAGTGAATGCGCCGGTGGTTCATGGGAATCCCGGCCATGCGGTTAGACCAGAGGTCGCCGCCGTTGCTGGATTTGTAAAGAAATCCGCAGGTTCCCGCGAAGAGTTTGTCGGGGTCGTGCGGGCTCAGCGAGATGGTGAAGACATCCCTGTCCAGGTCCATCCCTTGCGCGATGGGCGACCAAGTTCCGCCTCCGTCGAGGCTGCGATAGGCCTGCCTCCAGGTGCCCGCGTAGACGCGGAGCGAAAAACGGGGGTCCACCACCAGCGATTCCACTTCCCGCACCGGTTTGCTGCGCCCCGCCGCGTCGATCCAGGTATCTCCGCCGTTGTCGCTGCGCCACACGCCCGCCGGGCCGCCCGCGTACACGGTGTCTGGGGCAGAGGGTGCGATCGCCACGGCGCGCAGGGCGGGCACCCCCGGAAGAAGAAGACGCTCCCAGTTCTCCCCGCCATCACGGCTCCGGAGCAATCCTCCGCCCCCGCTGGGCATCCAGTAGGCGGCGAACGCGATCTTGGACGAACGGGGGCTCACCGCAAGGCGCGTCAGGATCGCTTCTCGGGGCAGCCGCACCAGGCAGTCCTTCCAGTGCCTCGCCCCGTCAGATGTCACATAGATGTGGCCGCTGGCGGTGGCCGCGTAGAGGCGGTCGGGGTCCATCGGCGCCATGGCGAGGGAGCGGATTTCACCGCCTGGTGGGCCGATGCCCCCTCCGACCTGGTTGCAAAGCCAGGCTGCGTCATCACTGGGTTCGGACTCTGCCCCTGCCGGGAAAAGGGAAATCGGGGTGGTGAGAACCACCACCCCGATCACCATAGCAGCCAACTTCAAACAAAAACGGGAGCCCACCTGCTTCATGGAATCGTGAGCTCGTAATCGACCTTGTGTTCCGTTCCGGAGGCCGACTCCACCGTGATGCGCGACGCGTCGATTCCCAGCGTCTTAACGAGGTAGGTCTTGGCGTTCTCCGCGCTCTTGGCGGCCAGTTTCTTGGCCTGCTTTCCCTTGGCGCTGTCGTAGCCAGTGACCAGCAGCGTGGCTTGGGGATTGGAGCGCATCTGCACGCCGATATCGTCCAGTACAGCCTTGCAGCGGTTGTCAATGCGCGCCGATCCGGGGGCGAACTTGTCGCAGCTCGAATTGTGAACCGTGGGAGCCGGAGGCGGAGGCGGAGGAGGCGGCGGCGGAGGGGGCGGCGGAGGCGGCGGAGGCGGCGGAGGAGGCGGCGGCGGAGGAGGAGGCGGCGGAGGCGGCGGAGGGGCCGGCCGGTGGAAGAAGAAGGAGAGGCCGATCACCGCGTCGAAGCTGTAAGGATTGCTCTGCCGGACCAGGGCCATGTTGTAGGGGTACGGATTGCCCGTGGGCCAGTACGCGTTGCCGAAGTAGTGGTCCGTCAGGTAGTAGGTGACCCCTGCTTCGGCGCGGAGTGCCAGACCGGGCGTGAAGAAGTGCCGGAAGCCGGCACCCAGGTGGGCCGTCGTGTCGTAGCGCAGACGGTAAATGCTGTCCGTGACGTCATCGGGTCCCGTGGTCAGCTTGCCGACGCCCAGCTTCACGAAGGGGGTTAGGGATTTCAGGTTCCAGTTGTAAAGGACGTTAATGCGGAAGGTGGAGACATGGTTATTGGCGTTGTTGAAAAGGTTGGCTTGGCCATAGGCCAGCTCAAACTCACCTTCCCAGTTGTCGGTGAAGCAGTAGCCCAGGGCCAGCGCCGTCTGGTAGCCATCCTTCATGGGAATGCCCGAGCGCTGCCACTGGTACCCGATCATGGGGGACAACTCCACCAGCCCCTTTTCCATCTGCGCCGCAGACGGCAGAGACCAAAGGAGCGTGAGCGCTACCCCCGCAAGGAGCCATCCCAATGCTTTCTTCATCCAAACCTCCTTTACATTCATGCAGAGTCGCTGCATCCTACGGAACCGTTCATGGCCGGGGCCTAAGATACTCTTCCCCATTCTAATCGCAATTCTATCCCCCGCGTGCCGATTTGGCAAGCACCCCCTGGAGGGACAGGGGACGGTAGCCTGACTCCCGACCGGGATAGCCCGGTCTCTGCTCCTCTCTGGTCACATTCAACTATTCACTTTTAACTTTAAATTTTAACTAAAAAAAGGGGCGGTTCCCCGCCCCTTTTTAGCGTAAAGCCTTTAAATAGTGCTACTTGGCTTGCACCTGGATGGGCTCAACGGCGATGATCTGGACGCGGCGATTTTTGGCGCGTCCTTCCTTGGTCTTGTTATCGGCGATGGGCTCGCTCCACCATTTGCCTTCGACCTTGTCGATGCGGGCCGCATCAACGCCGTGAGTGGTAAGGTACTTAACCACGGATTCGGCGCGGCGCAGGGAGAGGGTCTTGTTCCATGCAAGGGTGCCGGTCTTGTCGGTGTGGCCGTAGACGTTGACTTTGAGAGCTGGATATTCATTGAGCTTGGCCACGGCGTCGTTAAGAGCCGTTTCGCCGTCCTTCGGAATCGCCCACTTGTCGATGGCGAAATGGAGGACCGACTCGTCGAGGTTGATTTCGATCATCTTCGGCGGCGGTGGTGGAGGAGGCGGCGGTGGCGGCGGTGGCGGTGGCGGGGGAGGCGGCGGCGGGGGAGGTGGCGGCGGTGGCGGGGGAGGCGGGGCCGGCTTCGGGAAGCGGAAGGTGACGCCGATCCGTGCGTCCCAGTTGTCGCTGATCTCCCAGTTCTGGATGTGGTGGTACGTCCCCTGCATGGCGATGCCTACGGTGTCGGTGAAGTAGTGCCTGTAACCGACGGCGGCGCCGTAAGTCCATTCGTTGGTGCCGACGTTGCCCAGGTCGTACTTATGGCCACCGTAGTAAAACTTTGTGTCGCCTCCACCGAAGGTGTGGCCGACGTTAAGCTGGAAATAGCCTTGGTTGGCGCGGCTTCCCCAGATGAACTCGGGGCCAACCTCAACCAGGTTGGTGTTCCGGGAAAACTTGAAGTCGCCCAGGTAAAAGGGCCCGTAGTGGAGATTGGCGTGATAGTCGCCCGTGTTGTACTCGTAGCCAGCGTGGAGGCCCACGTGGTCCGTGAAGAACCAGCCGAAATCAAGGCCGGCGATGAAGTTGTCTTTGCCGCTGCCGTTCGCCTTGAAATCCCCGCTGACAACTTGGTAATTTCCCGTGCTGAACTGATAGCCGGGCATGACGTCGAAATAGCCCGTATGGGCTTGGGCCATGAGCCCTACGCCCGCCAGCATCAGGACAGCTCCCACCAACAATTTCTTCATGCAGCCACCTCCTTTTATCCACAAGGTTTACTTCACGCACATTACCTAATGCCTCAATCCTCATATTCTACTTAGCGCCTTTAAGGGGGCATTGTCAAGGGTTTCACCCGCTGGAGGGGCCGGGTGGGGCAGAATCCAGAAGGGCCGCAGCGCCGGAACCCAGGCTTCAGGGGAGAGAGGTGTGGCGGCCTCGGTGTCCTTGTCGGTGTTGTCCCCGTGGCGGGGGTCTGGCGCCGGAGTGGCGATGGGGTTTGAAGCAGGTTATAATGAAGGGCTTATGAGGAGCCAGACCATGTTGCAGGATAACCCTCCGCTGGCCCTGACGTTCGATGACGTGTCCCTGGTGCCGGCCCACTCGGTGGTCCATCCACAGCTAGTGGATACGACGACCATCCTGACCCACAAGATTCAATTAAATATCCCCCTCCTCTCCTCGGCCATGGACACGGTGACCGAGGCCAACCTGGCCGTAGCCATGGCCCGGCACGGAGGGATCGGTGTGATGCACAAGAACATGGCCCCGGAACGGCAGGCCGAGGAGGTGGACCGGGTCAAGCGGTCTGAGGCGGGGATGATCACCAACCCCATCACCATCGCTCCCGAGCGTAAGGTGGCCGACGCCCTGGACCTGATGACCAAGTTCCGCATCTCCGGCGTCCCCGTGACGGCTCCCGACGGGAGACTGCTGGGGATTCTCACCAATCGCGACCTGCGGTTCGAGGAGCGCACGGATCTGCCCGTGAGCGAACTCATGACCCGTGAGAACCTGAAAACCGTGCCCGTCGGTACCACCCTCGACGAGGCTAAAGCCCTCCTGCAGCGGTATAAAATAGAGAAGCTTCTGGTCGTTGACGAGCACTACCACCTCAAGGGGCTCATCACGGTCAAGGACATCCAGAAGAAGATCAAGTTCCCCAACGCCTGCAAGGACAAGATGGGCCGCCTTCGCGTGGGGGCCGCGGTGGGCGTCGGCTCGGACCTGCTGGCCCGCGCCAAGGGCCTTGTTGACGTTCACGTGGACGTCCTCGTTCTGGATTCCTCTCACGGCCACTCCAAAGGCGTGCTGGACGCGTGCGAGACCCTGAAGAACGCCTTCCCCGAGGTTCAGCTGATCGTGGGCAACGTGGCCACCGCCGGCGCCACCGAGGCGCTCATCGAACGGGGGGCCGACGCCGTAAAGGTGGGCATCGGTCCCGGCTCCATCTGCACGACCCGGATCGTCACGGGAGCAGGCGTTCCGCAGGTCAGCGCCATCGCCGAGTGCTCGAAGGTGGCGGATAAGAGGGGCATCCCGGTCATCGCCGACGGCGGCATCCGGTTCTCAGGGGAGATCGTCAAGGCCATCGCGGCGGGTGCCCAATCGGTCATGATCGGCAGCCTCTTTGCCGGAACTCACGAGGCCCCCGGCGAGACCATTCTTTACCAGGGGCGCACCTTCAAGGCCTACCGCGGCATGGGCTCCCTGGGCGCCATGAAGGCGGGCTCCGCGGACCGGTACTTTCAGGAGGGTGAGGCGCCCCTCTCCAAGCTCGTCCCGGAAGGCATCGAGGGCATGGTGCCCTTCAAGGGCAACCTGGAGAACGTCGTGACCCAGCTCGTGGGGGGCCTGCGATCGGGGATGGGGCTCACGGGCTGCGCGAGCATCGCTGAACTGCGCGAGAAAGCCCGCTTCGTCCGCGTCACCGTGGCCGGTTTGAAAGAAAGCCACGCTCACGACGTGATGATCACCAAAGAGGCGCCGAACTATATGAAGGAAGAGTTTTAATCGCGAATGGGGAATTGCGGATTGGGGCGTCGGCGGCCTGCTTCTTCTCAATTCGCATTTCCCAATTCGCAATCCGAAAATGGGGTGCTGGCATGATCCAGGAAGAACACAAACAGGAATACAAGGCCTTGCGCGCCCGGGCCCTCGATCTGCGGAGTTGTCTTTGACGAAGCTGGGGTGAAAGCCCGAATGCAAGCCGTTGAGAACACCGCATCCTCTCCCGAATTCTGGAACGACCCCCATCAAGCCGCCATCGTCCTCAAAGAACAGCGAGCGCTGCGGGCCCGCATGGCCGATCTGTCCAAGCTGGACCGGTATATGGGCGATCTGGACACCCTCCTGGAATTCGAGGGGGAGGAGATCGACGCCGACTTCTCCAAGACCCTGGCGGATTTTCGGCCCTTCATGGAGGAACTGGAAATCAAAGCTCTCCTGGGGGGAGAACTGGATATTAACAATGCCATCGTGACGATCCATCCCGGCGCGGGAGGCACGGAGAGCCAGGATTGGGCCCTCATGCTCTACCGCATGTACACCCGGTGGGCGGAGCGCCGGGGGTACCAGACAGAGCTGATGGACTGGCAGGACGGCGACACGGCTGGCCTGAAATCCGTCACGTTCCTGGTGAAGGGAGATTACGCCTACGGGAACCTCAAGACGGAGAGCGGCGTGCACCGCCTCGTGCGCATCTCGCCCTTCGACGCCGCCGCCCGCCGCCACACCTCCTTCACGTCCGTCTACGTCTCCCCGGAGATCAACGAGGACATCGAGATCGACATCGCCGAGAAGGACGTGCGCATCGACATTTACCGGTCCGGGGGCAAGGGCGGGCAGAACGTCAACAAGGTCTCCACGGCGGTGCGAATCACCCACTTCCCCTCCGGCATCGTCGTGACCTGCCAGAACGAGCGAAGCCAGCTCCAGAACCGCGAGACCGCGTGGAAGATCCTCAAGTCCCGCCTCTACCAGCTGGAGCTCGAAAACCGGGCCAAGGAACGCAAGGTCGTTGAGGATGCCAAAAAGGACATCGCCTGGGGCAGCCAGATCCGTTCTTACGTTCTCCACCCGTACCGGCTGGTAAAAGATCACCGGACCGACACGGAAGTAGGGAACGCGGACTCGGTTTTGGACGGAGCCCTGGACCCCTTCATCAAGGCCGCCCTCGTGGCGCGCCTTGCCTCGTGAGGAAACGGCCATGGTGGTGCGCCCCACCTCCCGGTCCAAACTCCTGGGCGTCTACCTCCAGTTCAAGGGCATCGAGTGGGCCGTCCTGGGATTCGTGGTTTGGTGGGCCGCCCTCGACCTCCCCGAGCTCTGGAAGCAGTCGTCCCTGAGGCTTTTCGCTTATTATCTGCTGGTGTTTGCGGTGCCCGGGGTCCTGCTCTGGACCTTAGGTGTTGTGGTGAAGTACCGGCATCGAATGGGATGGTACGGCGCCGTGGCCTACCTGGCCTCCGTGATGATCGGAAAGATTGGCGGGGGGATCGCCGAGCTTCCCGTGGGGGCCTGGCAGTGGGCCTCTCACCAAACGGCCCCGGGCTACTTGACGGGGTTTAAAATTTTCGGCCTGCTGTCGGCCGTGATATTCGCCATGGACTTGGCGGCGCTACTGGCGTTCCTGTCCCCACGCGGGAGGGACTGCTATGGTATCGGCCAGCCCAATCCCGAGGCCCGGCCCTAAAGTTGTTGAGTGATCAAGCCCCCCTCTTCCCTGCTTCCCGCTCCCTGCTTCCGACTACGACGCGACGACGCGGCCCCGTCCCTGCCGCTTGGCCTCGTAGAGCGCGTGGTCCGCGGCCTTGAGCACGGTCTCCAGGGTGTCGGAGGCGTTCACGCGGGCGGAGACCCCCCCGCTGATAGTGACGGTGGCGCCCATGAGCGCATCGAGGCGCATGGCTCCCACTTCCATCCCGATGCGGCTGCCGATGGCCAGCGCCTCAGCCGCCTCGGTCTGAGGGAAAAGAAGGGTGAACTCGTCCCCGCCGTATCGCCCGAGCACGTCGTAATCCCGGAGAGACTTCTGAACAAGGTTGCAGATGGCCACGAGGACCTCGTCACCCACGTGGTGGCCCAGGTTGTCGTTGACCGACTTGAAATGATCGATGTCGAAGATCATGAGGGAGGCCACCAGGTCCAGCCGGTCGCACCGTTCGAACTCTTTTCGCGCCA
>JAKAKG010000028.1 GCA_021813555.1 Acidobacteriota bacterium
TCCCGGTCCGGGGTGTCCATCTCCTCGTACCAGCATTCGCCGATGCGGAACTGGCAGTAGGGGGCCTGAGGATGCGTGGGGTGGAAGGCGAGGAACGATTGGTAGCGGCTGATGGCCTCGGCGTAGGATTCCAGGGTGTGTTCCTGGTAGAAGGCATCCGCCGTGGCGATGGCGGCCTTGTCCTTGTATTCGCCCGCGTCCTCTCGCAGCGCGATCTGGTCGAAGAAGCGCCTGGCCGTGGCGGGCTTCTTCTTTTTCATCGCCTGGAGGCCTTTTTCGTACAGCGTGGCCACGGGCACCACGGTGGTGGCCGCCTCGTGGGCGTTCTTTTTGGGACGGTTGTGATGGCAGGCGGTGAGAAGGATCGCCGCCGCCAACCCCGCCGCTAGGAGCACTTTACCCCGGTTCAATGTCGCCTCCTATCTGTCGTGCCAATGCTTTCGGCATGCGCTTGGGCCGGCCCGAAAGGTCCGTGGACGCGTGATCGGTCCGGCCGCGGCAGAGCAGACGCCCGTCCCGCGCTCTGACCATTTCGTACTCGAAGCTGAAGCGGACGCCGCCCGCCTGGGCCAGACGCGCCTTCACGAGGATCTCGTCGTCATAGAGGGCCGGCTGGACGTACTGCACTTCCACCCTCAGCACGGGCATGCGGACGCCGCGCTCCTCCAGCTCCTTGTAAGGCAGCCCCCGCTGGCGCAGAAAGTCGGTGCGGGCCACTTCCATCCAGGCCAAATAGGCGGAGTGGTGGACGATGCCCATCTGGTCCGTTTCCACGTAGCGCACGCGCAAGGTGGAGGTGGATTCAAGCATCCAGCATCTCCCGCAGGCTCCGGGCCGCGAGGGACGGGTCCCTGGCGCCGAAGATGGCGCTGCCGGCCACGAACCAGTCGGCTCCCGCCTCCAGCAGGGCCGGGAGGGTCTCCCTCGCCACGCCTCCGTCCACCTCGATGGCCAGATCCAGACCGCGCTCCGTGGCGGCCCGGCGGAGGGCGCGGATCTTGCCCAAGGCCAGAGGGAGGAACTTCTGGCCGCCGAAGCCGGGGTTCACGCTCATTACCAGCACGAAGTCCAGGTCAGGGAGAATGACGTCCAAGGTTTCCACGGGCGTGGCCGGGTTGAGGGCCACCCCGGGGTGCATCCCCTCCTGGCGGATGGCTTGCACCGTCCGGTGCAGGTGGGGGCAGGCCTCCTGGTGCACGGAGAGATAGCTGGCGCCGGCGGCCGCGAAGGCGGCCAGGTAACGGTCCGGGTTTTCGATCATAAGATGGCAGTCCAGGGGCAGCGCCGTGACGCCCTTGAGGCATGCCACCACGGGCGGGCCCAGGGTGATGTTGGGGACAAAATGGCCGTCCATGACGTCCACGTGGAGCAATCCGCTGGAGGCCTCCACCTTGGCCACGTCCTCCGCGAGGCGGGAGAAGTCCGCCGAGAGGATGCTGGGGGCAAGGAGGCGGCTCACGGGCCGCTCACCGTGAGCTGGACCATGTCCTGCCGTCCAAGGGGCATGCCCGGGGCCGGCGTTTGGCCGGCGACCGTTCCGGGAGGGGCCGAGGGGTCCTTCACGGTCCGCACGGAAGCCGCTTGGATGCCGTAGCCCTGGAGCTCCAACTGGGCCCGCTGGGCGGGCATGCCCGAGAGGTCGGGCGTCACGAACACGTAGGAAGGGGGGCCGGCGCTCACGAGCAGGGACACGTCCGAGTCCCTGGGAACGACGGCGTCTGGCGGAGGGTCCTGCGCGAGGACGGTCTGGGCCGGCTGCGGCCCGTGGATAAAAGCCGTGGACACGAGCCTCACCCTGGCCTGCCGCAGGCCGATCTGCGCCTCGTCCATGCGCCGCCCCAGCACGTCCGGCATGTCCACCCGCTCGATGCCCTTGCTCAGCACGACGGCGAGGGTGTTGCCGCGCCGCGCCTCCATGCCCGCCGGGGGATTCTGCGTCACCACGTTGCCCTTGGGGGTCGTAAGATCATAGCGCTCGTCCTGTACGGCAAAAAGCAGATGCGCCCGCCGGGCCTCGAATTGGGCCTGGGCGCTCGTAAGGCCAACGACGGGCGGAACCACGGCGTGGGTGCCCGAGAACGAGATTCGAATGAGAAGGTACCCCCCGGCCGCCACTCCCAGCCCGAAGAGACACGCGTAAAGGACCCAGCGAAGAACCCGCACTACGCCCTCCAACTCCGGGAGTCTACCACATCCGCCGGGTCCTTTTGCCCGCCGGGGAGGGTTCCGGTATACTCCTTGGGCGGGAGACGGGGCCATGTGGTTCAGGCAGAAGAAGAAACCGGAAGTGCCCAGCGGCGAGGAACGCGCCGTCCGTGTGCCCGAAGGGCTCTGGACCAAGTGCGAGTCTTGCGGCCAGATCATGTTCTCCCAAACGGTGGCCGAGAACGGGCAGGTCTGCCCCAAGTGCAACTACCACTTCCGCATCTCCGCCCGAGAGCGGCTGGAGGCCCTCTTCGACGAGGGGGCCTACGAGGAGTTCGACTCGGAGGTGGCCCCCGCCGACCCCCTGGAGTTCAAGGACTCGAAACGCTACGCGGACCGAATCATCCAGTACCAGCGGCAGACGGGCCTGAAGGACGCGGTCATCAACGCGAGGGGGACCATGGGCGGCGTCCCCGTCATCATCTCGGCCATGGAGTACGCCTTCATGGGGGGCTCCATGGGCAGCGTCGTGGGGGAGAAAATCACCCGCGCCGCGGAGGAGGCCCTCAGGCGCAGGGCTCCCCTGGTGGTCATCTCCTGCTCGGGGGGGGCCCGCATGCAGGAGTCGGTCCTGTCCCTCATGCAGATGGGCAAGGTGGCCGCGGCCCTGGCCAGACTCCACGAGGGGCGGGTTCCCTACATCTCCGTCATGACCGATCCCACCACGGGCGGCGTCACGGCCTCCTTCGCCATGCTGGGCGACGTGAACCTGGCCGAGCCCAAAGCCCTCATCGGTTTCGCCGGCCCCCGGGTCATCGAGCAGACCATCCGGCAGACCCTCCCCGAGGGCTTCCAGCGCTCCGAGTTCCTTCTGGAAAAGGGCATGATCGACATGGTGGTCCACAGGAGCCAGATGCGGGCCACCCTCGTATCCCTCGTCCAGAAGTTCACCGGCAAGACCGGATGACATGAATCTCTCCGAATCCCTGGATTATCTCGAAGCGCTCGCGGCCCTCGGCGTAAGGGTGGGGCTCGATCACACCCGCCACCTGGCCATGCGCATGGGGGATCCGCAGCGCGCCTATCCCTGCCTCATCGTGGGGGGAACCAACGGAAAGGGGTCCACTTCCAGCTTCCTCGCGAGCATCCTGCGGGCCTCGGGTTTCCGGGTGGGGTTGTACACCTCGCCCCACTTGGTGGACGTCCGGGAGAGGGTGAGCGTGGACGGGGCCCTCATCGCGGAGGAGGCCTTCGCCTCCTGTCTGACCCGCGTGCGTCAGGAAGCGGAGGCGTCCGTGGATCGCGGCGAATTGCCTGCCCCGCCCACCTACTTTGAAGCCCTCACTCTGGCGGCCTTCGAGCACTTCCGCCGTTCCCGCGTGGACGTGGCGGTTCTGGAAGTGGGTCTGGGAGGTCGGCTCGACTGCACCAACATCGCTGAACCGGTCCTGAGCCTGGTGACCAACATCTCCCTGGACCACGAGGACTATCTCGGCCAAGGCCTGGAGAACATCGCCCGGGAAAAGGCCGGCATTTTCCGGCCCGGAGTTCCCGCCTTCACCGCCGCGGCGGAAGGCATGGCGCTGGACACCCTTCGCCGGTGCGCCCGCACCCTGGGCACCCCCTTACATCCCCTTGGAGAGTGCCGCCTTGCCCGGGGCGAAGGATCCTGGCGCCTCGCGTGCGGGAACCAATCCGCCGAACTCCCCTATCCGAACCTGCCCGGCGGGCACCAGATTGAAAACGCCGCCCTGGCCGTGAGGGCGTGCTGGGCGCTGATGGACTTGGGATGGCCCGTCCCCGTATCGGCCCTTTCGGAGGGGATCGCCTCGGCCCGCTGGCCGGGCCGGCTGGAGCTCGTGGGCCGGGAGCCCGGCCTTTACCTGGATGGAGCCCACAACCCCGATGGATGCCGCGTCCTCGCCGACTTCGTGATCGGCCTGCCCGAACCCAACCGCGCCCTCGTCTTCGCGGTCATGAAGGACAAGCCGGCAGGAGACATGCTCGGCCTCCTTCTCCCGCTCTTCGGCGCGCTCTGGCTCACCCGCGTCCCCGTGCCCAGGTGCATGGACCCATCCGAGCTGGCCCTTGCCTTTCCCTCACCTCGGATCAGGGTCCAGGAGGATCCCATGCGGGCCGTCCACGAGGCGGCCGTGTGGGCGGGACGTGATGGGGTGGTGGTTGTGGCGGGGAGCCTCTATCTCGTCGGGTTCGTGAAGTCGGCTCAGGAAAGGGGAGGGGTATCGCGGTCTTGGGGGAGCGGGAGGTAGGTGGCTCCTCCGGCCTTGAGGTGCGGGCCAAGCTGCGACCGCAGGTGAGCCGGTTCCTCCACGAAGACGACCCCTTCCAGGGCGA
>JAKAKG010000031.1 GCA_021813555.1 Acidobacteriota bacterium
GGGCCTCCAGTTTGAGCGGATTTGGATCATCGTGGACGCGGAAGAGCGCGGGAACGTCCCGGCGGACCAGCTCCCTCGCCACCGTTTCGTTGGCCGCGAGCATGGCCTCCTCCACGATGCGGTGGCTGTCGAGCCGCGACGCGGGAAGGACTTCCTCCACCTTGCCCGTCAGGCCGAAGCGGAGGTCCGCCTCGGGCAGGTCCAGGTCTAAGGTCCCCAGGGAGAGCCGCCGGGTGAAGAGGATCTTCTGGAGGGCCAGGGCGTGCCGCAGGAGGGCTTCCACGCCGGGTGCCGCGCCCTCCCGCCCTTCCAGGATGGCTTGGGCCTGCTCGTAGGAGAGGCGGGCCATGGACCGGATGATGCCCCGGTGATAATGCGCCTCCCGCACTCGGCCCAGTCCGTCCACGGCCATCTCCACCGTGAAGGTGAGCCGGTCCCTCTCCGGGACGAGGGAGCACAGGCTGCTGGAGAGGGCGTGGGGCAGCATGGGGTACGCGATGCCGGGAAGGTAGGTGGTGTTCCCCCGCCGGCGTGCCTCCTGATCCATGGCCGTGCCGGACCGCACGTAGTGGCTCACGTCGGCGATGTGGACCCACAGGCGGAACCCTTTCGCCTCGGGTTTCAACGAGAGCGCGTCGTCGAAATCCTTGGCATCCTCGGGATCGATGGTGAGGGTGGGCAGGCCGCGAAAGTCCACGCGGCCTGCCAAATCGGCCGCCGCTGGCTCCTCTCCGAACGCCGCGGCTTCGGCCTCCACGGCGGGAGGAAAGGCCGTCTCCAGGGCGTACCGGACTTCGGCGGCCCGGATGGGCGTCCGCGGGTCATCCAGGGCCCCCAGAGCCTCCACACGGCGAGCCCGAGGCGGGCCTTCGCCGGGATCCAGGTAGGCGCACGCCATCTGGCCGTCCTTGAGGGCGAATCCCGAAAGGGCGATGGGCGGCAAGGACGCCCCCGAAGGCAGGAGATACCCGCCTTGCACGATGCCCACCACGGGCCGCTCGGACCTGGACAGCACCTTGACCACCTTGGCTTCAGGAGAGGCGCCGGCACGCCTGGAACCCAGAATCGCCGAGACTCGGTCGCCCTCGAAGGCCCCCAGGGTGTCCCGGGCAGGCACGAAGAGATCCTGCGTGAAGGGCCCGGACTCGGGCGTGATGAACCCGAACCCGCCCCGGGTGGCGTGGAACTCCCCCACCACGGTCCCGCCGCCCCGCGGAAGGCGGTACTTGCGGTGGACCATCTCCAACTCTCCCGAGCGCAGGAGGTCATCGAGAACGCTCTCCAGCTTCCGGCGGTCCCTCGGCGCCAGGCCCAGCTCGGCCGCGATCTGGCTCCTGGTAAACCACGCCGAAGGCCGGCTGGCGAACAAACCGAGGACGTCACGCTTCATGACCAGAACCGGCGCTGAGGCCGCTCGCAGGGAACGGGAAGGAGGGGCTCTCCGGCGAGGATTCGGCGGGGGTTATCCACGCAGAGCCGGCGGGCCGCCTCGGTGCCGTATCGGTTGGCCACGACGCGGACGGCCTGGCGGAACATGGGAGCCCGGTTCACGGGAGAATGAGAGTCCGACGCCAGCACGTGCACCCAACCCCGCTCCATCAGGTCGAAGGCGGCCTTCTGGATGCCTCCCCCAAAGAGGCCCGCCACGCTGTGCGTCGTGAGCTGAAAGGCGACTCCCGCCGAGGCGAGGGGTTCAACGCGGCTCGGGTCCTTGGCCACATAGGGATAACGCTCCGGGTGGGCCAGGACGGGCTCCACACCCTTCAGCCGGAGCTCGTAAAAGCCCTGGGCCACGCCCTGGGGCATCACGAGGAGGGGCAGCTCCACCAGGAGATAGCGGGCCGCATCACCCATGGCGCGGTAGGTCCCGCTGGCCCAGTGCTCGGCCAGGTGCCCCAGAAAGTAGACCTCGCTCCCCAGGTGCAGGTCCAGACCCAGATCCCGGGCCCTGTCCCGCCAAGGCTCAAAGACCGCCAACAAG
The DNA here is from genome assembly GCA_021813555.1 of Acidobacteriota bacterium. Classification (GTDB taxonomy): domain Bacteria; phylum Acidobacteriota; class UBA4820; order UBA4820; family DSQY01; genus JAKAJA01. The sequence continues at coordinate 1,982 of JAKAKG010000031.1, forward strand.
CCTTCGGGCGTGTTGGGGTACTTGCCCGGCCAGATGTGCGGCGTGACGAGGACGGAGGAGACCTTTTCCTCGCGCGCCATCTTCAGGCACGCCAGGGAGTCCTCCCAGGTTTTCACCCCGTCGTCGACGCCGGGGAGGAGGTGGCAGTGAACGTCGGTGTACATGATCGGGGTTGCTCCGCTCCTCTCGGGTGATCAGGGGATTCGGGATTCCTTTCGACGCGCCGGCGCGTTCTGCTCCCCGCTCCCCGCTCCCTGCTCCCTTTCTCTCTATGTTACCATCCCTGGAACACGGAGGCAGCATGAGAAAATCCTGGGACGCCTATTTCATGGACATCGCCCGCGAGGTCGCCAGCCGTGCCACGTGCGACCGCAAGCACGTGGGCTGCGTTCTGGTGAAGGACAAGTACATCATCGCCACGGGGTACAACGGTTCCGTGGCGGGCCTGCCCCACTGCGACGACGTGGGCCACATGATGGTGAACGGCCACTGCGAACGCACGAGCCACGCCGAGGCCAACGCCATCGTGCAGGCGGCCAAACACGGCGTGCGCACGGACGGCTGCACCGCGTACATCACGGCATCCCCGTGCTGGACCTGCTTCAAGCTCCTCGCATCGGGCGGCATCCAGCGCATCGTCTTCGGCGAGTTCTACCGGGACGAACGGATCTTCGACGCGGCGGCCATCCTCGGCATAGAACTCGTAGAGGCGGGGAGCGCGTGAGGCTGGGCTCGGATGATCGGGTGATCTGGTGAGGGGAGACACCGAAGGAGCCGGAGGCTGGCTGGATCGAGCGGCCTTGAAGTTGCGCGGTGCGGGCGTTGAAGCGCCCCGGCGGGACGCGACGCTCCTTCTTGCCGGTGCTTTAGGAGAAGACAAGGGAGGCGTCCTGGCCCACCCCGAGCGCACCTTGACGTCCATCGAGCTCGCCAAGGCCGAAGGGATGCTGGGGCGGCGCCTCCGGCGCGAACCCCTTCAATACATTTTGGGGGTTCAAGAGTTCTGGGGCCTGCCGGTGCGCGTCGGCCCTGGATGCCTCATTCCCAGACCCGAAACCGAGCACCTGGTGGAATCAGCGCTGAGGCTGCTTCGTGACACGGAGGCTCCGGCGCTCTGCGAGGTGGGCACGGGTTCGGGGTGCGTCCTCCTGGCCCTGGCCACCCATCGCCCCGACGCCCGCCTGGCGGGCATCGAGAGGGAACCTCAAGCCCTGCGGTGGTCGGCGCTGAACCTGGCCGCATGCTCCAACGTCCTCCTGCTCCGGGGAGACCTTGAAAGTCCCCCGCCTCTCCGAAATCTCCACGCCGTCGTGAGCAATCCACCCTACATCACCGACCAGGAGTGGGAGGAGCTGGAGCCCGAGGTCCGCGACTTCGAACCTTCGGCGGCCCTGCGGTGCGGGGATCACGCCCTGAGACCGTACCGGGCCCTGGCGCGGTGGGCCTCCGAGGCCCTTCGCCCCGGTGGCCTCCTCCTGTGCGAACTGGGAACGGCCCAAGCACGCCGTGCCTCCGCCCTCCGCCGCCTCCACCCGGCCTTGGCGTGGCGCGAGGGAGTCCGCGACCTCGCTGGGCATCTGCGCGTCGCCATTTGGGAGAAGAAGTAGGCGTAGAGGGTTAAGGGTTAAGGGTTAAGGGTTAAGGGTTAAGAGTTAAGGGTTTTGGGTTAACGGTTTTGGGTTAACGGTTTTGGGTTGAGGGTTTTGGGTTGAGGGTTTTGGGTTGAGGGTTTTGGCGTCTCGCGTCTAGCTTCTCGCGTCTCGCGTCTCGCGTTTCGCGTCTAGCGTCTAGCGTCCGCGCCCGCGTCTCGCCCGACTAACCAAGCTGCTTGATGCGGGCTTTGACGTCACGGTAGCTGGACTGGATGGCGTAGACTTCCGTAAAGAGCGCCCTGGCTTCGTCGGTTCGGCCCTGGTCGGCCAGGCAGTCGGCGAGATCGTACTTGAGGCCCACGTACACTTCCTCCGCGAACCCTGGCGCCGCGATGCCCTTGCGGTACCATTTCTCCGCCAGTTCCGTGAGCCCCTTCTGCCGGAAGCAGATGCCCAGCATGGAACAGCACTCCACGAAGAACTGGGGGGCTCTGGCCGCGAGCTGGAACTCTCCGATGGCCTCATCCAGGAGTTCCATTTCCTTGTAGGCGATGCCCAGATTGTAGTGGGTGGCGTAGTCGTCCTCGCTGACCTTCTTCTCCACGCCCTTCTTAAACTCCTCGAACACTTCCTCGAAGGACATTTCTTCGGGAGACTTGGCATCCTCTTCAAAGAGCTTCTCCTCCGGCGCCTGGAGGCCGTCAAGGGCGGCGCCCAGCTCGGAGGCCAAATCGTAGTATTCGTTTTCCTTAAAGAGCGGCTCTTCGGCCGCCGGAGGCGCCTCCTCCGGGAGGAGGTCCTTCACCGACACTTTCATGCGGGCGCGGCTGCGGCTGACCGAGGACCTGTCCGCCGAATCTTCCTTGGCCCTGCCGGAGCCGGCGAGGGCGGGTTGGTCCGGCGGAGCGATAGGCTCCTCCACCAGGGCTGACGGGTCCTGTTCTCCAGATTCCTCGGCCGCGAAAAGATCCTCCGCCGCGAGCACGTCCACGGGTGCTTCGGCCTGAACCGGGCCGTCCGCCTCCGGCGCTTTCTCCATGAGGGCCGGCGCGGGGGATGGGCTGGGCTCGGCCTTGGACGCCGCCGCCAGCTCGGGAAGCACCTTCATGAGCTTCCCTCTGAACTTCAGGACCTGGGAATCGTCGGGCCATCGGGTTTCAAGGACGCCCAAGGCCCGCTGGGCCTCACCATAAAGCTCCTGGTTCAGGTAAAACTCGGCCTCTTCCAGGTGTTCCGCCAGATCTCCCTCCGCCGAAGGCTCCCGGGGCCTCACCTCGAGATCCAGCCCCAGGTCGAGCCCTTCATCGGAGGCGGAATCCCGCTCGGAGGGAGCCTCCTCGGCTCCTTCCATCTCCATGCCAGAGAAGTCCTCTTCCGCACCTTGGGGGGACTTCTCCGAAAGGGTTGCGTCCCGCGGGACCTGATGTTCGGGAACCAGCCCCATGTCTTCCATGGCACCGAGACCGCCGGAATCGCTTCGGCCTCCTGTGGCCTCCGTCTCGGCGGGAAGGACGATCTCCTCGGGTTCCAGAGCCGGTGCCGCGCCGGAGGCCATCTTGGGTTCCTCCACATCCAGTTCGAGCATGGCCGGAGGGGATGGTTTGACGGGCACCCGAATCCCGAAGGTGGAAAGGCTCGCCACCGCCGCCGCGAGGGATCCTCCGCCGGTGGGGCCTTGGTCCCACTCGAGGAGGGCTTTGTGGCCGGAGTCCATGGCCCTCGCCTCTTCCACGAGCTGCGTGCTCTTTTCAAGGTCGCCCTGGTCTTTGAAAACACCGGCCAGCTTGATCATCTGCCGGATGACCTTGTCTTCCTTCTTCTGGTTCCTGAAGATGGCGATGAGCTTCTGGTGGGCGTGGATGTGATCGGGAACCTTTTTCAGAACCCCCTGGAGCTCGGCGATGGCTTTCTCCACCAAACCGTATTTTAGAAAGACCTCCGCCTCCGTGAACTGTTCCCGGATGTCGTCCGCCTCCCGGGCGCTGAGGGTGACGGTCTCCTGAACCGGACGCGGCATTTCGGCGAAAGACTCCTCCGCGGGGGCGTGGGGCGGCTCCTCCTCGGGAACCCGGCCGGCTCCCTCGCTGGCCCGGCTGAGCGATGCCGTGACGTCCGCGGCTTCGATGGCGAGATCGTCCATGTCGATGTCGATCTCGGCTTCGCCCGTTTCCTCCACAACCACCTCTAAGTCCAGATCGGGCTCCTGAGGCTTGGCCACGTCTTTCGCGGAGGTTTGGGGCGGAGGGACCGGAGCCTCGGGAGCGGGCGCGGACGGCGCCACCGGATGCACGTCCAGGCCCATGGTCCGCTCCACGGCGTGAAGCCGCTCCGCAGCCTGGAGGTTGGCGGGATCGAGCTGGACAAGCTCCTGAAACGTGTCCCGGGCCAGGGGGAGTGAGTTCTGCGCGGCCGCGCTCTCCGCCAGAGCCCAAAGGGCCTTGGCCGGCTGGCCCGGCTTCTTGCTGGAACGGGCCACGTCCACCAGGCCCTTGAGGCTGGCAAGGTGCCCGGCGGAAAACCGGAGGATCTCTTCGTAGAGGGCTTCGACCTCGGCCGCCCGGGCGGGACCCGCGAGCTTGAACCAGCCCGCCACGGCCCCGCTGGCCTCATCCATGCGCTGCTGCATGACCAGGGCGCGCACGAGCCGGAACATGGCCCCGGAGTTGTCCGGCCTAGCGGCGCACAGGGCCCGGCACACGGCCTCGGCGGCGGCGAACTGCCTCGTCTCCGAAAGGACGTCGGCCTTGAGAAGGAGAATCCCGTCCGCGCCGGGAGACCGCTCAAGCAGGCTGTCCAGGAGCTGGAGGGCCAGCTCGCCCTGCTGGTGTGCGAGGTGGGTTTTCACCGCCGCGTCCAGCGCGTTGAAGTTCGTGGGATCAAGCTGGAGGGCCCGCTCATACATGCGGGCGGCCTCCTTCACGTGGCCCTGGGCGATGAGCTTGCCGCCGGCCTTGAGATAGTGCTTGACTCCCTCCTCCTTGCGGCCCGCCTTGATGAGATTGTCGCCGAGCTGGACCTGCACCTTGAGGTTGTCCGGCTCGAATTCCAGCAGCTTTTTCTCGACCTCGATGATGCCGTTGAGGTTGCCGGTGCGGGCGCACAGTTCACCCACCTTCTCGTAGGCCGTCAGGGCTTCCCTCGCGAAGCCCTGCTGCTCCGATAGGCTGGCCAGCATTTCCCATGCGGCCAGATTCTCGGGCGCCTCCCGGGTGACGATCTTCAGGGAAGCCACGGCCTTGGTGAAGAAACCGCTCTTGCTGAACAGGTCCGCCACCTTGAGGAAGCATGGCACGGCCAGGTCCTTGTTGCCCTGGCGGAGATGGAGCTGTCCGATCTGGTTGAGGACTTGGATGTCTCTCGGATTGTCGTCGGCGAGCTTCTGCAGTTCCCGGATGGCCTCCAGGATCTTCCCGGCCTTGAGGGCCTTCTCGGCGTTGGCCTTGGTTTTGACCCGGTCGATGGCCATCAGAACACGCCCTCTACGCCCTTAAAGGAGCGCCTGTGAAGGGGCGTGGGGCCTAGCCGCCGGAGGGCTTCCAGGTGGCTCTCGGTCCCGTACCCCTTGTGCTTCGCCAAGCCGTAGCCAGGGTACACCTTGTCCAGACTCCGCATGAGACCATCCCTGCGGACCTTGGCCGCGATGGACGCGGCGGCGATGCTCGCGGAGAGGGCATCGCCGTGAACCACGGCTTCCAGTGGGAATGGTAACTCAGGAGGAACCGGTCCGTCTATAAGAACGAACTGGGGGGGAACCGGCAGCCGTGACACGGCGAGGGCCATGGCCCTCAGGGACGCCCTGAGGATGTTGGTTCGGTCGATCTCTTCCGCGGAGACCTCCGCCGCGGCCCAGGCGTGGCCGTCCGCCTGGAGGGTTTCGAAGAGCCGCTCGCGCTGGGCCTCGCTCAGGGTTTTGGAATCCCGGTACAGGGACACGTCGCGGCCCCGCTCCAGGATCACGGCCGCCGCTACGACGGGGCCGAATAGGGCCCCGCGGCCCGCCTCATCCACGCCCGCCACCCTGTCCAGGCCGCGGGCCCAGAGACGCCGCTCGATGGCCAGGAGGTCGGCGGCGGGCGCCGCGGAGGGCCTATTCGTCGCGAAGCTCCTCGATGCGGGCCTTCTTGCCCTTGATGGCCCTCAAATAGTAGAGCTTGGCCCGGCGGATGCGCCCGCGCTGCACGAGCTCGATTTTGTCCACGATGGGGCTGTGGAGGGGAAAGATGCGCTCCACGCCGATGCCGCCGGAGATCTTGCGGACGGTAATCGTCTCGCGAAGTCCGCCGTGCTTCCGGGCGATGACCACGCCCTGGAAGAGCTGGATGCGCTCTTTTTCACCTTCCTTGATCTTCACGTACACCTTGATGGTGTCCCCCGCCCTGAACATGGGCAGGTCGGTCCGCATGCCGGCCGACTCGATCCCTTTAACGATTTCGCTCATGAATGGCCTCCAGCGATTATGTCGTTCTGGCCCCTCAGCAGATCGGGGCGGTTCTTGCGCGTCACGGTTACCGACATCTCCTTCCGCCAGCGCCGGATCGCCTCGTGGTGGCCCGACAGGAGCACCTCCGGCACGTTCCAGCCGCGGAATTCCGCGGGACGGGTGTACTGGGGATACTCCAGGAGACCGTCGTTGAAGGACTCGTCCTCCGCCGATTGGTCGTCTCCCAGGGCCCCGGGCAACAGCCTCACCACCGCGTCCAGCACCACGATGGCGGCGGGCTCTCCTCCCGAGAGGACGTAATCCCCCACGGACACCTCGCGGTCCACCAAGTGGTCCACCACCCTCTGATCCAGCCCTTCGTACCGCCCGCAGAGGAGGGTCAGGGCGGGCAGGGCGGCCAGATCCTTCACGAGCCTCTGGGTGAGCGGCTCTCCCTTGGGGCTCAAATAGATCAAAGGTCCGGCGGTTTCCTGCGAGGACCTGAGCGCTTCCACCGCATCGAACACGGGCTCGGGCTTGAGGACCATTCCGGGGCCGCCGCCGAAGGGGGTGTCGTCCACGGTGTGGTGCTTGTCCCGGGCCCAGTCCCGGAAGTTCACCAGATGTACCTCCACCACTCCCGCCTGGCGGGCCCGTTTGATGATGGAGTACTCCAGCGGACCCGTGAACATCTCCGGAAAGAGGGTAAGGACATCAATCCTCATCATCCACTCCCGGGAACCCTTCGGGAAGATCCACCCGAATCTGATTCCGTTCCCGGTCCAGCTCGGTGCCGTAGCCCTTTACGGCGGGAATCTCGATCTCCGCTCCCCCCGGCCCCTCCACGAGAAAGGTCCAGTAGGCCGGCCCTGGCACCACGGAGGACACGGTTCCCAAGGTCCCCCGCCGGGCATCCACCACGGCCCATCCCCTCACCTCGCCCGCCTCAAATTCCTCGGGCTCCCCGGGGGGTATCCGATCCTCGGGAAGGAGCACCTCCTGCCCGGAGAGCGCGGCCGCCACCTCGGGCCGGTCCACGCCTTCGATCTTCAACACGCACCCTTTGGCGTACTGAAAAAATGACAGCACGCGGCGCGGAACGCCTGGTTCGCCCGAGAGCCACAGATCGCTGCCCTCTTCGAAGGCGGGGAACCCTTCCCGGTATCGGTCCACCCACACCTCACCCCGGACGCCACGGGGCTTCAAAATCTTGGCCACGGCCACGAAGCTCATGCCGGATCGGATCCCACGCATCCCGCCCTGCGGGACGCTTCGGGCCTCACGCGTTGGCCTGGGCGCTCTTTCGGGAGAGGGCGATCAGGTTGGCGACCTGGCTGGAAGGCCGGGCGCCCCTCTGGAGCCAGTAGTCCACCCGCTCCATGTTGATGCTGATTTCGGCGGGATTCGGAAGGGGATCGTAGGACCCCACCTCGTCCACATTCTGGCCCCCGGGCCGGTTGCGGCTATCGGAAACGACCAACCGGTAGTAGGGGCGATGGGTGCGTCCCATCCTTTTCAGGCGAATCGACAGCAAAGGAACCTCCTTAGTTCAGTGCGGCGTTCTGCGCGCAAATGCAGATATTACAGGAGGTAAGGGGCTTCTGTCAAGGTCCCGGCCCGGGCCGTCTCGCGCCGCGTGCCTCGGAGAGTGGGCCGCTGGCTGTCGGCCAGGAGCCGCTCGCCGCAAAAAGTCGGGGCGCGCCCCAGCGCGCCCCGACAGCCAACCAACAGCAGCAATTCGCCAAGAGCCGAGGCTTATTCCTTCTCGGCCTCCTTGGCCTTCTTGGCCTCCTCCACGATCTTCTGCTGGACCTGGGAGGGGACCTCCTCGTACTGGAAGAACTCCATGCTGAAGGAGCCCCGGCCCGCCGTGATGGACTTCAGGGTGGAAGCGTAGGTGAGCATCTCGGAGAGAGGCACCTGGACCTTGATGATCTGGTTCGGCCCCTTCTGATTCATGCCCTGAATCCTGCCCCGCCGGCTGTTGAGGTCGCCCATGACATCCCCCATGTTCTCTTCGGGGACCACCACCTCGGCCAGCATGACGGGCTCCAGCAGGGTGGGCCTGCACTTGTCCATGGCCTCCTTGAACCCCATATGGGCGGCGATTTTAAAGGCCATTTCGGAGGAGTCCACGGGGTGGAATCCGCCGTCGAAGAGGGTCACGCGCAGGTCCACCACGGGGTACCCCGCGAGGACGCCGTGCTCGAGGGATTCGTGCATGCCTTTTTCCACCGCGGGGATGTAGTTTCGGGGAACGGCGCCGCCGAAGATCTCGTCCTTGAACTCGAAACCGCCGCCGCGGGTGAGCGGCTCCATCTTGATCTGGATGTCGGCGAACTGGCCGTGGCCGCCGGTCTGCTTTTTGTGGCGGGCGTGCACCTCGGCGCGGCCCTTGATGGTCTCGCGGTAGGGCACCTTGGGCTGCTTGATGACCATTTCCACGCCGTAGCGCCGGTGGACACGGGCCGCGACCACCTCCACGTGCTGGCTTCCCGAGCCCGAGACGAGAGTTTCGTGGGTCTGGGGATCTCGCCCCACCTTGAGGTTAGGATCCTCGTCGGTCATGCGCTGGAGGGCCGACATGATCTTTTCCTCGTCGCCGCGGGATTTGGGTTCCACGGCGAAGGAGATGGCGGGAATGGGATACTTCACCGGCGGGAAGACCAGCAGGTGCTCTTTGGCGCACAGGCTGTCGCCCGTGTGCGTCTCCTTGAGCTTCATGACGGCGGCGATATCTCCCGCCTGGGCCTCGTCGGCCTTCACGTGCTCCTTGCCCCGGAGGAAGAACATGCCGGCCATGCGTTCGGGCACGTCCCGGCCGACGTTCGTCAGGGTGGCGTCCGTGGGCACCTTGCCCGACACCACGCGGAAGACGGAAATGCGGCCCTGCGCCGGATCGGAGATGGTCTTGAAGACGAATGCACTGGCGGGGGCATCCACGTCGGCGGCCACGTCCACTTCCTCGCCGCCGCCCTTGGGCGCCGCAAGGAATCCCACCTTAGATGAGGCGGGGGGAGTGAAATCCACCAGGAAGTTCATCACGTCAGCCACGCCCACGTTTTTGGCGGAGGAGGCGCACAGGACGGGGAAGATCTTGTCCTGGGCAATGCCGATCCTGAGCGCCGAGGCCAGTTCTTCTGCCGTCAAGTCGCCGGCCTCGAAGTATTTCTCCATGAGCTTCTCGTCGAGCTCGGCCACCATCTCCACCAGGGCGGCCCTGGCCGTGGAGGCTTCCTCGGCCATGTCCGCTGGGATCTCCTCCTCCGTGTAGGCGCCCGATTCATCCTTGTACCGGTGAGCTTTGCCCTTCACCAGGTCCACGACTCCCACGAAGTCCTTTTCCTGTCCCAGGGGAAGGAACACGGGCACCGCCAGGCGGCCGAAGTTCTCGTGGATGCTGGCCAACGTCCGGCTGAAGGAGGCGTTCTCGCGGTCCATCTTGTTCACGAGGAGGAGCCGGGGGACCTTGAACTCCTCCGCGTACTCGAAACCCTTGGCCGTCATGACCTCCACGCCCGAGACCGCGTTCACCAGCACCAGGGCCGTATCGGCCACCCGAACAGGACCGCGGGCGTCGGCGATGAAGTTGCCGTACCCGGGGGTGTCGAGGATGTTGATCTTGGCCTTGGCCCACTCGGCGAACGCGAGGCTCGTGGAGATGGACAGCTTGCGCTGGATCTCGTCTTCCTCGAAATCGGTGGGCGCCGTACCGTCGTCCACCTTGCCGAACCGGCTGACCCCCTTGGAAGCGAAGAGCATGGCGGAGGTGAGGGTCGTCTTCCCCGTTCCACCATGCCCCAGTAGTACGACGTTGCGGATGTCCTGAGGCCCGTAAACCTTCATGTCCCCTCCTCGTCAGGGATTGAGGTAACCCTTAGACACAGACGGGTATTTTATCGGCGCCGTGGCGACCGCGTCAAGGGGGCAAAGGGGGTTGGGCACGGGCTGTTGGCTGTTAGCGGGTATCAAGTGTCGTACAAACCAATAGCCTTATTGCCCGTCCTAAGTGTCTTGTTGGCCGAGGGGGAGTGTCCAGGTTTGAGTTTTGAGTTTTGGGGCTCGGTTCTCTGCTCCCAACTTTCCGTTTCGAGGTTTTAAATCCGCAATCCGCCATCCGCAATGCTCCTGCTTCGCCTCACCTTTCCTGCCCCTGGAGCTCCTCGTGGACGGCCCTGAAAATGTTGTAGATTTTGTCGTGCTCCTTGATGGCCTGGTGGAGGATTTTGTCGAGGCGGCGGATGTCCTTCTTTCCCACCGTGAGATTGGCGCCCAGCACGAAGGCCGATTGGGTGTCCATGGTGGAGAGGTCGGCCGTGATGAAGGCCACGAACATTTTCCGGCGCTGATCGGGGGGCATGCCGTTGATGGCCTGAAGGATATGAGTGCCGCCCTCGGGGTCATCGGGCAAACGGTTGTCCACGGTGACCAGGTCGTACGCCTTCTTGGACAGCATATCGAGGGCGGCCATCTTGTCGGCGGCCTTGTCCACCCGGTACCTCAACCCCGCCAGGGCCTCCGAAATGGCGAGCTGGAAGATAGGTTCGTCCTCGCAGACCAGGGCCAGCTTGCGGCCCTCCTCGTCCTCATCCTCCTCGTCCTCGCCGTTTCGCGTTTTCACGATGCCGAGGTGCCAAAGAACTTGGTGGGCGACTTCGCGCTTGAGCTGTTCCCACTCCGGGCTCCCGGGCACGAGGCCGGCTCCAGGCACAACGGCGGCACGATCGGACCCGGAAGAAGGCCCATCGGCGCGCTGGAGCACGGGGGGCGGCGTGGAGGCGGGAAAGGCCGCCGGCGCGGGAGGTGCGGCGTTCCCGCCGGGTGCGCTCACGGCGATGAGGTAACCGCAGCCGGGGCATTTGATCTTGAAGGGCCCCGCCGGTGCCTTACCGTCGTCCAAAAGGATGCTCTTCTTGCAGGAGGGGCAGCCGATTTGCATGGGTTACTCCAAGAGGTCCTTCATATCGAGGTCCGCGGGAAGCCCGGGCAGAGTGGAGGCGGGTACCTTGGGTGCCTCCTGGCTGGCCCCGGCAAACGCCCCCAGTCCCTTCTTCTTGGGCGCCTCGCCTGCGCCGGGCTCTCCGTCTTTGGGCTTGGCGGTATCGGGGGACCTGTCGGCCCCGGCGATGCCCGACATTTTGAGGGCCAGGTTGGGGGCGTTGGTGGCGAAGGAGAGGGCCGTGTCTTTCGTGAGGGTCCCCTCCCGCCACAGGCGCTCCAGCTCGTTGTCGAAGGTCTGCATGCCGTCGAGGTGGCCGTCGTTCATGGCGTCCACCAGGCTCTTGCCCTCCTTCTCCGCCTCGCCGTGCTGGATGTATTCCCGGGTTCGCTGGCTGGTTCGGAGGATTTCGCACACGCCCAGGCGGCCCGAGCCGTCCGCTTTGGGCACGAGGCGCTGGCTCACGATCCACTTGAAGGTCTGCGAGAAGCGCGTGCGGATCTGCTGTTCCTCGTCCTTGGGGAAAATGCCCACGATGCGGTCTACGGTCTTGGAGGCATCGATGGTGTGGAGGGTGGACAGCACGAGGTGGCCCGTCTCCGCCGCTTCCAGCGCGATCTCGGTGGTTTCCAGATCGCGCATCTCTCCCACCAGGATGACCTTGGGCGCCTGCCTCAGGGCCGCCCTCAGGGCCAGCCCGAAGGAGGGCACGTCGGCTCCCAGCTCCCTCTGGTTGATGGTGGATTTCTTGTGGCGGTGGAGGTACTCGATGGGATCCTCGATGGTGACGATGTGGTAGGCCTTATCCGTGTTGATCCGGTTGATGATGGCCGCCAGGGTCGTGGACTTGCCGCTCCCCGTGGGGCCCGTGAGCAGGACGATGCCGTTGCGCTCCTCGGCGATCTTGTTGATGGCCAGGGGGAGCCCCAGCTCCTCCACCGTGGGGATGCCGTTGGGGATGACCCGCAGAACGATGCTGTAGGTGCCCCTCTGGGAGAAGATGTTCACCCGGAAACGGGTCTTGCCCGTGATGGAGTAGGAAAGGTCCGTGGAGCCGTTCTTCAGCAGCTTGCGGATGTGGTGCTTGTCGCTCTTCATGAGCTGGAGGGCGATCTGCTCCGTCTGGTACGGTGAAAGCCGGTTCAGGCCCTTGATAGGCACGTCGCGCAGTTCGCCGTTCACTTCCACTTGAGGAGCGCGGCCCACGGAAAAGTTGAGGTCGCTCACCTGGGGCGACACGGACAGCATGAATTCCAGCAGGTTGTTCAGTTGTTCGAACACCGGACCTCCCATGCGGCGAGCGGCCTCCCTGCGAGCATCCCGCCGCGCTTATGGTTTCAGGATGCCCCAACTGGCCCCGCGATGGCAAGGGTACCGCCTCGGCGCGGCCACGCCTCGTGTCGGGGCGAGCTGCTCCATGTGCGCTCCGCAAAATCCGCACCACCGGCTGCTTCTTTCGCTCACCATTTGTGCTATAGTTGGGGGCCCGGACTGGACTCGGAGCAAGGAGATTGCGGATGGCCAAGTTCATCTTTATTACGGGTGGTGTGGTTTCCAGCCTGGGGAAGGGCATCGCGGCGGCGTCCATCGGATGCCTGCTCGAATCCCGGGGCTTCAAAGTCAGCATCCAAAAGCTCGATCCCTACATCAACGTGGACCCGGGCACCATGTCGCCCTTCCAGCACGGCGAGGTGTTCGTCACCGATGACGGCGCCGAGACGGACCTGGATCTGGGCCACTACGAGCGGTTCACCACCCAGGTGAGCAACCGGGGCAACAACTACACCGCGGGCCGCATCTATCTCCAGGTGATCGAGAAGGAGCGGCGCGGCGACTACCTGGGCGGCACGGTCCAGGTGGTGCCCCACATCACCAACGAGATCAAGGAGGCCATCAAGGCCCAGGGCAAGGACGTGGACGTGGTCATCGTGGAGGTGGGCGGCACGGTGGGCGACATCGAGTCTCTCCCGTTCCTGGAAGCCATCCGCCAGCTCCACCTTGAAGTGGGCCGCGCCAACGCGGTCTTCATCCACCTCACGCTCATCCCCTACATCCGGGCCAGCCACGAGCTCAAGACCAAGCCAACCCAGCACAGCGTCAAGGAGCTGCGCTCCATCGGCATCCAGCCCGACATCCTCCTGTGCCGCACCGAGTACCCCATCCCGCGGGACATGAAGGCCAAGATCGGACTCTTCTGCAACGTGCCCGAGGAGGCTGTCATCACGGCCAAGGACGTGGAGCACATCTACGAGTGCCCCCTCTTCTTCGCCCAGGAGGGCCTCGACTACATCCTCCTCAAGTACATGGGGCTTCCCCTTCACGAGCGGCACATGGAGAAGTGGGAGGAGTTCATTGGAACCCTCAAGCATCCCGACGACACGGTGACCATCGGCATCGTGGGCAAGTACACCCAGTACGAGGACTCTTACAAGAGCCTGCGCGAAGCGCTGATCCACGGCGGCGTGCCCAACAAACTGGGGGTCCACCTCAAGTGGATCGAAGCGGAGGATATCGAGCGTGAAGGGCCCGCCGGCCCCCTCGCGGGGTGCCACGGTATCCTGGTCCCGGGCGGCTTCGGCGAACGGGGAGTGGAGGGCAAGATCCAGGCCGCTCAGTACGCCCGCCTGCACAAGATCCCCTACTTCGGCATCTGCCTGGGGATGCAGCTCGCCAGCATCGAGTTCGCAAGGAGCGTGGCCAAGCTGGAGGGCGCCAACTCTACGGAGTTCGACGCCAAGACCGCCAACCCGATTTTCTACAAACTGAGGGACCTGCTGGGCGACGACACGTACGGCGGCAACATGCGCCTGGGCAAATGCCCCTGCGTGCTCACGGAGGGGAGCCTGGCCCACAAGGCTTACGGCACCCTGGAGATCAGCGAGCGCCACCGGCACCGCTACGAATTCAACAAGGCCTACCTGGAGCCGCTGGCCAAGGTGGGCCTGGTGTTCACGGGCCTCTCCCCGGACGGCAAATTCGTGGAAGTGGTGGAGCTGCGGGACCACCCGTGGTTCCTCGGGTGCCAGTTCCATCCTGAATTCAAGAGCCGGCCCCTGAACCCCCATCCGCTGTTCAGGGATTTCGTCCAGGCGAGCCATAAGAACAAAGTGAAAAGTGAGGAGTGAGGAGTGAGGAGTAAGACCATCGGCTTCGGGAGAGGGCTTATGCAACAGCCATCGGTTCCCCGTCGGAGCGGCCTCCAGGCCGAGATGGCTCCTCTTGCCGCCTCGCGTCTCGCGTGTCGCGTCTCGCTTGTCCCTTTTCACTTTTCACTTTTCATTTTTTGCCCCTCACTCCTCACGCCTCACTCCTCACGCCTCACTCCTCACTCCTCACTCCTCACTGGACCTTGGCCATGAACACGGTCACCATCGCCAAGGGCGTCACCGCCGGCGGACCAGAGCCCCTCTTCATCGCCGGCCCTTGCGTCATTGAATCCGAGGAGCACGTGCGAGCCCTGGCGCTGCAGCTTGCGTCGTGGGCACGCGAACTCCACCTGCAGATCGTCTTCAAAGCCTCTTTCGACAAGGCCAACCGCACCTCCATCACGAGCTTTCGGGGGCCGGGCCTCACGCGGGGCCTGGAGATCTTGAAGTCTCTGAGGGCGGAGTCGGGACTCCCCGTTCTCACGGACATCCACGAGCCGGCCCAGGCCGAGGCCGCCGCCGAGGTGGTGGACATCCTCCAGATCCCGGCTTTTCTGTGCCGGCAGACCGACCTCCTGCTCGCGGCCGCTCGGACAGGCAAGGTCGTGAACGTCAAGAAAGGGCAGTTCCTCGCCCCCCAGGACATGGCTCACGTCGTGGGGAAGCTCGAAAAGGGAGGAGCTTCGGGCATCATCCTGACGGAGCGAGGCTCGTGCTTCGGCTACCACAATCTGGTGGTGGACATGCGCGGGTTGCCCATGATGCAGGCCCTGGGCTGGCCCGTGGTGTTCGACGCGACCCATTCGGTCCAGCTTCCCGGAGCGGGCGGCGGCACATCCTCCGGCCAGCGGGAGTTCATCCCCGTCCTGGCCCAAGCCGCGGCCGCGGCGGGAGCCGACGGCTTCTTCTTCGAGGTCCATGACAATCCGGCCAAAGCCTTGAGCGACGGCCCCAACGCCCTCCCCCTGGCCCAGTTCCCCTCCCTGGCGAAGCGGCTGGCGGGCCTGCGCCGGCTGTCGAGGGCTCCCCTATGACGATCAACGGCGCCAAAAAGGTCCTTACCGTGGAATCGGAAGCGCTCCTTCGGCTCCGCGACAGCCTCGACCAGTCCTTTATCACGCTGGTGGAGACGATCCTGGCCTGCACGGGGCGGGTCGTCGTGACCGGCATGGGCAAGAGCGGGATCGTGGGGCGCAAGATCAGCGCCACCCTGGCGAGCACGGGAACCCCCGCGCTCTCCCTTCATCCCGCCGAAGCCCTGCACGGAGACTTGGGGATGGTGACCAAGGGCGACGTGGTCTTCGCCCTCAGCAACAGCGGCGAAACGGAGGAACTGGTGGCCCTGGTTCCCCTCCTCAAGCGCCTGGGCGCCTTCACCGCAGCCGCCACGGGAAACTCCAACTCCACCCTCGCCCGCGCCTCCGACCTCCACATCACCGTGGCCATCGACCAGGAAGCCTGCCCCCTCGGCCTGGCGCCCATGGCCTCCACGACGGCCCAGATGGCCCTCGGAGACGCCCTTGCGGCGGCTCTCATCGAGCGCCGCGGCTTCAAGGCCGAGGACTTCGCCCGCCTGCACCCGGGGGGCAAACTGGGCAAGCGCCTCATGCGCGTCCGCGACCTCATGCACACGGGCCGCGAGATGCCCCTCGTCACGCCCCGCACCTCCATGAAGGAAGCGCTCTTTGAAATCTCCGCCAAGAAGCTCGGCCACGCCGTGGTCGTGGAGGGCGACGGCCGGGTGGCGGGCATCATCACCGACGGCGACATGCGCCGCCTCATCGAACACCACGGGGGCGCCTTTCTCGACATGGCGGCGGGCGACTGCGCCCACCCCCATCCCCTCGCCATCGCCCCCGAGGCCATGGCCGTGGAGGCCCTCGGCCTCATGGAGAGCCGCAAGATCACCTCCCTCGTCGTGACGGACCCGGACGGCCACCTCCTCGGCGTCCTCCATCTCCACGACCTCTGGGGCCTCCAGATGATGTAGACGCGGGGCTTGGGAGGCGAGGAATCGCGCCGTTCAGCCTTCGTCCCGTTGTCCCCTGTCCCCCTTATTTCATGGTATCCTGCGGGCTATCGTCCGGAGCGTGCCGCCATGCCTGGTGCCCTCGTCCCGAACTTGTCCCCGGAAGCCGCCGAGCGCCTGAAACGGGTGCGGCTGCTCCTGCTGGACGTGGACGGGGTCTTGACCGACGGCGGGCTCTACTACGGCAACTCGGGTGAAGAGATGAAGCGGTTCGACGTGAAAGACGGCGCGGGCATGTGGGTGGCCCATCGAAACGGTCTGGAGGTGGGACTCCTCACGGGTAAGACGTCGCGGATCGTGGCGCAGCGGGCCCAGGAGCTTGGCCTGACCCGGGTGGTCCAAGGGGCCGTGGACAAGGTCCCAGCCCTTGAGAAGCTCCTTCAAGACGGCGCCTACCCCTTGAATGAAATCGCCTTCATGGGCGACGATGTATTGGATCTGCCCGTCATGCGGCGCGTGGGCTTTTCGGCGTGCCCTTCGGACGCCCATGACCAGGTGAAGGCACGCGTACACTACGTTTGCTCCAAGGGGGGCGGCAGGGGGGCGGTGCGGGAACTTGTGGACCTTTGGTTTGAAGCCACGGGCAGGCTCCCGGAGATCATGAAGCGGTTCGGATGGGAGGAGGACCCCCATGCATAACCTTTTGAGCACCGTGAAGTGGCTGTTGATCATCCTGGTGGTCCTCGGCTGGCTCGGCCTCTGCCTGGCCAACATCGACGTCGTGAGCCCCCTGCGCATCATCCCCGGCTACATGGAATTTCAGCGCGTCCCCATGGCGGTGACCCTCATCTTCCCATTGGTCTTCGCCTTCGTGACCTTCGTCATCGTGGGATTCCTCGACCAGGTGGACCACTTCCTCCAGGCCCGCGAACTCAAGAAGCGCATCAGGGACCTGGAGGACGAGGTGAGCAAGCTCAGAAACCTGCCCATCCGCGAAGGCTTGATGAGCCAGCGCGTCATCGAGGAGGAAAACCGCCCGTGATCGCCCACCTCGGCGAGCCTTGGGTCATCGCGCTCGCCATCCTCGTGTTCCTCTTCGGGCTCTTCCTCGGGGCCAGGCTTCCCTTTGGCCGGTCCAGACGGAACCAGGCCAAGGACGCCCGCCAGTCGCCCGATTACATCCGCGGCATGTACGCCATGCTCACGGGCGACGTGGAGACGGCCATCGAGCGGCTATCCCGGGTGGTGGAAGTCTCCACCGAACCCATCGAGGTCTACCTCGCGCTGGGAAACCTCTTCCGCCAGCGGGGCCAGATCGACCGGGCCATCCGCGTCCACCAGAGCCTCCTCACCCGCCACGGCCTGAGCGAGGAGGAGCGCGTGCTCGCCTTGAATGCGCTCGGCTCGGACTTCCGCACGGGCGGATTCATGGACCGGTCCCAGCGCACCTTCAAGGACGTCCTCGCCCTCAACCCCAAAGACCCTGACGCCCTCGCCCAGCTCGTGAAGATCTCCGAGGACCTGGGCGAGTGGGGCGAGGCCTACGAATTCGCCGTCCGTCTCCAGAAGGTGCAGCGCCACAAAGACAATCGTCACCTGTCCTACCTCCTGGCTCAGAAAGCCCAGTTCATGGCCGAAGGCGGCATGCACTTTCGCGCCGCCTGGTCCATGCGCCGCGCCATCCGGCTCCATCCCGAGAACATCCTTGCCTATATCTTCCTGGCCCAGCTCTACCTGAAGGTCGGCAAGGCGGACAAGGCCCTGAAGATCATGGAACGGGCCCTGCGCGACATGCCGCACAAGTCCTTCATGGTGATCGGCCTCCTCAAAGAGATCTTCATGGCCAAGCAGGACGCGGAGGGCTACCTCCAGATTCTGCGGAGCCTGGCCCTGGACCACCACCAGAAGCGGGCGCTGATCCAGGAGCTTCAGGAGTTCACCGAGCTCAAGCGGCCCGAGCAGGTGAAGGACGTGGTGCGAAGCCTGGTCAAGCACTTCGGGCGCTCGCGCCTGGTCCAGCGCCTCCTGTGGGACATGAAGCGCAAGGGGTCGCTCCCCCCGGACCTGGAGAAGGACGTGGCCAACATCCTGGCCTCCAGCGAACAGATGATGGACCCGTTCACCTGCATCTACTGCGGGTACAAAACCCTTGAGATCCTCCACCGGTGCCCCAACTGCAAGGAATGGAATTCCTTCAGCGACGGAGAGGGATGAGGACGAATTGGAAATTCCGAATTCGGAATTCGGATTTGGAAATGATGTCGAGGGGGAGTTGAAGCATGCGCGGCGGGGGGATCAAGTCACTGCAGGACGTGGCCTCCAGGATGCGAGGCTCGATGCCGGCGGGAGATATTTCGAGCCAGATCCGGTGCGCCTTTCACCTGCCCGAGGGCGTCTTAACGGCGCGGCGGGAGGGAGAGGTGCTGATCCTGTGCAGCACTGACAAGACGGTTTGCGCCGCTCTGCAAGGGATGGTGCAGCCCATCCTTCGATCCCTGAACGAGAACGGCCACTCGGGACTGAGGAGGATCCGTTGGTCTGCGGCATGAGCCTCCAGGATCTGGACGCGCTCCTTCTCCGCGCCCTCGCGGAGGACGCCCCTTACGGAGACCGGACCACGGAGGCCGTTGGGCTCTCTGGAGAAGGTGCGGCGCATCTCCTGGCGAAGGAGAATGTTGTGGTGGCGGGGCTTCCCGCCGCCTTGCGCACCTTCGAGCTGGCGGACGCCGCGTGCTCGTGGACCATCCTGGCGGCGGAGGGTTCGCGCGCCACTTCCGGTTCGGTGCTGGCCAAGGTGACGGGTCCCGTTCCCGCCTTGCTGTTGGCTGAGCGCACGGCCCTGAATCTCCTCCAGCACCTGTGCGGCATCGCGGCCATGGCGGCCCGAGCCGCCGCCGCCGTGGAGGGCACGGGTGCGCGCGTCTTGGACACACGCAAGACGACGCCCGGACTGCGAAACTTGGAGAAGTACGCGGTGCGCACGGGCGGCGCCTTCAACCACCGCATGGGGCTGTCGGACGGCATCCTCCTGAAGGACAATCACGTGGCCGCCGCGGGCTCCGTCGGAGCGGCGCTGCGGGCGGCAAAAGAAAGGGCCGGAGCCCTCTGGCGGGTGGAGGTGGAAGTGACCGACCTGCCCGGCTTCCGGGAGGCGCTCGCCGCGGGGGCGGAGGTGATCCTTCTAGACAACATGAGCGACGAGGAGATGGGCCAAGCCGTAGCGGAGCGCCCCGCGGGCGTCGTCCTCGAGGCGTCCGGCGGCATGACCCTCGACCGCCTCCACCGCGTGGCAGCCCTGGGCGTGGACTTCATTTCCATGGGGGCCCTCACGCACTCCGCCCCCGCCGCCGATATTTCCATGGAACTTGGTCCCATCCCGTAACCGGCCCCCAGGATGGCGCCACTCCTGCCCTTCGCCCTTCGCCTTTCGCGCTTCCCACGCCCATGAACCGCGCCTTGTTCCTGAAGCAGTACTCGCCGACGTGGCTGGGACAGATCATCGAATGCCACCAGTCCCTTCCTTCCACCAACAACCAGGCCAGGGATCTCCTGGATCAGTTGGGCTCCGCCGCTCACGGCGCGGTGGTCATGGCGGAGGAGCAAACGGGGGGGCGCGGGCGGCACGGCAGGCCGTGGCACTCCCCCCGCGGCCTCGGACTGGCCCTGAGCGTGGCGCTGTGGAACGACGGCCCCGCGGACCGCGCGGTTTGCCTCCCCCTGGCGGGAAGCCTGGCCGTCCTGCGGGCCCTTCACCATTCGGCGGGATTGAGAGGGCGCCTCAAGTGGCCCAACGACGTTCTCGTGGGAGGCAAGAAGGTGAGCGGCGTGCTCGTGGAATCGCGGGTGCAGGGAGGCCGGCCTTCGGGACTGGTACTGGGGATCGGCGTGAATCTCCTCCACCGCGAGGAGGACTTTCCTGAAGATCTGCGGTCTTTTGCCACGTCGGTCCGTTTGGCCGGCGGCCGGCCCGTCACCGAGGAAGCCTTCGCGGCAAGCCTGCTGGTGGCCCTGAGCCCGCTCATCGAAGAGGGCCTGATGAATCCGGCGGCCCTCGTCGAGATGGCTTCCGGGACCTGGGCCCACGAGCCAGGCGATCTTCTTGACGTCTCCTCGGGAGAGGAGATCCTCAGGGGTGCCTTTGCGGGCATCGCCCCCGACGGCTCACTCCTGCTGAAGGTGGACGGGCATGTCCAAGCAGTGCATCATGGTGACGTGACGCGGGTTCGCCCCGGCAGTCCACGAGCTGGCATGCTAGCCAAGGAAGAGAAGCGCGGATCGTAAACGAGGGACCCATGATTTTCGTGATCGACGTAGGCAATACCCAGAGCACCTTCGCTCTCTACCAGGGCCCCAAGCTCCTCCACCGCTGGTGCCTCTCCACGGCTCGCCACCGGACCCTCGACGAGTGGGGCGCCCTCCTGCACCTGCTGTTCCACGTGAACGAACTGGCCATCGGCGACGTCCGGGGCATCGTGGTGTCCTCCGTCGTGCCGCCCGCGGACGCCCCTCTCCGGGAAATGTGCCGCCGCTACTTCAAACGCGAGCCCCTCTTCGTGGCTCCCGGTGTCAAAACGGGAGTCTCGGTCCTGTACGACAACCCCGCCGAAGTGGGAGCCGACCGGGTCGTCAACGCCGTGGCGGTCCTGGCGCACCATGAAGTGCCCGCGGTCATCGTGGACTTCGGAACGGCCACCACCTTCGACGTGCTGGACGCCAAGGGCAACTACTTGGGCGGGGCCATCTCACCGGGCCTGGCCATCAGCGCGGACGCCCTCTTCGAGAAGACGGCCAAGCTGCCCAAAGTGGAGATTTCCAGGCCCTCCCGCGTCATCGGCAAGACCACGGTCCAATCCATCCAGTCGGGGCTCTACTGGGGCTACGTGGGCCTGGTGGAAGGCATCTTGAAACGGATCAAGAAGGAGTTCGGGCCCGTAAAAACGGTCATCGCCACGGGAGGCCTCGCTCCCGTCGTGGCGCCCGACTGCCCCTCCATCGGACGCGTGGACGAGAACCTCACCCTCGAGGGCCTGCGGCTCATCTATCAGAAGAACTGCGACAAAGAGGCCAAGGACTAGCCCCGTATGCAGGAGGATCTGAGGGAGTATTTCGAGCGCATCGAGGAGGCCTTCTGCCGC
>JAKAKG010000135.1 GCA_021813555.1 Acidobacteriota bacterium
GATCGCTGGTGGAGTGAACATGATGAATATCCAATGTCCAACAAGGAATGTCCAATAATGAAGGGGAAAAGGACAAGCGCCGTTGCGAGATCCTTCTCCCTTGGACATTGGCCATTGGATATTGGACATTCATCTTTCGACCCTTCCTTCTCCCTTGGACATTGGCCATTGGATATTGGACATTCATCTTTCGACCCTTCCTTCTCCCTTGGACATTGGCCATTCGATATTGGACATTCATCCTTTCTTCTTCCTTCCTTCTCCCTTGGACATTGGCCATTCAACATTCATCCTTCTAACTCGGGGCGCTAGCGCAGGAGAATCGTTTTGAAGCGGTGGATGCTCTTGGGCGTAATTTTGGCGGTTCTGGCGTGCGCGCGGTCTTCGGGGCGGGCCCCCGCTCCATGGCGCGATCCCCTCACGCCCCAGGAGCGGGCTTACGTCACGGCCCACGGTCCCATCCGTTACGCGCCGCATCCGCAGTTCCCGCCCTTTGAATCGCTGAAGGGCAACAAGGAGGCGGAGGGCATCACGCCGGACATCCTCGCGCTGATGGCCCGGCGGCTCCACGTCCAGTTCACGACTCTGGCGTGCTCCAGTTGGTCCGAATGCCTTCAAGCCGTGCAAGACGGTCGAGCCGACTTACTGGGAACCATCTCCAAGACGGAGGAACGGGAGTCGTTCCTTGCTTTCACCAGGCCCTACTTCGACATGCCCTACGTTCTCTTTGCCCGCGCCAACGAGCCGGACTACGGCGACTTCGAGAAGCTGGCCGGCAAGCGCATCGGCGTCGTGAAGGACTATATAGGCCAAGGGTGGCTCCAAGCGCATCACCCCGAGGTGATCGCGGTCCCCCAGCTCAATCTCGAAGCGGGCCTGCACGAGCTGGCCACGGGGGGGCTCGACGCGGTGCTCGACGCTCTGCCCGTGGGCCTTTCGGTCCTGCGGGCCAACGGCATCACCAACGTGAGGGTGGCCTCGCCCGTTCTGTTCGAGGAGCCTCAATACCTCGCAGTGGCCAAGAACAACGAGCTTCTTCTCGGAATCCTCCAGAAGGGATTGGACCAGATTTCCCACCGGGAGCTGGGCGAAGTGTTCACGCGCTGGACCGGCCTCGACCTGACAAAAACCCTTTGGCGCATGGGCACGGAGATCAAGGCCGCCCTCGCCGGCCTCCTGCTCCTGGCCCTGGTGTCCGGGGCTTGGGTTCTCCTCCTGAAACGGACCGTGGCCCGCAAGACCATCGAGTTGCGCCAGAAGGAGGAACGCCTGCGCCTCCTTTTGGAGCGGAACCTTGCGGGAATCTACCGGACGACCCCCGAGGGCCGGTTCCTTGAATGCAACGAGGCTTTCGCCAAGCTCCTGGGGTATCCCTCCCGGGAGTCGCTCATGGGGGTGAACGCCGCCCGTATCTACCACGACCCCCTTGAGCGGCAAGCCGCCGTGGAGCGAACCCTCCGGGAGAAGCAGCCCTCGGGAGAGACGCTCCACTTGAAGCGCAAGGACGGAAAGGACCTCTGGGTCCTGGCCAACGAGACCCTCATCGAAGCGCCGGGCCAGGAGCCCGTCATGGAAGGTGTCGTGGTGGATGTGACCGCGCTCAAGGAGGCCGAAAGACAGATTCAGGAAGCCCATCGTTTCGCGCAGGCCGCACTGGACAACCTTCCCGCCAACATCGCCGTCCTCGACGAGCGGGGCATCATCCTTGCCGTGAACGAAAGCTGGCGGCGCTTTGGGAGAGAGAATCCTCCCGTGGCCCCTGCCGCCATAGGAGAAGGCGTCAATTACCTAGCCGTGTGCGACCGCGCCAGCGCCGCGGGTGAACCCACGGCGGCAGCTTGCGCGGAGGCGATCCGCAAGGTCCTCTCGGGAGAACAAGAATCCTTCGCCACCGAGTATCCGTGCCACTCCGCCGCCAGGCAGCGCTGGTTCATGGCGAGAGTCGTTCGCCTGCGGGGCATTGAGGCGGTGGAGTGCATGGTGCTCCACGTGGACATCACCGAGCGCAAGGAGATGGAGGAGGCGCTGCGCGAAAGCGAAAAGAAGTATCGCACGGTGGCCGACTCCACCTACGATTGGGAAGCCTGGCACGCACCCGACGGCACCTACCGGTACGTGTCGCCGTCCTGTGTCCGCATCACCGGTCGCACTGCGGCCGAGTTCATGGCGGACCCGAACCTCATGATACAAATCACCCATCCGGACGACCGGGCAACGATCGCCGCGCATTACCGCAAGGTATATTTCGAACCTCATGATCGGGACCTGCGGTTTGATTTTCGAATCCTCACTCCCAGGGGCGAGATTCGTTGGATCAGCCATTCGTGTACCGCCGTGCACGGAGAAGGCGGGCAGTGCTTGGGCCGCCGGGAGAGCAACCGCGATATCACCGAGCGCAAGCTGGCGGAGGAAACACTGCGGCTGGCCGAGCTGGAACGGGAGAAGGCCAAGGGTAACGAACTCCTGGCACAGCTCATCCAGGGCATGGCACACGAGATCCGGAACCCTCTCTTCGCCATCAACCTCAACGCCACGGCCCTGGCCAAGAAGGCCTCGACGGTGCCCGACGTGGCCCAGTACGCGTCCTTCGTCACGGAGCACGTGGGACGGCTTGATTCGCTCATGCAGGACCTTCTGGCGCTGGGGCGCCAGCCTGCGGCCAACGAGAAGATCGAGTGCCCAATCTCGGACGTGGTTCAGGCCGCGATCTTTGAAGTGCAGGGCCAAGTTCCCGAAGTGTCCGGGCGTGTCCTCGTGGAAGCGCCCGAGGGGCCCTTCAGCGTTCAGGCAGTTCCCGGCCTGCTCCGGCTCGTCATGGTGCACCTGATCCAGAACGCCCTGCAGAATTCTCCGCCTGGTGGCAAAGCTCGAATCAGCGTGACGCGATCAGGAAACCAGGGCGAAGTGAAGGTGTCAGACGAGGGGCCGGGTCTGCCCGAGAAGATCCGCGAGCGGCTCTTCGAGCCCTTTGTCACGACCCACATGGGCCGCCGCGGCATGGGATTGGCCCTGGCGAAGCACTACATGACAGCCATGGGCGGGACCATTGAAGCCGCGAACAACGACCCGCCGCCGGGGGCGACGTTTACCGTGAGGCTGCCTGTGGGGGAATGAAAAGATGAATATCCAATGTCCAACAAGGAATGTCCAAGGATGAAGGAAGGGCGGGGATGAATATCCAATGTCCGACAAGGAATGTCCAAGGATGAAGGAAGGGCGAGGATGAATATCCAATGTCCAACAAGGAATGTCCAAGGATGAAGGAAGGGCGGGGATGAATATCCAATGTCCAACAAGGAATGTCCAAGGATGAAGGAAGGGCGAGGATGAATATCCAATGTCCAACAAGGAATGTCCAAGGATGAAGGAAGGGCGGGGATGAATATCCAATGTCCAACAAGGAATGTCCAATGATCAAAGGACGGAAGTTTGACTTGCAGAATCGGCTTATTGAGTATGCGGTCAAGATCATCAAGCTCTCCGAGGTGATTCCGGAAAGCAGGGCGGGCAAGCACGTCTGTTTGCAGGTTTTGAGAAGTGGTACATCTCCGGCTCCCAATTATGGAGAGGCCCAGAGCGCCGAATCCAGAGCCGATTTCATTCATAAGCTCAAAATCGCGCTGAAAGAACTGCGCGAAACCGAGATTTGGCTCAAGATTATTGTTAGGGCAAAATTGGCCAAGTCTCCGGAACAACTCATGCCGCTTCTGGAAGAAACGGATGAATTGATCTCCATTTTGTCCAAGAGCGTGGAGACCGCTAATAAGCACAAGGAGCGAATATGATTCGTTCCTTCGACATTGGACATTGGATATTGGCCATTCATCCTTTGACCCATCTTTCGACCCATCTTTCGACCTTTCCTTGGCCCTTGGCCATTGGCCATTGGATATTGGACATTCATCTTTCGCCCCTTCTCTTTTTCGGCCTAGACGCTGTCCGCGATAGGAGAACTCTCTCGTGCCCCATACATGGACTCACCGCATTGGCCTATCAGCCATCCTAATCCTCTCCCTGACGGCGTGGGGGAACGGGACACAAGCGGCCTCTTCCGACGCCGCGCACAAGCCCCCGCCCGTCCTCGCGGGATGCGAGCCGGACTATCCTCCCTACTGCATGGTCACGGAAAACGGCGGAGCGGATGGCTTCTCCGTGGAACTGCTGCGCGCGGCGCTGAAAGCCGTGGGCCGCGAGGCCAGCTTCGAGACGGGGCCGTGGCCGAAGATCAAGCAGGACCTGGCCGAGGGGCGCATCCAAGCCCTGCCGCTCGTGGGACGGACCCCCGAGCGGGAGGCGTTCTACGACTTCACCTTCCCCTACCTCACCATGCACGGCGCCATCGTGGTCCGGGAGGACAATACGGACATCCACGGGCCATCGGACCTGCGTGGCAAACGCGTGGCGGTCCTGCAAGGGGACAATGCCGAAGAGTATCTGCGGCGCGCCCGCCTCGGCGCGGCCATCGTGCCCCTGCCCTCCTTCGCCACGGCGCTTCGCGGGCTCTCTGACGGCCAGTACGACGCGGTGGTCATCCAGAAGCTCCTCGCCTTCCAGCTCATGGAGAGCGGCCGCATCACCAACCTCAAAATCGCCGGGCCCCCGCTCAAAGCCTTCACCCAGAACTTCTGCTTCGCCGTCCGGAAAGGGGACCGGCCGCTGCTGGCCTCCCTGAACGAGGGGCTGGCCATCGTCATGGCCGACGGAACTTTCCGGCGGCTCTACGCCAAGTGGTTCTCGGCCCTCGAAACCATGGGACGAACCAAGAGCCGGATCATCGTGGGCGGGGACGACCACTATCCTCCCTACGAGTTCCTGGATGAGAACGGCCAGCCCGCGGGCTTCAACGTGGATCTCACGAGGGCCATCGCCAGGCACTTGGGGCTGCAGGTAGACATCCGCCTGGGCGCCTGGGACGGCATCCGGAGAGGCTTGGAGGCCGGGGACATTGACGTGGTAGAGGGCATGTTCTATTCGGCCGAGAGGGCCAAGGAGTTCGCTTTCTCGCCCCCCTTCACGACGGTCCAGCACGTCATCGTCACGCGGAAGGGCTCGCCGGAACTCTCCACCATGGCACAGCTCGCCGGGAAGTCCATTCTCGTCATGAGGGGTGACATCATGGACGACCTGGCCGTTAAGATGGGCTATGAGCGCCAGCTCATGGCCGTGGCTTCCCAGGAGGACGCCCTGCGCATGCTGGCCGCGGGTAAGGGCGATTGCGCGCTCGTGGCCAGGGTGCCGGCCCTCTATTGGATCCACAGCAAGGGCTGGAAAAACCTGGCCGTCTCGGACCACCCCCTCCTCTCCGCGGAGTATTGCTACGCCACCCTTCCCGGCCAGGGTGACCTGCTCTCGCAATTCTCCGAGGGGCTGGCCGCCCTGAAGGCCACGGGTGAGTACCATAAGATTCAAAGCAAATGGCTGGTACCCTACGAGCCGCCGGAACGCACCGGGAGGGAGGTCCTGAAGGTTATCCTCGTGGCCGCGCTGCCCCTGCTCGCCCTCCTCGCCGGTTCCTTGCTCTGGTCCTGGTCGCTTCGAAGGCAAGTGGCCGTTAAAACCGAAGATCTCCGGTCGGAGATGGCCCAGCGAAAGCTGAGCGAGGAGCGGTACACCCTCACCATGGACGCGCTGAATGACGGCATCTGGGACTGGCATATCCCCGACGGGAGCGCCTATTTCAGCGGGAACTATTACGCCCTCCTCGGATACGAGAAGGACGAATTCCCGGCCAACTACACCTCATGGCGCGCCCGCGTCCACCCCGAAGACATTGGCCGGGTAGAGGAGGGCCTTCGGAAGGGAATCGAAACCGGCAAGGGATTCGCCATCGATCTCAGAATGAGAAGGAAGTCCGGTGAATGGCAGTGGTTCTCCACCCGGGGCCGGACCATCGAGCGCGATGCGGAGGGCAAAGCGCTCCGGATGGCCGGGACGCTCAGCGACATTACCGAGCGCAAAAGGACGGAAGACGCGCTAGCCAAGGCCCGCGAACTGGCGGCCGTGGGCCAGCTCGCGGCGGGCCTAGCCCACGAAGTGCGCAACCCCCTCTTCGCCCTCCAGACCAACGCGGCCGTGGTGGCGCGCGCCCTGCGAGACCGCCCGGACCTGGCCCAGCACATCGAGCACATGGACGAGCAGGTTCACCGGCTGGCCGACCTCATCAAAGACATGCTGGAGCTGGGCCAGCCCCTCAGCTCCGATGCTTTCGTGGAGTGCGCTCTCAGGGACGTGGTCCAGGCCGCCGTTCTTGAAGCGGATGCCCAGTCCCCGGGTGCCTCCCGCCAGATTCAGGTGCACGTTCCCGACGGGCTCATGCTGCACGCGGCGCCTGGACAGCTCATTCACGCCTTTGCCCACCTGCTGGAGAACGCCCTCCAGCACACCACCAACGGAGACTCCGTGGAGGTGGCGGGACAGAGCGAGGAAGGCACCTGCGTCGTTGTCATTCGGGATCACGGCACGGGCCTGCCCGAGGCCGCCGAGCCGGGGCAGGTCTTCGAGCCCTTCTGGACCACCCGCCAGGGCCACCGGGGGCTCGGCCTCGCCCTGGCCCGCCACTATATCGGCGCCCACGGCGGAACCGTGTCGGCCCAGAACAACGACCCTCCGCCGGGGGCGACATTCACTGTGAGGCTCCCCGTTGGGAAATGAAAAGATGAATGTCCAATGTCCAACAAGGAATGTCCAAGGATGAAGGAAAGGCGGGGATGAATGTCCAATGTCCAACAAGGAATGTCCAAGGATGAAGGGGAA
Source organism: Acidobacteriota bacterium (assembly GCA_021813555.1). Lineage (GTDB taxonomy): Bacteria > Acidobacteriota > UBA4820 > UBA4820 > DSQY01 > JAKAJA01. Next base: position 6,754 of record JAKAKG010000135.1, read on the forward strand.
AAGGACAAGCGCCGTTACGAGATCCTTCTCCCTTGGACATTGGCCATTCGATATTGGACATTCATCCTTTCTCTTCCTTCCTTCTCCCTTGGACATTGGCCATTCGATATTGGACATTCATCTTTCGACTCATCTTTCGACCCTTCCTTCCTTGGCCTTTGGACATTTGATCCCTTATCTTTCACAGCGCAGACGGCAAAAGAGGGGCATCACTGCCCCTCTTTGCGGTTTTCATGGAGCGGGAAACGGCTTCGAACCCCCTCCGTCGCTCTCGCTCCCCAAGGAGGGGCTCGGCCGCCCCTCCTCGGCGGTCGCTTCGCTCCCTGCTCCTCCCGGCCCTCGCGCGGGTAGGCCGCTGATCGGGGGAACCTCCCCGTTCCCCCGAACCCCTTCGCCCGGCCGCGTGTTCGAATCCCTTGTCTTTTCCGGCGCAGACGGCAAAAGAGGGGCATCACTGCCCCTCTTTGCGGTTTTCATGGAGCGGGAAACGGGATTCGAACCCGCGACCCCAACCTTGGCAAGGTTGTGCTCTACCAGCTGAGCTATTCCCGCCCGGCCCATAAATTTACCGGGAAACGGCCCCGCTGTCAAGGCCCATTGCCTCACGGCCCGCTGTCTTCTCCAGCAGGCAGAGGGTTTCGACGCCGTAGGTCTGGGGGAAAAGATCCCAGCCTTGGACCCGAACGAGCCGGTACCCGAGGCGTCCCAGTTCCCCTAGGTCCCTCTCCAGAGAAGGGAGGTTGCAGGAAACGTAGAGAATCCGCCTGGGCTCGAGCCTGGCCAGGTGGCCAAGGGCGGCGAGGGCACCCGCGCGAGGCGGATCGAGGAGGACGGCGTCGAAGCGCTCCCCCTCGTCGGCGAGGCGCGCCGCGCCGCGGACCGCGTCTTCCTCCAAGTGAACCACATTCGGGATCTCGTTGGCGCCGGCGTTGAACACGGCGTCCGCGTGGGCCTGAGGACTGTCTTCCAGGGCCACCACCTCGCGGCATAGCCTCGCCGCGGGGAGCGAGAAGTTTCCCACGCCGGCATAGAGGTCGAGCACCCGCTCTCTCGGCGAGAGGCCCAGCCACGCCATGGCCTCGCTCACCATGCGGCGGTTCATGGCGAAGTGGGCCTGGGTGAAGGAGCGAACCTCGGCCCTGAGCCGGAGGTCTCCGCCCTCGGCGGGCACGCCGAACCAGATGAAGGGGACGCCGCGGACGAGTTCGCCGGGGCCGCGACCCTTTCCCGTCGTGACCACGGCGCCGCCCAAGCCCGCCGGAGCCATCTTCGCCAGGAGCGCTTCGGGAGCCTGCGGCGCCGACTCAGGGCCGAGCCGAAAGTGGGCCGAGAAGGCCGATTCCGTCTCCGAACGGGCCAGGGTCATGCGTTCCAGTCCCCTGGCCTCCGGCAGGGCGGCCAGGAGATTCCGTAGACGCTCCATCTGCGCGCCGAAGACCTTGTCGAAGAGCAGGCACCCGCTGATGTCCACGAGACGATGGGATCCCTCCTCGTAGAAACCGATGTGAACCCCCGAGGGAGCGGGACGGGCGTGAAAATCTCCCCTGTGCCGGTAGGCAAGGGGAGGGGTCGCGCGCACCAGCGGTTCGAGAGTCGCCCCTTCGAGGTGGCGCCTGAGGGCCGCCTGGAGCATGAGGCCCTTTTCCAGAACCTGACGAGCATAGTCCACGGCAAGCCACTGGCAGCCTCCGCACTGGGAGAACCAGGGACAGCGAGGATCCACCCGGTCGGCTCCGGGGGCCAGGAGGCCCGCCACCCGGCCCTCGGTGAAGCTCGCCCTTACTTTCTCCGGACGCACGAGGAGGCGGTCCCCGGGCACCGTTTTGGGCACGAAGACCACTTTCCCGCCCCGGCGGCCCAACCCCCTCCCACCCCAGGTGAGCCGGTCCACGCGGAGCTCGAAAAGCTTGCCCGATGCTCGCGGGTTCCGAACCGTTCCCTTTCGCCCGCCTTTGGCCTTCGATCGCGGCTTCATATGTTGACAACCATACCACGTCCCTCTTCTCAGCCTAAAGTCCGGCCCGGCCCTTCCCCCCAGAAAGGGAGGACCCCCCGTCCACTCTTGGCGTCCGGGGGGCTCAGTCAGCGAGGTGGGATTGTATTAGGTGGGCAGTTTTTTTAGGCGGGAGACCGCCTTGGCGGCCTCGTTTTTTTGACAGGAATGTTTTAGGTGGGATTTACTCATGCGTCGATCCTCCGGCGGCCTTTTTCGGTTCGGGCGCGCTCGGAGCCTTGCCCGGCTCGGAAGCGGCCTTGCCCTCGGAGGATACGCTCCCGCCGGAACGGTGAGCGTAATCCGTCGTGTAAAACCCGCTGCCCTTGAACTGAAGGGCCGGGACGGAAAACATCTTGTGCACGGCGCCCCCGCAGGACGGGCATGCCGTCACAACGGGATCGGAGAGGCGCTGGAGGCGTTCGAAGCGCTTCTGGCATCTAGCGCATTCGTATTCGTAGATGGGCATCTCCGGAGTTCTCCTCTGCTATTCGGTGACCGGGACTCACTATAGCGCCTTTGGACCGCCCTGTCAAGTGCGAGCTCACACGGGAACGGAGTATCACGACTTGCGCCATTTTGTCCTTCCAGGGAGGTATCGGGGCGGGTTCAGGTCCTCATTTTAAAGGCGAAATGTCCCCAGGCATGGGCCGAGAACAGTGGGCTCGGTCAAGAAGAAGCCGCCACCGAGGCCGACAAGGTAGCGCGGTTTTGCAATGGGGGCGGTGCCCGCCTATACTTGCCTCTTTATGGAGGCTGCGTTGAAGGACGCCATCCGTACGATCCTGCGGGCAGTGGGTGAGGACCCCCAGCGGCCCGAGCTGCTCCGAACCCCCGAACGCGTCGAGGAATCCTTCATGGATCTCACCCGCGGCTACCGGGAATCCCTCGAGGAAATCCTTACGGGGGCCGTCTTCGACGATCCTTCCCAGGCCATGGTGCTGGTAAGAGACGTGCCCTTCTACAGCCTCTGCGAGCACCACCTCCTGCCGTTTTTCGGAAGGGCCCACGTGGCTTACATTCCCGCGGGCCAGCTCATGGGCCTGTCCAAGATTCCCCGTATCTTGGAGCATTTCGCCCGCCGGCTTCAGGTGCAGGAGCGGCTCACCGAGCAAGTGGCCGATACGCTCAGCGCCGCGTTGCGTCCGAGGGGCCTCGGCGTGGTCCTCGAAGCGACACACCTGTGCATGGTCATGCGCGGCGTTCAGAAGGAAGGAAGCGTGGCGAGCACCTCGGCCCTGAGAGGAACCTTCCTCTCGGACGCCCGGGCCCGCGCCGAATTTCTCGCCCTCGCCGGCGTACCCAATCCCGTCAAATAAGGGGTCACTCCGCGCGGATCACCTTGACGCCGGGCGGAACCTTGAAGGCGAACGAGTCGGGAGTGAGCCCCGCGGGCGTTCGGATATGGCTCAGGGTGAGGCTCACTTCGTTGCCGAGCGGGTCCAGGTAACTAATCCGCCTCACCTGGCCCGTGGCTGCCTCGGTGGTAACCTCCACCCGCCGGACATCCGCACTGGATTTTAGGAGCTTAAGCGAGAGGACGGCTTCCTCTCCGTGGAAGCTTACCCCCTCGCAGGCCATCTCCTCCTCGAGATTCACCTGCCCAGAGAGGAGGCGAAAGAGAAGGGGGCCTTCCTGGTTGATCGGCTGGATGAACACTTCGCGGCTTCCCGGCAGGTAGAGGTAGGATTCCTTTCCGTCGGCCACGGCCAGCTTGCCCTCGGGCCGGGTGTAGGCCCAGCGCATCTTCCCCCCGGGAGCCAGGATCACCGTCCCCTCCTCCACTTCGGTCTGGTTCAAGGCCCGAGCTCGCAGGACGTGACGGAACTCGGCTTCCATCGGCAAAGCGTGCCGGTAAGCCGTGCGGAGGCGGGCAAAGGCTTCGGCGCAACCCTCCGGGTTCTGGGCCCTGAACAGGGGTTCGGAGGGACACAGGACTGCTAAGGCGGCAAGGATCAGCGCGGGCACGGCGGGACGGGTCAAGGTGCCTCCTTCTGGGGGGGTTGGACAGGAGCGGGAACAACGGGCACCGGGGCGGCGGAACCTTCGGGGGGAGGCCCTTCAACCCAATGGGGAATGACCCACACCACGTAGCCCTGCGGCCCGCCCGAGGTCTCCCGGGTGAGGTAGAACGGAGTGGACTGGCCCGGCTGAAGGGTTTTTTCCACGGTGAGGTCCACGGGAGCGTACGGCGCCTTGGTGACGGGATTGAGGATCTGGCCGCGCATGGCCAGGCGTACGGAGAGCCGGTTCTCGTGTAGGGCTACGGGCTCCATGGAGAGGTGATAGAACTCCTCGTCCCAGACGATTTTGCGTGGCTTTTCCTCGGGTTTCTTGGCGCCCCCTCCCGCGATGGCGCCGTCCCCCGCCCCAGCTTTCGCGCTCTCCTTGGCCAGCTCTTTCCTCTGCTTTTCCTGGGCCTTGGGGGTCAAGGGGATGGAGAATCCCTGGCCGGCCTGCACCGTGGGCGTCCCGCTGTTCAGGTCCAGGAGGGGGAGACTGTCCACGGCCATGGTATCGCCGGGCCCTGGCTCGCCTTCGACCCACCGGGGCACGCGCCGCTGGTAGTCGTGGCTCACCGTGGCACCTTCCAGAGATTGGAGCTGGAGGTTTTCCAGCTCGGCCCTCTGGGCGCCGTTCCACTGTTCCACCCTCACCAAAAAGCTGATAGGCGGGAAGGAACCGGGAGCATCGGGAGCCCGCTCGGCGGCTAGAGTGGCGGAAACGGCCAGGGCCAGCCGGGTTCCGGTGCGGGCGTCGGCGAAAAGCTCCATGATCTGCTCGCCCGGGTGGGTGAAGGCCATGTCCTTGGCCCGCGCCACGGGCCCACTCCCCCCAGGAGGAGCGGCCTCAGACAGGACGACGCAGTGCAGGGCCCCATCTTCGCCCAGGCTGGGCGTTACAGTGAGGGAGAGGGACAGGACCAGGCTCGTGCCTTTGGTCTCGTTGGTGATGGTGACGGCGCGGTGCAGGCCCCCCGCTTTCCCTAGGGGTAGGGAGGAGGTAAAGGCGCCCACTTCCTGAATGGGCTGCCTATCGCCCGTGGTGAAAAGGCGAAGGGTCACGTCGGCAAAGCGGGCCTGGGAGGGGTCCAGAGGGGCAGCCCCCCAGGCCGTGGCGGCGCACAGGATGGAACCCGCCAAAAGCGCGCCCGCCATCGTCCTCATGGTGCCAGCATAAGCACCCCGGGGAGGTGGGTCAAGGAGGCGGTCCTGGAGGCGGGGTGGCCTTGCGTCCGATTCGTGGTATAATATGCGAATGGTGAAAGTGGCGAAGCAGTGGTTTCAGGTCGGAGATACGGTGGTCTATCCCGGATACGGGGTGGGCGTCGTGCGCGAGTTTCAGGAGCGGCTCCTCAACAACGAGCTGAAGCGTACCTACTGCGTCCTTTCGTTCAGTGAGGCGGGGAACGAGTCCACGGTCATGATCCCCCTGGACAACGTGCAAGGGGTAGGCCTCAGACCTCTCTCCAAGAAGGCGGTGGTGGAGGAGGCCTTGGCCTTCCTCTCCAACGGCGCCCCGGAGATCCTTCCCTCATGGAAAGACCGGTTCGCCGCCCACGGGGAAATGCTCAGCACGGGCGATCTCATGTCCATCGCCCGGGTTCTCAAGGCCCTCTGGCTCCTCAACGCCAAGAAGCCCCTCAGCTTCCGTGAGAAGAAGATGTACCAGAAAGCCCTGCTCCTCATGGCCTCAGAAGTGGGTGTCGTCCTCGCCCGCTCCCGGGCCGAGGCGGAGGTCCAGATCCTCGATCGCCTGGGACAGGCCGTTTCCGCCTGACCCGGGAGCCCTTTTCCAAACCGCAACACTCACGACGCGATCCCTTCACACGGCTCAGGTAGGGTAGCTTTCTGAACCCCGCGCGCAAAGCGCGAATGAGGAGGTCGCATGGTCAAGAAGTGGGTAGTTCTGGGACTGGCGGGACTGGTGGCCCTCGGGGCCGTGGCTGAGGATAAGGTCATCAACGGGGCGGGCGCCACGTTCCCCTACCCCATCTACTCCAAGTGGTCTTATGAATATAAGGCGAAGACGGGCGTGGGGCTGAACTACCAGTCCATCGGCTCCGGCGGCGGTATCCAGCAGATCGCCGCCAAGACCGTGGATTTCGGCGCCTCCGACGCGCCTCGCAAGGGCGAAGAGCTCCAGGGCCGAGGCCAGATCCAGTTCCCCATGGTCATGGGCGGCGTCGTGCCCGTCGTGAACCTCGCAGGCATCCAGTCCAACCAGCTCAAGCTCTCCAACGAGGTGCTCGCGGACATTTACCTCGGACAAATCACCAACTGGAACGACCCGAGGATCACCAAGCTCAACCCGGGCGTCAAGCTCCCCGGCGAGGAGATCACGGTGATCCACCGCGCCGACGGCTCGGGCACAACCTGGATTTTCACCAACTTCCTGGACAAGGTCTCCAAGACGTGGCACGACAAGGTGGGCTCCGACACCTCCGTGAGCTGGCCCGTGGGCCTGGGCGGCAAGGGCAACGAAGGCGTCGCCTCCTACGTGAAGCAGGTGCCCGGGAGCATCGGGTACGTGGAGTACGCCTACGCCAAGCAAAACAATCTGACCACCCTGCAGCTCAGGAACAAAACCGGCGAGTTCGTGAAGCCCACCATGGCGGCCTTCCAGGCTGCCGCCGCCAACGCGGACTGGGCCAAAGCCGACCATTTCTACGTGGTCCTCACGGACCAGCCAGGGAAAGACTCGTGGCCCATCGCGGGAGCCACTTTCATCATCATCTACAAGAACCAGCCGAATATGGACACGGCCAGGACCATGCTCTCCTACTTCGATTGGTGCTACCGCAAGGGCGGCGCCCAGGCCGAGGGTCTGGACTACATCCCCATGCCGAAGAACGTGGTGGACCTGGTTGAAGCCACGTGGACCAAGGACGTGACGTCCGGCGGAAAGCCCGTGTGGGACGGATCCCTCGCGGCGAAGTGACGAGCTAGCGGATCAACGAGAAAAGGGCCGGGAGCGATCCCGGCCCTTACTTTTTGGTTCGAGCCCCTCGCTGCCTCGATCGCGTCATTCCCACTCGATGGTTCCGGGGGGCTTGGTGGTCACGTCCACGGCCGCTCCCGAGACGCCGGGCAGGGCCATGATGGCGTCCCGAAGCTCCTCTAATAGGGCCGGAGGCAGGAGAGCGGGGCGGGCCGTCATGGCGCGCTCGCTCAGAACCGGGCGAATGACCACGAACTCGCGGCCTCGGCCGTCCAGCTCCAGGGGCACGAGCACCGTGGGGCACTGCCACACGGTCCGGTAGAGGCCGTGGCGGCGCAGGCCCTCCATGACCAGGGCGTCGGCCTCGCGCAGGAGATCAAGCCGCTCCCTCGTCACGGTAGCGGCCAAGGGGCGGGCCGTGCTGAAGCCCTTTCCCGTGAGGTCTACGGCGCAGCGGTTCACCCCCGGGACCTCCTGGAACACCCTGGCGGCCAAAGCCTCGGCCCCGGACCAGGGAAGGCCTCCCCAGATCATGACGGGCTGTTCGTAGGATCGCAGGTCGGCTTTCACCCCCACGGAACGCACGGGGAGGATCCCGCCGTGCAGGCCCAGCGGCTCCAGAACCCTCTTGAGGGCGTCCCCGGCGTCCGGGGCCGCCTCGGTGGGTACGCCGTCCGAACAGAGAAGCCGGATGCCCAGCCCTGGCCCCGGAAAGGGGTGGCGCCACACGAGGTCCTCGGGAAGGCCGAGGGCCTCCCCAAGCTCCCGCACCTCCACCTTGTACAGCTCCGCCAGGGGTTCGACCACGAGGCCCTGGCGGATCATCTCCTCAATGACGGGCACGCGGTTGTGGTGGGTCTTGATGGTGTCGGCCCGCCGGGTGCCCCCCGTCTCCACCGTGTCCGGATAGATCGTGCCCTGGGCCAGGAGGCACCCGCTCAAGTCGAGGCGCGAAGCTTCGTCGCGGAAGACGTCGATGAACGTGTCCCCGATGATCCTGCGTTTCTTCTCCGGCTCCACGACCCCCTCCAGCGCCCCAAGAAAACGCCCGGAGGCGTCCGCGAAGTGCAGGTTCTCCCCGAGGCCGCGCTTGTGAAACTCGGCCACGACCTGCGCGCTCTCGCCCTTGCGCATGAGGCCGTTGTCGATGTGGAGGAGGTGGACCTGGCGGGGCCCCAGAGCTCTGCCCAGGAGCACGGCGCAGACGGTAGAATCCACGCCGCCCGAAGCCAGGAGGAAGACTCCCCTGCCTCCCGCCTTCTCGCGGAGCCGCGCCCCTTCCTCTTCTCCGAAAAGGTCCATGGTCCAGTCCTGGCGGCATCCGCAGATGTCCACCACGAAGTTGCGCAGCATGGCTTCTCCGTTGAGCGTATCGTCCACCTCGGGGTGGTACTGGAAGCCGTAGCGCCTCATCGCCTCGCTGGCGATGGCCGCGTTCCGGTGGGGCGGCGCGTCCTTCGCGGCCAGGGAGATACCCACCTCCTGGAACCCGGGAGGAAGGACCGTCACCGTGTCCCCGTGGCTCATCCAGACCGTTTCCTCCGGCCCGAGACCCTTGAAGATGGGGCTCTGCCCGCGGATTTCAAGGATGGCGGGGCCATATTCGCGCTGGGTGTGCTCCACTTGCCCGCCGTAGTGTTTGGCGATTTCCTGGTGGCCGAAGCAGAACCCCAGGATGGGGATGGGCAGGTCGAAGATGCGCTTGTCGTAGGCGCTGTCTTCGTCGTAGGCCGAGAGGGCCGGGCTCCCCGACAGGATGATGCCCTTAAAGGGCGCGAAAGCCTCTGCCCGGTCCTCGGGCTGGAGGATCTCGGCCAGCACGCTCAGCCGCCGCACCTTGGTGGCGATGAGGTGCGCATACTGTCCCCCGAAATCGATGACGGCTATCTTGTCGTGCGAACTCATGAGGCTCCTTCTGCTGGCGAATTCAAGGCAACGTCTTCACCACCAAGGCACGAGAACGCCAGGGGGCCTTCCCGTTTTTGCAGACCAGCCCGGAGCGCGATCTTGAATCATTTCTTTGTGCCCTGGTGTCTTGGCGGATTTTCTTTCTGTCTGTTGCGCGCCGCTTCGAAGAGGGCGAGGGAGGCGGCGACGGAGGCGTTCAGGGAGTCGAACCCGCCGAGCATGGGGACGCGCACCGCCCGGTCGCAGTGCTCACCCACCAGGCGGGAGATGCCCCGTCCCTCGGCCCCCACCACCAGAACCAGCCCCTTATCCCAGTCCAGGTCGGCATCCCACAGGGGATCCCCGTCCGTGGCCAGGGCGACCCGCGTGAGGCCCGCCTCGGCGGCGGCGTCCAGGAACAGGGTCTGGTTGGGCACGAGGGCCACTCGCAGGTGCTCGCTGGCGCCCGCGGAGGCCTTCACCACGGCCGGAGTGATCTGCGCCGCGTGGTGCTTGCGGAGGGTGACCCCCGTGGCGCCGGCGCACAGCGCGCTGCGAAGAATGGCGCCCACGTTCTGGGGATCGGTGAGGTTGTCCAGCACCAGGACCAGGGGGACGGGACTCGCTGCGAGGAGGTCCTGCCAGTCCACGTAGGGGTAGTCTCCCATCTCGGCCACCACCCCCTGGTGGTTGGCGGACTCCGCCTTGCGGGCCAGAAAGTCCTTGGACGCCACCTCGGGCTTCACGGGCAGGGCACGCCCCACTTCGCGCCTCAAGTCGCTCTCCCGGTCCCGGTCCGCGACCCAGAGTTTGTAGGCTTTGCGGCGGCCCGCCTTCAGGCACTCGGCCACGGGATGAACCCCGTAGATCACGTCCATGTGCACGCTCCCGGTCTCTGAGTATACCGCGAAGACCTCGCCAATCCTCCCATGGGTCCCCGCTTGTTGTCCCAACGCTACGCTGTTTCTTCTTCAGGCCAACAGCAAGAGCGAAGAGCCGACAGATAGCAGCGTCCTCCCCCCAGCCGTTCAGTGGTGACACGTGTTCAGGAGAGCCGCACCGGCGCGCAGCGCACGGAGATCCAGCCGGGCGGTGTGTGGCGGGGGAAAGGCCGGTTCGCCGATGGCTTTGAGGGGCACGTAGAGGACCCGCCCCGATCGGTTCTTCTTATCGGCGCCCGCCGCCTCGTAGACCTCTCGAGGATCAAGGCTGCGCCAGGCCGGAGAAAACCCGAGCGCTTCGATACCGCCTCGCACCTGCGCCAGTTCCGCGGCGGGCAGATATCCCTGGACCACCGCCGCGGCGGCCTCCCAAAGGAGCCCCGCCGCCACGGCCTCTCCGTGGGCCGTGCGGTACCCCGAGAGGCGCTCCAGGGCGTGTCCCACGGTGTGCCCCGCGTTCAGGACGTTGCGCCGCCCGGAGGCCTCTTCAGGATCGGCGTCCACCACGGCGCACTTAAGGCCTATGGAGGTGGACACGAGGCGTGCCAGGTCCGCCCGGTCCTCGCGAAGATGGCCCAGATCCCTGCCTGCCAGCCACTCCCAGTAGGCCCTGTCCATGAAGAGGCCGTGTTTGAGGCATTCGGCCAGCCCTCCCCGAAACTCCGCGGGAGGCAACGTGGCGAGGAGATCCAGGCAGACGAAGACGGCGGCCGGCGGGTGAAAGGCGCCGATCAAGTTCTTGCCGCCGGGCGTGTCCACGGCGGTCTTTCCGCCCAACGCCGCGTCCACCATGCCGAGCAGGGTCGTGGGAACGCCGAGGTAGGGAATCCCGCGCATGTAAGTCGAGGCCGTGAATCCCACCAGGTCGCTGACGACGCCGCCGCCCACGGACACGAGGATCGAACCCCGGTCCGCTCCCGCCTGGAAGAGAGCATCTTCCAGGCGCTCCTTGGCACTGCGGCCTTTGTGCCGCTCACCGCCCAGAAAGGCCATGACGGGGGCCCCGCCGAGGGAGACGGAGAGCTTTCCCACGGAGGGAGCCAAGAGGCGCTCCAGCTTCCGCTCCGTGCAGATCAAGGGACGCCGGACGCCGACGGCCTTGCCCAGCGAAGGGAGGATCACCTCAAGGGTATGCGCGATATAAACGGGATGGAGCGTGCAGGAAAGACGTTGGACCCGCGGGGTAGCCAAGGAAATCAGGCGGGGGCCCCGTGGAACGGGGCCCCCTCTCTGAGAAGTTACATCTTCACGAAGATGATCACCAGCGTGTAGAGCGCCAGGGACTCGATGAAGGCCAGGCCGAGGATCAGGAACAGCTGGAGCTTATCGGCGATGCCAGGGTTCCGGGCCACGCCGTCGCAGGCGGCCGAGATGGCCTTGCCCTGGGCGAGGCCGCAGATGGCCGAAGCGAACGCCATGGAGAACCCAGCCGCCAGCATCCCCAGCGCTTCCTTCCCGAGGCCGGCAGCCTGGGCGCCACCCTCCTGGGCAAACACGGGAGCGGCCATCATGAGCATCAACGACCCGAGCAGAACCATCCATGCCTTCTTCTTCACGACTTCCTCCTTTAGAGCTTCACGCCTCAATGGTGTTCCACCGCCCCCGCGATGTAGATCATCGAGAGCAAAGCGAAAACCAGCGTCTGAATGAACGCGACCAGGATACCCAGCAAGATGAAGGGAACCGGCACCACGATGGGCACGAGATGAAGGAAGACGCCGCTCACCTGGTGGTCGCCGAAAATGTTGCCGAAGAGACGGATCCCGAGGGAAAGGGGCCGCGCAATGTGGGAAATGATTTCGATGGGGAAGAACAGGGGCGCCAGCAGGGCGAAGGGCCCCATGAAGTGCTTGATGTAGCCGAACCCCTGGGCCTTCACCCCGTAGAAGTTGTAAACCACGAAGGAGCAGAGGGCCAGGGAAAAGGTGACGATGATGTTGCCCGTGGGGGGCATGAACCCGGGTATGAGGCCCAACAGGTTCGAGATGAGGATGAGGACCGTGAAGGTTCCGATGGGTGCCATGAACCTGCGCGCGCCGTGGCCGATGATGTCATCCAGAAATTTGGCCACTGTTTCCGTAAGGAGCTCCAGGATCTGCTGGAAGACGCCGGGCTTGTCCACGGAGAGGCGGCGGGTCCCGATCCAAAAGGCCGCCAGGGTGACGATCATGACGAACGCCATCATGACGAAGTAATCGGGAATGCTCCTGCCCGTCAGGTGGTCCATGAGTATAGTGAGGAGGGAATTCAGTTCGTGCATCTTACCCCCGCTTCGATGCGGCCCCGGCTGCAGCCATCAGCGCCAGCGGCCCCCCAATCCCCAGGAGCACCCCCAAGGACTCCCTGGGCAGAAGGGAAAAAATACCATAAATACCCAGCAGGAGCAAGAGGCTACGAAAGGCCAGCCCCATCAAGAACCACCGCGCGGCGCCCGCTGGAACGGCTCCGGCCCCCAGAAGCTGCTCCACACCCAGGGCCATCCAGAGAAAATCACCCGCCACCAGAAGAAAGGTCAGCGCGAAGGCCGCCGAGGTCTTCCAACCTGCCGTGGCCAGCAGGACGGCGCCCCCGGCCGGCCACGCCACCGCAGCCGTCACGAGGAATCGGCGGCGAAGCTCAGGTACCCCCACCGGGGCCCTTCTTCCGGGTGAACACACCCAGCATCTTGAAGAGATACCAGAAGGCCCCCGCCACGCCCAGGAAAAATCCCACCAGGGTCCCGTAGGGCGAACTGCCCAACCACCGGTCCACGAGCCAGCCCAGGGCCGTACCCGCCAGGATGGCCCCGGGGAAGGTGTAGACGAGATCGAGGTAGACTCCGCCTCGTTTCCAAACGGATGCCATCGGCGCCTCGCTCAGGTTTTGAACAGCCTGCGAATACGGGCCGGCTAACGTACCACGAGGGCCGCCCTGGAAACCCAATCCACGAAGGGCTGTCCGTAGAGTCCGATGGCCAGCACGAAGAGCCCGCAGAGGGAGAGGGCAAAGGCCAGGGGCCGCCCCGCCTGCACTTCGGCGGGCGTCTCCGCTTCCTTGAGGAACATGTGGAGGATGAGGCGGAAATAGTAGTACATGCCGATGACGCTCGTCACCGCCAGCACCACGGCCAGAAGGTAGAGCTTGGCCGTGACGGCGGCGTAAAAGATGAGCAGTTTCCCCATGAAGCCGGCCGTGGGGGGAATGCCTCCCAAGGACAGGAGGAAGACGATCATGAGGGCCGCCATCCACGGCCGGCGGCGCACCAGGCCATCGAAGTCTTCAAAGGAGTCGCCGGCGCTCCCGTCCCGCTGGAGGTAGATGACCAGGCCGAAGGCGCCCAAGTTCATGAACGCGTAGGCCAGCAGGTAAAAGACCACGGCCCTCACGCCCTGATCGGTTCCCGTGGCGCCCGTGGCGACCAGGCCGATGAGGGCGTAGCCCGCGTGGGCTATAGAGGAGTAGGCCAGCATGCGCTTGACGTTGTCTTGAAGCATGGCGGCGATGTTGCCCCACGCCATGGAGAGGATCGCCACGATGGCCAGGAGCCCCACCCAGAGGTGCGAGACGGGGAGCAGCCCCACCACGAAGATGCGCATGGCCATGGCGAAGGCGGCGGCCTTGGGCGCCACGCTCATGAACGCCGTGACGGGCGTGATGGCCCCCTCGTAGGCATCGGGAGTCCACCAGTGGAACGGTACCAGGGCCGCCTTGAAGAGGAGGGCCACGGCCATGATGACCAGCCCCGCCCCCATGGGGAACCCAATGGACTTCACGCCGCCCTGCTCCACGGACTGTAGGAGCGAGGCACGGATGGCGTCCAGGTGGACGCTTCCCGTGGCGCCGTAGATGAGCGACGCCCCGTAGAGGTAGAACCCGGAGGAAAAGGCCCCCAGAAGAAAATATTTCGTGGCGCCCTCGACGCTGTGCTCCTTGCGCCTGAGGTAGGCGGCCAGGACGTAAACCGACAGGGCCATGGTCTCCAGGCCCACCCATAGGGTGAGAAGGTCGTTGCCGCTGGCCATGACCATCATGCCGAAGATGGCGAAGGTGATAAAGGTGAAGTACTCACCCGTCCAGGCCTTCTCCACTTCAAGGCTCTTGAAGGACATGAGGAGGGTGATGACCCCGCCCACGAGGAAGATGACCTTGAGGATCTGGCTGAAGGGATCCACCACCAGGCCCACGTCGCCGTTCAGGCCGATCAGCACCGGCACTTTCATGCCGGGCCCCAGGGCCGTGAGGGTCTGGAAAACCAGTGCGAGAGCGACGGCCATCCCGGCCACCGCCAGCACCCCGATGCCCACGCGGAGATTCTTGCCGCCCGGCACGGCGGAGAGCACGAGGAAGAGAGTCCCGAAGATAACCAGGACCCACTCGGGGCTCATCAAGTGCCAGAAGTGGTTCAGGACGGGCATGGTTCGCTCCTAGTGAGCCGGCGCCTGGGCCGGAGCCTCGGCGGGCGGCACCGCGGCCTCGGCGGGCGGGATGACGGTCTCGGTGATGGGCGTCACGGGGGGCGGCGTGAGGCCCTTGGCCGCCTCGGCCTTCTGGATCGCCGGCTGCATGCGGCTTATGACGAAGGCCACGCTCTTGTCCATCTTGTCCAGGACGGGCTTGGGATAAAGGCCGATCCAGAAGGCGACGAGCACCAACGGGATCATATACCCCCACTCGCGAGCCTTCATGTCGTGGCCCTTGCAGTGCTCCTCGAGGTGGGGATTCGTGACCTCGCCAAAGAAGACGCGCTGGTAGAGCCAGAGCATGTAGGCCGCGCCAAGGAGCATGCCGCCGGCGAGGAAGAAGATGAGCGACTTGGAGAACAGGAGGGCGGCCGACATGTGGTAGGCGCCGAGCAGGATGAGGATTTCGCCCACGAATCCGTTGAGGCCCGGCAGGCCGATGGAGGACAGGGTGATGATCATGAAGAACGTGGCATATACGGGCATGAGCTTGGCCAGCCCGCCGTAGAGCTTGATCTCCCTGGTGTGCATGCGCTCGTAGACGATACCCACGAGCAAGAACAGCCCGCCCGTGGAGATACCGTGGTTGATCATCTGCATGACGCTTCCCTTGATGCCCGCCGTGGTGAGGGCGAACATGCCGGCCATGCAAAAGCCGAGGTGGCTTACGGAGGAGTAGGCCACGAGCTTCTTCATGTCCTTCTGCACCAGGGAGACCATGGCGCCGTAGATGACGCCGATGATGGCGAGCGTCATGAGGAAGGGGAGCCAGCGCAGCGTGGCGTCAGGCAGGAGCGGAAGGGCGAAGCGGTAGAATCCGTAGGTTCCCATTTTCAGCAGGACGCCGGCGAGGATCACGGAGCCCGCCGTGGGCGCCTCGACGTGGGCATCGGGCAGCCACGTGTGGAAGGGGAACATGGGCACCTTGATGGCGAAGCCCAGGAAGAACGCGCCGAAGACCCACCACTGCAGCCCCGATTCGAGGGCGACCTTGTACATCACGTCCAGGTTGAAGGTGTTGACCCCGTTGTTCACCGCCCCCGTCCGGAAGTAGAGGACGAGGATGCCCACCAGCATCAGTACGGAGCCGGCCAGGGTGTAGAGGAAGAACTTGATGGCGGCGTACAGCTTGTTGGGGCCGCCCCAGATGCCGATGAGGAAGTACATGGGGACGAGCATCACTTCCCAGAACACGTAGAAGAGGAAGAAGTCCAGGCTGCAAAAGACCCCCAGCATGCCCGTCTGGAGGATCAGAAGCCAGATGTAGTACTCCTTTTCCCTGGTCTTGATGTACTCCCAGCCCGACCACGCCGCGAGCACGCCCAGGAAGTTCGTGAGCAGCACCAGGAGCATGGACACCCCGTCGATGCCCATGTGGTAGGTGACGCCCAGAGAGGCGATCCAGGGCGTGGGGCCCTCCTCGAAGGCCCACATGCTGTGCGCCGCCCCGGCGGCGGCCTGGGCCGAATCCCACCCGAACCACAGGGGAAGGGTGAGGAGGAACTCCACGAAGAAGAATCCCGTGGTGAAATACTTGATCGCCTTGGTCTGGTCCTTCGGGAAGAAGACGACCACGACGGCCGCCAGCAGCGGCAGGTAGGTCAGGATTGAAAGTAGGTAGGGCATGTCCTGGGCTCCTTGCTTGTCTCGCTAGGCTCGGCCGTCGGCTAATGACCCCGTGGGCCTCGACGCGGCGTCTCGGGCGCTACGGGCTCCGTTCGCTCTCCTCGCTACCTGTACACGTACCATACGACCAGCACGATGAAGCCGGCCACAATACCCAAGGCGTAATGCTGGAACTGGCCGGTCTGGATCTTTCGGTTCTGCCGGGAAAACCACCGGAAGGTAGCCGCGGTGCCGTTGACGCCCACCCCGTCCACCACGTATTTGTCCCACGCGAAGGACGCATGGGAGGCGCCCACGGTGAGGTTGCGCGCGCCGTTCACGACGCCGTCCACGATCCACCGGTCCCACCAGGAGAGCCCTTCGCAGAGCTTCAGCAGGGGCCTGATGAAGGCGCCGAAGTAGATTTCGTCCACGAAGTATTTGTTGAGCAGGACCTTGTAGGGGCCCGAGAGGGCTCGGGCGAGGCGGGAGGGTGTCTCGGTCTCGCGTTTGTACCACAGCGTGGCCCACACGATGCCCAGCACCGCCAC
>JAKAKG010000034.1 GCA_021813555.1 Acidobacteriota bacterium
CAGGAGGCGGCGGCTGGCCTCGCCCAGGGGCTCGCCGAGGAAGGTGTCGTAGAGGGTCCTGACGCCCTCGTTTCGGTGGGCCACGCGGACCGCCGATCGGGCGTCGATGTCGTAGAGGGCCTTCATCCGCGCCGTGATGGCTCCGGGGTCCACGCCTATGATCTGCCCTCCGCCCGCGATGCAGCCGCCGGGACACGACATGACTTCGATGAAGTGAAGGTCGCTTCTCCCGCCCTGGATCTGTTCCAGCAGCGCTCGGGCGTTGCCCAGGCCGCTGGCCACGGCTAGGCCGAGCTCGAGGTCCCCCACTTTGACGCGGGCTTCTTTGACGCCCTCCAGTCCCCTGAACTCCACCGCGTCCAAAACGTCCATCTCCTTGCCCGTGAGGAGGTAGTGGGCGGTTCGGACGGCCGCCTCCATGACCCCTCCCGTGGCCCCGAAGAGCTTTCCCGCCGACGACCGGCCGCCGAAAGGATCGTCCGCCTTCTCAGGCGGGAGAGCCTCCAGGTCGAGGCCGTGCATGCGGATCAGTTCGGCCAGCTCCCGAGTGGTGAGGACCGCGTCGATATCGCTCACGCCGTCGTGGATCATCTCCGGGCGTCCCGCCTCGAACTTCTTGGCGGTGCAGGGCATGACGGCCACCGAGTAGATCTTGGCGGGGTCCAGTCCCCGGCTCTCGGCGTAGTGGCTCTTGAGGATGGCGCCGAGCATCTGCTGGGGGCTCTTGCAGGTGGAAAGGTGGCCCGTGAAACCGGGGTAGAACTCTTCCACGAACTTGATCCAGGCCGGGGAGCAGCTGGTCATCATGGGCAGCGTCCCACCGGACTGGATGCGGTGGACCAGTTCCGAGGCCTCCTCCATCACCGTGAGATCGGCGCTGAAGGCCGTGTCGAAGACCCGGTGAAACCCGAGGCGGCGCAGAGCCGCCACCATCTTGCCGTCCACGTCGCGGCCGGGGGGAAGGCCGAAGGCTTCGGCGAGGGTGACGGAGACGGCAGGGGCGTGCTGGACGACCACCGTCATCTCGGGGTCGCGCAGGGCGTCCAAGACTTGCTTCACGTGGCTCTGCTCGTGCAGGGCGCCCGTGGGACACGCCATGACGCACTGCCCGCACAGGACGCAACTGCTCAAGTTCAGGGCCTCGTCAAAGGCGGGGCCCACCTTGGTCGCGCTGCCGCGGCCGATGAAATCGATGGCGCCCACCCCCTGGACCTCCTCGCAAACGCGCACGCACTTGCCGCACAAAACGCATTTGGAGGGCTCCCTCGTGAGGGCGGGGCCCGACACGTCCACGCGGCTCGCGCGGCTCAGC
The DNA here is from genome assembly GCA_021813555.1 of Acidobacteriota bacterium. Classification (GTDB taxonomy): domain Bacteria; phylum Acidobacteriota; class UBA4820; order UBA4820; family DSQY01; genus JAKAJA01. Next base: position 1,313 of record JAKAKG010000034.1, read on the forward strand.
CCCGTGAACCGTCGCTGGTGAACGCCCAGCTCCTCGGCGAGCTTCCTCAGCTCGCACGTGCCGTTGCGCACGCAGTAGAGGCAGTCGTCGGGGTGGTTGGAAAGGAGCAGCTCCACGATGGTGTGCCGCGCGCGCACGGCTCGCGGGGAGTGGGTCCGCACCTTCATCCCCTCGTAAACGGGATAGGAACAGCTCGGGATGAGGCCGCGCTGTCCCTCCACCTCCACGACGCAGAGGCGGCACGCGCCCGTAGGCGGAAGGCCCTCCATGTGGCACAGGGTGGGCACCCGTACGCCCGCCCTTCGGATGGCCGTGAGCAGTGTCTCTCCTTGGGTGGCCTCCACCGGCCGCTCATTGATTTCTATACGCATGGCGCCAGCTTCCTTTATTGCACCAGGACGGCGCGGCTCTTGCAGACCGTGAGGCAGGTCCCGCAGGCGATGCACTTGTCCTGAATGATGTAATGCGGGCTCTTGGGGGCGCCCATGATGGCATCGGTGGGGCATTTCTTCAGACAGAGAGCGCACCCCTTGCAGGCTTCCGCGTTGATGGAATAGCTGAGAAGCTGAGGACAGACGCGGGCCGGGCAGCGCCTGTCGTAGATGTGGGCCTCATACTCGTCCCTGAACCAGCGCAGGGTGGAGAGGACGGGGTTGGGGGCCGACTGGCCCAGGCCGCAGAGGCTGCTGTCCTTGATGACTTCGGCCAGCTCGTTGAGGGCCATGATGCCCTGGAAGCGCTGGAGCGCGTCGGCTCCCTTCTCACCGCGCCGCCCCCGGGTGATGCTCTCCAGCACCTCCAGCATGCGCCGGGTTCCCTCGCGGCACGGGATGCACTTCCCGCAGCTCTCGCGCTGGATGAAGTCCATGAAGAACTTGGCCACGTCCACCATGCAGGTCCCTTCGTCCATGACCACCAGGCCTCCCGAGCCCATCATGGCGCCCACGGCCTTGAGCGATTCGTAGTCGATGGGGATGTCCAGCTGGGAGGAGGGGATGCATCCTCCCGAGGGCCCGCCGATCTGGACGGCCTTGTAGGCCTTGCCTTCGGGGATGCCTCCCCCGACGTTGAAGACGATCTGGCGCAGGGGCGTCCCCATGGCCACCTCCACCAGGCCCGTCCGGTTCACCTTCCCGGAGAGGGCGAAGACCTTGGTCCCCTTGCTGCCCGCGGTGCCCAGGGCGCTGAACCACGCGTCTCCCCGGAGGAGTATGCCCGGCACGTTGGCCAGGGTCTCCACGTTGTTGATGACCGTGGGCTTGCCGAAGAGGCCCTTCTCGGCCGGGTAGGGCGGCCGGGGCCTCGGCATACCCCGTCTTCCCTCGATGCTGTTCATGAGGGCCGTCTCCTCGCCGCACACGAACGCCCCCGCTCCCTGCTTGATCCTGATGTCGAAGTCGAAGGCGCTCCCGAGGATGGCTCGCCCGAGGAATCCCCGCTCCCTGGCCTGATCCACGGCCTTGGCGAGGCGCCGGATGGCCAGGGGATACTCGGCCCGGATGTACACGTACCCCACGCTGGCTCCGATGGCGTAGCCCGCGAGGGCCATGCCCTCCACGAGCCGGTGCGGATCACCCTCGATGAGGGCCCGGTCCATGAAGGCTCCGGGGTCGCCCTCGTCGGCGTTGCAGATGAGGTACTTCTGGGAGGCGGCTTGGGCTCGGGCCACGTGCCATTTTCGTCCCGTCGGAAATCCGCCGCCGCCGCGGCCCCGCAATCCGCTTCGTTCCACGCGGTCGCACACCTGGGCGGGCTTGAGGGTTCGAAGGGCCTGGTGGAGGGCGCTGTATCCCCCCCGGGCGATGGTTTCGTCGAGGCTCGACGGGTCCACCAGGCCGCAGTTGGCCAGGACCCACCGTGTCTGGGGCGCGAAGAAGGGGTTGTCGTGGAGCCAGGGAACTTTGGGCCACGGATCCAGGCCATCCCCGCTAAATTGTCCCACCAAGGAAGGGGTCTTGACCTGCCCCGCCCACACGCCGTCCAAAAGGGGTGCGGCCTTTTCTTCCGTGACGGCCCGGAAGCTGAGGCGGGTGCGGCCGGGAAGCTGGACGTCCACCAAGGGTTCGTCCGAGCAGAGGCCGATGCATCCCACCTCGACGAGATCCGCTTCGATGTGCCGGGCTTTGAGGTGGCCCCGGATGGCCTGGAGGGTCCTTCCGGCGCCGGCACCCAGGCCGCAGGTGCCGGTTCCGACAAAAATCGCGGGCCGCACGAGGCGTTCCCGCCGCAGAAGAGCGATGCGCTCGTCCAGGACGGGGCCCGGCGGCGTGTTTCCCCCGGACAGATAGGATGCCAGTTCGGTGATGGGCCGCGGGGGCGGCTCCCAACAGGGCGGAGCGTTTGAACGTTCAGGTGCCTGAGCCATGGGCCGTCCCCCGTTTTCGAAACGTATCCAGGAGCCGTCGCAGTCCCTCCGGTGTCATGCCCGCGAAGAATTCGCCGTTGACGCACACCACCGGCGCCAGACCGCACGCGCCCAAGCAGGCGACGGTCTCAAGGCTGAAGAGGCCGTCCTTGGTGGTGCCGCCTGGGCGGATGGCCAGGAGGCGCTGGACCGACTCCAGGGTCCCTAGGGAGCCCTTCACGTGGCATGCCGTACCTCGGCACACCTGGATGTGATAAGTGCCCAGGGGCTGAAACCGGAACTGGTTGTAGAAGGTGGCCACGCCGTAGACCTTGCTGGCCGGCAATCCCAGGTGGCGGCCAATGGCCGTGATGGCTCCTCGCGACAGGAAGCCCTGCGCCTCCTGCACCTGCTGTAGCACGGGGATCAGCGCGTCCCGGCCCGCACGAGGGTGTTCGTCGAGGATAGCTTGAAGCGTCGGCATAGGGGTGCCTCGCGTCCCGCACCCGCGCCGCCCGCGTCCCTCATGGGACGGTAGCACAAACCGAACAACGATCCTTCGGACAGGGTTGGGTGTGGGGGAAAAGCCAAGGTGAGTGGTTGCATCGTCGGACTCCAACGGGCTCCGCGCCCGCCAGGATTGAATGTGGTGCAGCCTGCTGAGAGTGTCACGTCCTTCGCGCCTAACGAACCCGCCTGTGCGCAACCTGACCCAGTCCCGGCATATGCAGCGCGTAAATACGCGCGAACGCAGCCAGGCGGTCAGATTTGGGGTTCATATCCCCCAACACC
>JAKAKG010000156.1 GCA_021813555.1 Acidobacteriota bacterium
GGGACCGATGGTGAGTGCTCTGGGTGTCATCATGGGACCGTACTCCAAGGAAGAAGGGCTCGCGCCCCAAAGGGCGCCGCCCTGGGCATGGTCACGACCTGTGAGTGGGGGGGTGCAGGGCCGCCGCCCAGACCGCTGACCGCCGTCGGAAGGCCTGCTCCTCTGACCCGTCCGCATCGGGCCCGACGGGTGGGCCTCCCGAACCCTGCACGGGGAGTCTACCACACAAGGCCTTCATTATCAAGGATGTGAGCGCTTGGGCGCCGCCGGAAGCGGTGCGCCTGGGCGCGAAAGAGAGAAGCCTCGGAAGGAACGGAATCGGGGGGGGATGCCGGGGATGGGGCCATGAAAAAAGGGGCCCGAAGGCCCCTTTTGACTTACTAGGCTGTGGCGAAGATCAGCCGTTCACAACGCGGACCTGCTCCGCCTGGGGGCCTTTGGCGCCCTGGGTGACTTCGCACGTCACGCTCTGACCTTCGGCGAGGGTCTTGAAGCCGGAGCCCTCGATGTTGCTGTGATGGACGAAGGCGTCTTTGCCGCCGTCGACCGTGATGAAACCATAGCCCTTCTTGTCGTCGAACCACTTTACGATGCCGTTTACCACTTGACACTCCTTGGTCTGCTACAATCACCTCAACAAACTATTTGCTAAAGTGTGCATCCACACCCTAGCACACATTTATGCCCATGTCTAGCCCCCCCACGGCAAGACCCTCCTCTCCCCCTTGGAGCCGGTCCGCGGTAGGATGGCGGGCCGGGAGGAGCCATGTTCGGCCTGATCCACGTTCTGACCTTCCTGTTCTCCGTCCTGCTCTGGCTGCTGCTGGCTGCATGGAACACGCGCGCCGCCGCGTGGTCCATGGGATACGCCCAGGTGGGCCTGCTCAATTTCTCGGCCTACATGGCCTACGTGGCCTCGGCCCTGACCCTCGGGCACCTGGGCGACAGAATCGGCTACAAGGGCCCCCTCGTGGCATCCTTTGTTGCCTTCGCGTGCGTGCTTCCCCTGGGATTCTTCTGGAGCGCGCCCTGGGTCCTCTTCGTCACGGCATGTTTGGTGATGGTCTTCTTCGGTTTTTTCTACCCCTCGGTGGAAGGCCTCCTGTCCCGCATGGAGGCGCAGGAGGGGCTCCATCCCTTCGGAACCACGGCGCGGTTCTCCTTGAGCTGGAGCAGCGGGAACATCGTGGGCATGCTCTTCGGCCCCTGGCTCATCGAACGGCACCCGGCGGCTGTTTTCGCCTTGGGGATCGCCGTGTGCCTCGGAGCCGCCATGGCTCTGGGCGCCCACCGGCGGCGCCACGGTGAGAGGCTGCCCGCAGCCCGGAGGGCCGCCCCGTCTCCTTCCCCCGTGCCCGCGTTCACGGGCCCGGCCCTGACACGGCTTCGGCGGGGGGCGAGGGGGGCCCTCCTCTGCGGCAGCCTGGCCTTCATCGGTACCATGCTCCTCTATCCAAAGATCCTCTCCACCGCGGGGGTTCCGCTCCAGCGGGTGGGCTTCATTACGGCCTTCGGCAACCTCGGGGTCCTGGCCACGTTTCTGGTTCTCTTGCCCACGCGCTTCTGGATGGGGCGTCCGCGCCTGTGCGCGGCCTTGGGCGGAACCATCCTCGTGGCCTACGGCCTCTGCCTCGCCTGGGCCCGGACGCCCTTCCTCTTCGCCCTGGCCGTGGCCCTGGGAGGAGCCGGCTACGCCGTGCCATACACCTTCGCGCTCTTCTACGGGCTGAACACCCCCGACGCGGACAACGCCCGCCAGGGTGCCATCCACGAAACCCTCATCGGCCTCTCCCAGGGAGCCGGGCCCCTCCTGGCGGGGATTCTGCTCGCCTCCGGCGCGGGGCCCCGCGGTCTCGGGTTCCTCGTGGTGGGGTTGGGCCTGGCCTCCGTGGCCGCGCAGATGGTCTACGCCGCCGGCTCCCCCACCGCCGCCCCTCCCGGGGCCGGGAAGGGCTCCTCTCTCTGAGTGAAGGAGATCCGCCATGCCCCCCTCTGCGACGCACTGTTCCCCGGACCGAATGCCCGTCCTTTTCGTGGGCCATGGCTCGCCCATGAATGCCATAGAAGACAACCTATGGAGCCGGGCATTCCGGGAGCTGGGCGCCTTCGTGCCGCGTCCCAGGGCCATCCTCTCCATCTCGGCGCACTGGTTCCTTCGGGGAACGTTCCTCACCGGCGAGGAGCACCCTGAGACGCTCCATGATTTCGGCGGATTTCCCCCGGAGCTTTACCGGATCTCCTACCCGGCGCCAGGGGACCGGGCCCTCGCATCGAGAGCCGCCCTCCTTCTGGAGGATTTCGGCGCCTCGCTCCGCACGGACTGGGGCCTCGACCACGGCACCTGGAGCGTGCTCATGCACATGTTCCCGGAAGCCGATTGCCCGGTAGTGCAGCTCAGCATCGACGAGCGTCTGCCCCCGTCAGGCCACCTCGAGATGGGCCGGGCCCTGGCCCCTCTGCGCCAGGAGGGCGTGCTCATCATGGGCAGCGGCAACATCGTGCACAATCTTCGCGACGCGTTCGGGCAGATGGCGCGTGGTACCTGCGTGACGCCCGATTGGGCCCGCGCCTTCGACGAGGAGGTGGCCCACGCCCTGGACCGGCACGACGCCGGCGCGCTGGCCATGGCCCTGGAGACGGAGAACGGGCGCCGCGCTCATCCCACAGCCGACCATTACCTTCCCTTGCTTTACGCCGCGGGAGCCAGCCATGCGGAGGACGGTATCAAGTACCCCGTGACGGGCTTCGACATGGGCTCCCTCTCCATGCGCACCGTCCTGTTCGGGTAGGATTCGAGGGACTCACGGAACGCCGCCCCTGGCCGGGGAGGCCGGCGGATAGGGCTGAGGTTAGGACTTGTCCCTGGCGAAGGTGCGGGCAGGGGAGGGCTGGTACCGGCGGTACGTGCCGTCCTCCATCTCCCGGCGCACGACGGCCTTGAAAACGTCGGCCATCTTCAGGGCGTGGCCGCTGCCCTGGTAGAAGGTATCCCAGGCATAGAAGTACATCTCCTGCAGTTTCTCCGGGCTCATGCGCCTCGGCCTGAAGACCACCTTGTCGCAGGTATACTCCCGCCAATCGTTGCTCAAGATTCGCCCCTCCGCTTCGAGCTGCTCCCGGATGGGCGAGTGGGGAAACGGCGTCATGACGGTGAACTCGGCCACATCCAGCTTGATTTCCAGGAGGAAGTCCACGAGGCGTTTGATCGCGTCCTCGTCCTGGTCGTCGGTGCCCAGGATTACCGTGGCCTCCACGGCGATGCCGCGGTCCTTGAGCCGGCGGATGCGGTTGCGGATGAACTCCGAGGTGTCGAAGACGGCCTGGTAGACGTACCACGCTCCCGCTTCGGCGGCCAGGTCCAGGATTTCGTCGTCATCCAGGATGGGGTGGGAAACCCACTTCTTTTTCAGCGGCGCCATGGCCGTGAAAAGGTCCACGAGCCAGGCGCGGTCCTGGGCCAGGGAGTTGTCTACGATAAAGAGGCGGTTGTTGGGGATCGAGGCCATCTCTTCGATGACCTTGGGGATGGGCCGGGGCCTGAAGCGCCTGCCGCCCAGGTATCCGGTGCAGCAGGGAAAGCAGTTGAACTTGCAGCCGCGCGAGGCGTGGACCAAGTCGAGCATCTGCGTGCCCCGGTAGTTGTAGAGCTCGCGCTTGAGGATGGACCGCCGCGCCGTTCCCACGAGGGCCACGTCGGGGGGGTTCCCCATGTAGTCGTAGCGCGGCTTCAACCGGCCCTCCTTGACATCTTCGAGGACGGAGGCGAAGCGCCCCTCCACCTCGCCGAGGAATATGGAGTCCGCGTGGAGGGCCACTTCCTCCGGATGCAGCATGGTGGCGATGCCGCCGAAGATCACGGGCACCCGCCGCGCCCGGAACCGGTCGGCGATGGCGAAGGCCCGCGGCAGTTGGCTGGTCAGCATGACGCTCATGGCGACGAGGTCCGTGGCCTCCTCGCAGTCCACGTCCTGGAGGTTCTCGTCGGTGAAGGCCAGGTCCACCTCGGGAGGCACCTCGGCCGCGAAGACGACGGGGCCGTGGGGCGGGAGGTGAAACTCCGTCTGGCGCTCCAGCTTGGGCCAACTCGGATAGATCAAGCTCAGCTTCATGGACGGCCTCGTGCTCTGCCAAGGGCAGAGACGCGTTCAGTATAACCCTCTCGGCCCGCGCCGTCCTGCTGAAACCCAATCCCCCTGCCGGCGTACTATATTTAGGGAGGTAGGCCGATGAAACGTTGTGTTCTGCCCGTTCTTTTCGCCGTTGCCCTATCAGGGCTCCACCCGTGGGCCCAACCGCCCGGGCCGCCGGAACACGGGGTCCAGCTCTCCACCCTCGATGCCGCCGTGAAGCCCTGCGAGGATTTCTTCGAGTACGCCAATGGGGGCTGGCTGAAGGCAAACCGCATCCCCGCGCAGTACCCTTCCTGGGACGCCTCCTGGGAGGTGTACGAGCGAAACATGGCCCTCCTCAAAACGATCATGGAGGGAGCCGCCCGGGACACGTCGTCTCCCAGGGGAAGTGCCCGGCGCCTAGCGGGCGATTTCTTCGCCAGCGGCATGGATGAGGGGGCCATCGAAAAGGCGGGCATGGGCCCGCTGGCCTCTCGGATTCAGCACATCCAAGGCGTGTCATCCCCCCGAGACCTGGCCGCGGAGCTGGGCCGCCTGCACCTGGAGGGGATCGACGCGGGGTTCGCCTTCGGCGTGGGGATCGACGATAAAGCGTCGGACCGGACCATCGCCAAGCTCGAACAATCGGGCCTGGGGCTGCCGGACCGTGACTACTACACCAAGGACGACGCCCCGTCCAAGCTGATCAGGGCCCAGTACCTACAGCACGTGGCCCGGATGTTCCAGCTCATGGGGGACCCGGCCTCTCAGGCCGCCATGAACGCCCAGACCGTCATGACGATGGAGACCCGCCTCGCCAAAGCCTCCATGACGGCCGTGGAAAAACGCGACCCCCCATCCGTCTATCACAAGATGACACGGGAACAGATCGCCAAGGAGGCCCCCGGCTTCGACTGGGCCGCCTACTTCACCGCCGTCGGCCTCCCTCCCGCCGAGACGGCCCTGGTCGTGAGGCAGCCTTCCTTCCTGAGGGAGTTCGCCCTCATGGCCCAGACGCTGCCCCCGGCGCGATGGCGGGCCTACCTCCGGTGGCACCTGATCCATGGTACGGCCCGGTACCTGAGCGCTCCCTTCGTGATGGAGACCTTCGGCTTCTACAGCAAGACCCTCAGCGGCGTTGAGGAGCTTCGGCCGCGCTGGCAGCGCGTCCTGTCCGCCACCGAGGGAGCCATGGGTGAGGCCGTGGGCCAGCTCTACGTGGAGAAGGCCTTCAGCCCCGAAGCCAAGGGCAAGGCCCTGGACCTCGTGAAGAACCTTCAGGCTGCCCTGCGGGAGAGGATTATCCACCTGGACTGGATGACCGAAACCACCAAGGAAAAGGCCCTCGCCAAGCTCGGCACCTTCATCATCAAGATTGGCTACCCGGACCGGTGGCGCGATTACTCGACGCTGGAGATTACCCGAGGCCCCTACGTGCTCAATGCCCTTGCCGCCAACGCCTTCGAATCGCGGCGGAACCTCGCCAAGCTGGGCAAACCCGTGGACCGGACCGAGTGGCTCATGAACGCGGAGGAAGTGAACGCCTACTACGAGCCCCTCACCAACGAAATTTGCTTTCCGGCGGGTATTCTCCAGCCCCCCTTCTTCGACCCCCAGGCGGACGACGCATCAAACTACGGTGCCACGGGCGCCACCATCGGCCACGAGATGACCCACGGGTTCGACGATGAAGGGAGCCAGTACGACGCCTCGGGCAACCTCCGGGATTGGTGGACGCCTCAAGACCGGAAGGCCTACGCCGAGCGGCAAGCCATCATGGTGAAGCAGTACGACGCCTACATGGCCCTGCCGGACCAGGCCATCAACGGCAAGCTGACCCTCGGAGAAAACATCGCCGACCTGGGCGGCCTCACGATCGCCTTCGCGGCCCTCGAACACGTGCTGGCGGACAAACCGGCGGCGCAAACCCCGGGCGGGTTCACCCCTCAGCAGCGGTTTTTCCTCGCCTATGCCCAGTCCTGGCGGACGCTGCAGCGGCCCGAGGCCCTGCGGGTCCAGCTCAACACCGATCCCCATTCGCCGCCAAGGTTCCGCGTCCTGGGCCCCCTGGCCGATCTGCCCGAATTCCAAAAGGCCTTCGGCTGCGCGTCGGGATGCCCCATGGTTCGCCCCCCCGCGCAGCGGCCGACCATCTGGTAGAAGGAGCCGGGAGGGAAGGTCACCGCGCCAGACCCCAACATACTCGGAGCCCGCCGGTTCGGCGGGCTCCGATGACTGTGCCCGGGGCGGGGCCATCTCAACCAAGCCCGGAGGGTTAGAGGAGGTCCCCTTTCTCCTCGGGCTCGGCTTTCTTTCGGTCACGAAACCAGGCAGCCACCAGCCATCCCCCCGCGGCGATGAGGGCGAGGGGCCAAAGGCGGACTATCCACGTGAGGTCGAGATCCAAGTAGGTCTCCAGGGCGGCGATGATGCCCAGCGCCAGGAACAGCAGGCCCGCCAGGAGTCCTCCTTGGCCCGCCTTGGGAACGGCGGGGAGGTCCTTCAGGCCCAGGTCCTGGGCGTACCCATAGTTGATGAGCTGAGCCTGCCGGACCGAGTCGATGATGTTGAAAATCCACACAAAGGCAACCACGAAGCCGAGAACGGAATGCTCCTGGTTGTCCCCACTGCCGATGGCGAGGAGAGAAGCGATAAGGGTAAAGAACACCACGCCTCGCAGGTAGAGGCCGTCATAAATGTGCCCCATGCCAGGAAATCCGGCCAAAAGGAAGGCGATGCCGGGGTGTTTTCTCATGGGAGGCGCCGAGAGGGAAGGGGCAGGAGGCGGTGCCTCGGAGGGGAATGGGGGTTCAGCGGGCCGGGGGGGTTCCATCGTGGTTCTCCTTTCGGTTCGGAGGAGGAGCGGGGCTTGGGACGTCCTTTCGGTGCGGCGCATGAGGCGCGGGAGCAAACGCGGAGGCGGGGCCAGGGGACAGGCGGTCCAGGAGGGCATCCAGGGCTCGGTTGGCGAGGGTGCATGCCTTGAACAGGGAGGCTCCGGTGTCCAGCAGGGCCCGTGGACCGAAGGCGCCCGCCTCCCGAACGGTCAGGTCCACCCCGCGGCTCAGGAATCGTGAGGTTTTCTTGCCGAAGACGTTGGGGCTGGACAGGGCCACCATGAGCAGGAGCGCGAGAAGGTAGCTCGCCGCGAGCATGGTGCGGGGCCGGGTGATCCAAAGGGGCGGAAGGGACCGGTCCGCCTCCCGGGCTGGAATCCTGCGCAGGCGAGCGGCCAAAAAGGCTGGCAAGGGGATCTGGGGCAGGGGCCCCAGGGGTGGGCGGCCGCAAGGCCCGTCCGGGCTGTTTTGGGCCCCTTCCCCGCTTGGCCGCGGGACGGCTGTCAAGCGTGCATGAAGGCTCCCGGGAAGCGGAAAGTTCGCGCCGCATCCAGACAGGGCCGCCACCGATTCGGCCCAGAGGCGGCACTCGGGACAGATCCGTGCATGCGCGTTTTTGGCCCCCGGTACGAAGCCTCTCCGAAACCGCACGCAACCCCGGCTTAACATGGCCCGCTCCTTTCAGCGGTATCCTGGGCTTCCCGGATCTGAAGGGACGAGAGGCGCTCCCGGACGGCCGCCTTCAGTCGTTCGCGCCCGCGGTGGAGCCTCGATTTCAGCGTTCCCATCGGAATGGCCAGGTAGGCGGCCACCTCGTCCAAGGAGCACCCCTGGAGGTCGCACAAAAGGACCACCTCCGAGAGGTCCTCGGGCAGGTCCGCCAAGGACTCGTAGACGGCCTCCAGGTGCTGGCGCCGCTCCGCCTCGGCCTGGGGATCGCCAGGGGCGGGAAGGGTATCCAGAAGGACCTCGGTCAGGGAGGTCCAGCCCCGCTCCCGGCGGCTTCTTCGGTAGTGATCGATGCACAGGTTTCTGGAGAGCCGCAGGGCCCAGCCGATGATGGGTGCGTCCCCCCGGTAGCTTCTGAGGTTCTGATAGAGGCGGATGAAGATATCCTGGGTCAAATCCTCCGCATCCTCCCGGTTGCCCGCGAACTGGAAGGCCAGATTGTAGAGGCGCCTGCCGTGCCGCTCCACGAGCTGGTCCCACGCCTCGTCGTTACCTGCGGCGGCGCGGCGGGCGAGGAAGAGGTCCGGTGATGGCGGAAACCCGCTCATGTTGCCTCCCTGTACTCCAGGACGAAGGCTCGTCGCAAAAGGTTCCCGATCTCCCAACAAGCTGGGGATGACCGCCGGGGGAGGGCCATAATGGCCCTCCCCATCCCAGCGAGGGCCCAAATGGCCCTCCCGGAGGCGGGGAACCGCACGGGCTGCCCTGGCCTCATCCCGCATAAAGACATGAAATATATGCTCTTTTAATAGAGTGCATGGCCGCAGCGAGTCTTGGCATGCCTTTTTCAATTGGTGGGATCTATAGCTTAGGAGGTTGCAGATGAAAACCACACTGAAAGCGCTCATGAGCACCACCGCCCTCATAGCCACCCTCGGCCTGTCCCCGGCGGCCTTCGCCGCATCCCACGTCCGATTCTCCAATTCCGTGGAAGTGGACGGCCAGATCGAAATGGTCAAGGTGGGCACGGCCCGCAACGACCGCGTGCGCCAGCTGGGCGTCGTGACGCCCGAAGGCCAAGTCTATCTCCTCACACGGGCGCGCAATGACCGCGCCGCCTTCAAGACCGCCGACCGCCTGGCTGGGCGTGACGACTGGGCCAAGGTGAACGGCAAGCTGGTGAAGAAGGATGGGACCCTTGCCCTGCGGGTCAGCCAGGTTTCAGAAGAGTAGGGCTCATGGCATGACGGAGGCGGGCGGCGGGCAACCGCCGCCCGCTTTGTGTTGCCGCCGCAGGGCGACGACGAGCCCGCCGATCCCCTACGGGACCCATTCTCCCGCCATGAGCCTCGGGATGAGGGGCTGAAGGATGCGGTAGGTGGCGCCCCACAGCTTGTGGGATCCGATGCGGTAGAAGGGAATCCACTCAGGTTCGGGCCGGTCCGGGAGCGTAACAAACTCCTTGCCGCTGGCTTCGGGACGCCCGAAGTCTCGGATTCCCACCTCAAGAATTTCCGCGATTTCTCTCTCCTGCCGCCGCCACTGGGGAGGCCGGATGATCCTCGCCAGGAAAGGGTGGATCACGAAGCGCGTGATGCGGGTTTCCAGGGGAGGCAGCTCGGCCAGCACATGGACCGCCGAGAGCGGGAGGCCGATTTCTTCCTCCGCTTCCCTCAGGGCCGTTTCGAGCATGCTGGCGTCGCCCGGCTCGTGCTTCCCCCCCGGAAAGGCGATCTGGCCCCCGTGAACGCCCCAGTCGGTGCGCCGCACGAGCACAAGGCCCGTGTCACCGTCTTCGCGCCCATAGATGGGAACGAGGGCGGCCGCTTGGATGGCTGCCTCCGGGCCCTTGCGCTCCATCTTCCCCTCCGCGCCTGACCGCGAGTATCTTGGAGCCGAGCCCGCCCCTAATACAAGGGCGGCAGCCGCTGGTCACGTGCCCCCCCCGGGCGGGCATGGGGAGAGGCGCGCTGCGTTACACTGATGACCGCAATGGCGCCGCGGTCCCCTTTCCCCCGAGCGCCTTTCAGGAGGACGTCATGGCCCGATTACCCTTTATCCTGATGACCGCCCCGCTGCTCGCGGCCTTGGCGGCCGTCCCCGCCCCGGCACAGACGCCGGCGACCCATTCCACGCCGGCCCACACGCGGGCGACAGATCCTGGGCGGCCCAAGTGTCCGCCTCCGACGCCCAAGCGGCCCGTGGTGGACATCTACCACGGCGTGAAGGTGGTGGATGACTACCGCTGGCTCGAGAACGGGTCGGACATCATGGTGAAGGTGTGGAGCACGGCGGAGAACGAGTGCGCCCGCGCCTACCTGGACCGGCTTCCCGGGCGGGACATCCTCAAGGCGCGCTTCGCCGAGCTCCTGGGCGGCGCCTCCCCCAGCTACCGTGACCTGCAGATGGAAGGCGGAGCGCTGTTCGCCCTGAAAAACCAGCCGCCCAAGCAGCAGCCCTTCCTCGTGGCCCTCCCCTCCGTTCAGGACCCGGCGGGCGCGCGCGTCATCCTGGATCCCAACACGGTGGACCCGCGAGGCATCACGGCCATCGACTGGTACGTCCCCTCCCCCGACGGCAAGCTCGTGGCCGTCTCACTCTCGGTGGGAGGCACGGAGAACGGGACGCTCTTCATTTGCGACGCGGCCACGGGCAAGCGGGCCTACGAGGCCATCCCGCGGGTCCAGGAAGGGACCGGCGGGGGAAGCCTGGCGTGGGACAAGGACGGCAAGGGGTTTTACTACACCCGTTATCCGAGAGGCACGGAGCGGCCTCCCGCGGACCTGAACTTCTACCAGGAGGTGTACCACCACACCCTCGGGACTCCCGACTCCAAGGACACCTACTGCATCGGCAAGCAGTTTCCCCGCATCGCGGAGACGGTCCTCAAACGAAGCGATGACGGTGCGTTCATCCTCGCCACGGTGGCCAAGGGAGACGGCGGCGAGTTCGCCTTCTACCTCATGGGCCCCTCGGGAACCTGGACCTGCGTGGCGGACTTCGCCGATCAAGTGAAGCTCGCCGAGTTCGGTCCCGGCGGAACCCTCTACCTCCTTTCCATCAAGGGGGCTCCCCGCGGGCAGATCCTTCGCCTGCCTCTGGCCGAGCCCGAGGTTGCCAAAGCCACGGTGGTGGTACCGCAGTCGGAAGCCGTGGTGGAGGAGTGCCTGCCCACCGCCACGCGCCTGTACCTCCGGGAGATGACGGGCGGCCCCTCCCAAATTCGAATTTTTGACCTTCAAGGCAAGGCCATGGGCGACGTGCCCGTGCCTCCGGTCACCGCCGTGGGCGCCCTCCTCCGGACGGGCCAGGATGACCTGCTGTTCCGAATGGTGAGCTACCTTACGCCCCCCGCGTGGTACCACTATGTGGCAGCCGCGGGCAAGGTGGAGCGGACGGCCCTGGCGGAAGCCTCTCCGGCGGACTTCTCCGGCACCGACGTGGCGCGCACCTCAGCCGTCTCCAAGGACGGCACCAAGATTCCCCTCACCATTCTCATGCGCAAGGGAACCCGGCTTGACGGGACAAATCCCGCCCTTCTGACGGGCTACGGCGGGTTCGGCATCAGCGAAACGCCGGGCTTTTCCGCCGCCCGGCTCGCCTGGATCGAACAGGGCGGCATCTGGGCCATCGCCAGCCTTCGGGGCGGAGGAGATTTCGGCGAGGAGTGGCACCAGGAGGGCATGCTCACGCTCAAGCAGAATGTTTTCGACGACTTCGACGCCTGTGCCAAAGAGCTCGTGGCAAAGGCCTACACGTCGCCCGCGCATCTGGCCATCATGGGGGGAAGCAACGGCGGCCTCCTCATGGGAGCGGAGCTGACCCAGCACCCCGGCCTCTTCAAGGCCGTGGTGAGCTACGTGGGCATCTACGACATGCTCCGGGTAGAGCTCTCCACCAACGGGGCCTTCAACGTGACCGAGTACGGCACCGTGAAGGACCCCGTGCAGTTCAAGGCCCTGTACGCCTACTCGCCCTATCAGCACGTTCAGGACGGGACGGCCTACCCGGCCACCCTCTTCCTGACGGGTGCCAACGATCCCCGGGTGGACCCCATGCAGTCCCGTAAGATGGTGGCCCGGCTCCAGGCGGCCAACGGGGCCAAGACGCCCATTCTCCTGCGTACGGACATGAGCAGCGGGCACGGCTTGGACATGGCCCTCTCTCAGCGCATCGCCGAGGACGTGGACGTGTACGCCTTCCTCTTCCACCAGCTTGGGGTAACGGTTAAGCCCGTGGCGGTCAAAACCGCCGGCTAGCGGAGTGTCAGCTCTCGCCCGTGATGGACGGGAATGGAGAGGCTCTAGCGCTCCGCCTCCGTTCTTAGACCCGCCGGGGGCCGGCATTCCACGCGGAATTCCAGGCCCGTCGCCGGGTGGGGAAGGGCGAGGCGCATGGCGTGCAGCAGGTAGCCCGTGTCTCCGGGCAGAGCCGGGGATCCCGGCCGGAAGCCGCCCCCCGCCGCGTAGAGGGGATCGCCCGCCAGGGGATGGCCGCAGGCCGCCATATGGATGCGGATCTGATGCGGGCGGCCCGTGTCGATGAGGACCTCCACGAGGCTCCTATCGGCCCCGTACCGGAGCACCCGTACTTGGCTCTTCGAGGCTTTGCCCCCTTCCGTGGCGGCGTAAACCGAACCGAGAGCCGGATGGGGAACGAGGCCGATGGGCGCCTCCACCGTGAAGTCGGGGTGGGCGGGGCGCCCTTCCACAAGGGCCCGGTACACCTTGGTCACCCTGTGCTCTCGCCAGGCAAGGGAGAGGGCGCTCCTGCCCCGGGGCGTTCTGGCGAAGAGAACAATGCCGGAGGTGCCGCGCCCCAACCTGTGAACGGGAGACGCTCCCGGATACCGGCGGCGCACGACAGCGAGCAGGGTGTGCTCCAGAAACCCGCCTCCGGGAAGGGTCGGAAGGCCTGAGGGCTTGGCCACGGCCAAGAGATCCTCGTCCTCGTAAAGAACGGCGTAGACCAGCGGCACGTGGGGCTCGTTCCAGGGCGGCCGCCTCCAGACCAGGATCTGCCGGCGCTGAAGCACCTGGGCCGGGTCGCAGCGCCGCCCCTCCAGGAGGACCAGTCCCCCTTCGATCCGTTCGCGCCAGCCCGCCTCCGACGTATGCCCGTACCGCTCGGCGAGGTAGGCGAGCAGGGCGCGGCCTTCGCCGCGCCCGCCGATGATTTCGGTGTACGTGAATCCCCGGTTCAAGGGGCGATCCCTCGGAATGCCCTCGGCCCTCTCATTTGAGCGAGAAGACGATCTCCCCGTCCTTGCCGACGATGCGCAGGACCGGCCCCACGCCCAGGGTCTGAGCGTCGGCCAGGCAGGCGCGGACGAAGGGGGCGAAGTCGTCGTCCGCCGTGTCCTTGTCCTCCCGCCCGAAGTCCTTGGCCCAGGAGGCCAGCGTGTCCATGGAAACGGAGATGCTCACCGTTTCCTTGCCGTCCTTCTTCACCGTAAACACCAGACCGGAGGGCCGGGGCGCCCCGCGGGGCACCTGCCGGGTGAAGGTTCGGACGAAGAAACTCACGGGTTCCTGCTTGTCATTTTGGGCGGTGAAGAACAGCACCTCGCGGTGGCTGGCCTGGTCTCCCTGCACGATCTTCATGAGGTCGGCCATGGGGAACTTGGTGTCGTGGCTTCCCACGCGGCCCACATCCAGGTCGCCTTTGGTGTGCGCCGAGAGGTACTGGAGGAGCTGGAGGGGCAGTTCCATGAGGACACGGTCGCTCGGGCTCTGGATTCGCAGCGCCACGAACGTGGCGGGAGGATCGGCGGCGAAGGACACGGGGGACAGGAGCAGGACCAGGGCCAAGCCCAAGAGGGCCGGCGCCCAGGACCGGAAACGGCTTGACAAGTACATGGCACACCTCCATGGACATAGGATACGGCCGCGAAGGACAGTTGTTGCATGCCTGGGCTTTGCCGCTCCCAGGGATGGCCCGGCCCCGTGAAAAGCGTTATACCCTTCATAGAGCGCCCCAGCAGGCCTTGAGCGCCGAGCCGCCGCGGGCGTGGAGGCCACGTCATGACGATGAGCGATAGAGTAGAATCCTTTTTCCCCGACGTGTCGGCCATTCCAGAGGCGTTCCGTCTCGACGGACCCGTCGTGTGCGACCAGTACCTCGTAAACGGGGAGCTTCGGCGGTGGGCGGGCCCTTTCCGGGACGTGCTGTCTCCCGTCTGCGAGAAGACCCCGGACGGACTGAAACAGAAGCTTCTGGGCAGGTACCCGCTCATGGGCCAAGGCGAAGCATTGGAGGCCCTCGATGCCGCCGCAGCCGCCTACGACCACGGCCGCGGCTTCTGGCCCACCCTCTCGGTCCGCCAGCGCATCAAGTACGTGGACCAGTTCGCCTTCGCCATGAAGGAGAAGCGAGACGAGGTGGTGCGCCTCCTCATGTGGGAAATCGGCAAGACCCACGGCGACGCGGCCAAGGAGTTCGACCGCACGGTGGAGTATATCCGCGATACGGTGGACGCCCTCAAGGAGCTGGACCGCGTCTCCTCCCGCTTCACGATCACCCAGGGGATCATCGGACAGATCCGCCGCGGGCCTCTGGGCGTGGTCTTGTGCATGGGCCCCTTCAATTATCCGCTGAACGAGACCTTCACGACCCTCATCCCCGCCCTCATCATGGGCAACACCGTCCTCTTCAAGCCCCCGCGCCTCGGGGTCATGCTCCATTTCCCTCTCCTGCGCGCCTTTCAGGAGTCCTTTCCGCCGGGCGTCGTGAACACCCTCTTCGGCCGGGGCCAGGAGGTGGTCCACCCCCTCATGGCCACGGGAAAAATCGACGTGCTGGCCTTCATCGGCTCCAGCAAGACCGCGGACACCCTGAAGAAGCAGCATCCCAAGCCTCACCGCCTGCGGTCGGTCCTCGGGCTGGAAGCAAAGAACGCGGCCATCGTTCTCAAGGACGCCGATCTGGATCAGGCCGTAGGCGAGTGCGCCCTCGGAGCCTTGTCCTACAACGGCCAGCGGTGCACGGCCCTCAAAATCCTGTGGGTCCACAAGGATGTGGCGGAGCCCTTCCTCCACAAGCTCGCGGCGCAGGTATCGGCCCTCAAGTGCGGCATGCCCTGGGAGCCGGGAGTCAGCATCACCCCCATGCCCGAGATGGACAAGCCCGAGTATCTCACCCAGCTCGTAAACGACGCGGTGGCCAAAGGCGCCCGGCTGGTGAACCCCGGCGGAGGCCGGGTGGAGGGCACCCTCTTCACCCCCGCCATCCTCTACCCCGTGGATAGCTCCATGCGGGCCTACCACGAGGAGCAGTTCGGCCCCGTGATCCCGGTGGCGGTGTTCGAGGATTTGGAGCAGCCCGTGCGGTACGTCATCGACTCGCCTTACGGCCAGCAAGTCAGCATTTTCGGCACGGACCCGGCGGTCATGGGCAGGCTCGTGGACCCCCTCGTGAACCAGGTCTGCCGCGTGAACATCAACAGCCAGTGCCAGCGGGGACCCGACACGTTTCCCTTCTGCGCCAGGAAAGATTCGGCGGAGGGCACCCTCTCGGTCTCCGATGCCTTGCGCGTTTTCTCCATCCGCACCTTGGTGGCCGCCAAGGCCTCCGAGGCCAACAAGGGCATCGTCGAGGGCATCGTCCGGGACCACTACTCCAACTTCATTTCCACCGACTTCATCCTTTAGCGTACGCCCGCCGGGGGAATAAGGGGCCGCGCACGCCGGTAGAGATGGTTAGCGGAGGTAAGAAGGATGGCCGAGCGCGTTGCCCTAACCCAGGATGAGGATGTTCATCGCACCTCCCAGCACCATCCCGCCGGGCAGCCCTTCTCGCTGCGCCGGCTGGGGGTGATCATGGAGCCCGAACCCGGCAACCCGCTGGAGGAAGAGGGCGTTCTGAACCCCGCCGCGGCCCGCGGCCCCGACGGCCACCTCTACCTTTTCCCCAGAATCGTTGCCAAGGGGAACTACTCCCGCATCGGCATCGCCCGTGTGCTCTTCAACGGGGAAGGAAACCCCGAGGGCGTGGAGAGGCTGGGGGTGGTCCTCGAACCCGAAGCGGACTACGAGCGGCGGCCCGGCGGCGGGGGCGGCTGCGAGGATCCACGCATCTCCTTCGTGGCCCCCTTGAACCGCTACATCATGACCTACACAGCTTTCGGCCCCGGGGGTCCCCGGATCGCCCTCGCGGCCTCCCACGACCTCCTCCACTGGGAGCGGCTGGGGCTGGCCACCTTCGATCCCTGCGACGGAACCGAGTGCAGCGTGCTGGACTTCACCGGCGTGGACAACAAGGACGCCTCCATCTTTCCCGTCCTCGTCCCCGACCCGCAGGGCCGGCCCTCCCTGGCCATGCTTCACCGGCCCCTGTTCAAGGGGACCGATGCGTCCGACACGGTTCACCATCCGACTCCGCGGCAGGTGGACGTCCCCAGGGAGAGCATCTGGATCTCCTATTGCCCGAGAGACGGGGAGAATGGCACGCGGTTGGGACACTTTCGCGAGCATCACCGGCTCGCCGGTCCCGTGGCCCCTTGGGAGCGGCTGAAAGTGGGCGGCGGGGCGCCTCCCTTCCTGACACGCGACGGATGGGTCTTCCTGTATCACGGCGTGAACGGCGAGCCGCCCGTCCCCGGCCAGCCACGACGGCTGCGCTACAGCGCCGGCGTGATGGTGCTGGACCGCCACGATCCCAGGTTCCTCCTTTATCGCTCCGCCAAACCCATTCTGGTCCCCGAATCCCAGGAGGAACGCCAGGGCACCGTGGCGAACGTCATCTTTCCCACGGGGACGGACGTGCGCACGGACTTGGCCGATAATCATCGGGTGGACGTTTACTACGGCATGGCCGACAGCCGCATCGGCGTGGCCACGCTGGACCTCCCCGGCGAGCTGCCGCCGGGCGCCCTCAAGGATCCCCATGAGGGCAAGGTATAGCAAGGTGTTGCAAGGTGTTGCAGGAGGCGACCATGACCGAAACCCAGCGCTGGATTGAACAGGCGAGACTGCTTCTAAAAGATATTGTTCGAACCAAGAAGCTCGCTCACTTGGTCTCGTTGCAGGATCACATGCGCCAGCTCGACGTTCCCAAGGCCCTGTGCGACCTGGGGTGCGACGATCATTGCGAAGAGTGCTTTTGGGGCTATTTGGGGGGGTACCCCCTTCTGAGTCCCTGCCGCTTTGCCGCGTTCCAATCGGCGCTCAAGGACCTAAGCGCAACTGGAAAGGACCCGGGACTACTGAGGCGCGAAGCCACAGCCCTCCTCGCGGTCCTGGACGACCTTCCCAAACCTCGGCCGGCCTGACCGGCCATCCATCCAGGGTTTGGTTTTTTCATGGAAGAGCAGGAATAGGGCCGAGGGGGGGGCGTTAATCCTTCCAGTGCGTGCGATGGTCTACCGAATGGGAATGGGGCGTTCGCGACGGCAGGCTCTTTTAGGAGGTTGTCATGAAACGCTCACGATTCATTCTTTCCTTGCTGGCGGCCGGGGCCGTGGCCGCCATGACCGTGGCTTACGCCATGATGCCCGACGGAGCATCCTCCGGCTACTTGCCCGGGTCCGCGGGTTCCGGCGGCATGGGCACCGACAATGCCATGTGGGGTAGCGCGCCGTCCATTATGGCGGTATTGGAAACCCACAGCCAATTCTCCGATTTCCGGCAGGCCGTTGAACGGGCCGGCCTCTCTTCGACCCTGGAGTCCAAGGGTCCCTTCACCGTCTTCGTGCCCACCGACGAGGCTTTCAACCGCCTCCCGTCGCCCGCCGAGGAGAAGATTCTCGCCAACCCGCAGGAGGCGAAAGCCGTCGTTTTGAACCAGATGGCGAGCGGCGATCTCGTGTACGGGGCTACGGGCACGAAGATGGACCTCGCCCGGGTCGGGTACATCGTGACCGCGGACGGGAACCGGATCCCGGTTATCGTGACCCGCCACCAGGTCAAGATCGGACAAGCCCGCCTCGTGGAGGCTAACATTCCGGCCTCCAACGGAATCATTCACGTCGTGGACCAGGTGTCCATTTCCCCCAGCGCGAAGTGATCGGGTCTGAGGGAACGGCGCAAACCTTAACAAGCCGGCGCGAACAACCCCGCCCGGAAGGCCTGAGGCCTTCCGGGCACCTTTTTATCGTGCGGGCTCCTTGGCAAGCCCGGTCTGAACCGTGAGCGTACGGCCCGCCGTTGCGGCCAGGCCAAACTGGCCCTTGTAATCCTTAAAGACCAGATGCCCATCCCCCGCTGAAAGGATGCTGCAGGCCGAGTCCAGGTGCTCAACGAGGTGGCGCAAGGCTCCGCCCGCGGCCGCGGCGGTGGGGTACTCGGCCACGATCAGGGTGCGAAGGGCCCCGTCCTTGTCTTTATACTCCCCGGCCACGGCGGTGACCGTGCGGCCCAGGAGAAGAACGTCCCCCTCGCCGAGGCTTACCATGGCCTGCATCCCGATGGGCCCCCGAAGGATCCGCACAGAACAGGGCTCCAGTCCCTCCTTGGGCAGTAAGGCCAGGCAGGGCGGCGGCTCAGCCGGCGGGATCTTGTCCGCCACGGCCCGGGCGGCGGCGACGAGCACCTTGGACAGGCCAGGGGCGGGCTCGGGCCCCGTGGCCACCACGTAATCCGCGCCCTTCTCCATGAGAATCTGGTTGCGTCCCACGGTGTGGCGCTCGGCGAAGGAAGGGTCGGGAGTCTCGCGGCCGCAGTTCGCCCAGTAGATCCCCAACGCCGCTGCCGGGTCGGCCATGCGGTAGATCTCGACGGTGAGAGTTTCCGGGCCCCGGCGGTACCGCTGGACGGTGCACGCCTCGAAGCCCATCTCCAGGAAGGCCTCTCCGCCTCCGTCGATGTGGTCGTAGAGGGCCTCCCCTTCGTACACCTTCGCCGCCCCGTCCTTCGACCATCCCTGCACGAAGCCGTCGGCAGGCAGAAGGGAGAGGTCGCCCGCGGCCCTCACGGCCACCACCGCCAGGACCATCATGATGCCCGCCGCCGCATCCTTCGCCCTCATCCGCATGCCTTTTCCCTCCATGAGACGGCCCGCCTTCAGACCTTGTGCAGGGTGATTTTGGAGGGATCGCCGATGCCGAGACCAAGGGTCTGGGCGTAGCCGAGGTAGTCGGTGAACCTCGGGTGGTCGTTGACCTTCACCCCCATGGCCCTGCGCTTGGCCACCATCTGGTCGTGGCAAACCCGGTCCAGCGCGAAGGGGTCCGTGGCGAAGTAGAGGGAGTGGTTGGGGAAAAAGAACTGCTCGTTGCCCATGGGGCCTCCGTCGTACTGGCCCCGGATGCCGTCGGTGACGTTGAGAACGAGCTTGTCCCGCACCCACGGAGCCGCCAGGACCTCCGTGCAGACCTTGAAGAAGAGGGGCTGGTGGAGGCGGCCCGTGTTGCACACGGATCCGTACCCCAGGTTCTTGGTGGCCATGGAGATCCCGTTGCCGGCGTTCTTGAAGGCCGCCAGGTTGATGATCTTGGTGAGCTTCCTCGTGACCAGCTTGCCGAAGTAGGAGTACTCCCCTGTAAAGACGTGCTGGTTGGCGTACGCGTCGTCGCTCGCATAGCCCGCCACGCCCTTGCCCACGACGCCCTTGGCGTAGTAGTACGCCTCCTGGTCGAAGTGGTCCGCGCTGAGGTGCTCGCCCTTTGCGTTCTTCCAGGGCTTGCCGTCCTCGGCCATGGTCTGGAGCGACTCGATGGTGACCCCGGGGAATCGCTCTTGGGTGAACCCCGCCTCCTTGAGCATGTCGTCGAAGCGGTCCCAGATGACCATGTTCTTCCTCGGGATCCCTCCCTGCTCCAGCCAGGCCACGACGGCTGACGCTAGGGCGGGCGTGGTGTTGATGAGGGGCGCTCCCACGGGGTTGACCTTGATCCCCACCACGTCATCTTTGGTGAAGAAGAGGCCAAAGCTTTCCTTCATGCTCTTGCCCGTAAGCTCCGCCAGGCCCGCAGCGAACATGCGGGAAACGACTTTGGGGTCCACCGTCCGGTCCTTCATGGACCGAGGGTTGGTAGCTTGGACCACTTTGCCCGGAAAGGGACCCGGCAGGGCGTGCTTCCCCCTCGGAACCTTCATGAAGTCGGCGATGTTGGTTTCCACGTTCGAGGGGGCAGGCGCCGCCGTCTTCTCCTCGGCGAAATCGGGAACACCCAGCACCAGGCCGCCGGCGGCGCAAACGCCGAGGGCCTTTAGAAAATCACGCCGGTCCGGGTCCAGGGCGGGCTTCAGGGAACGGTACGGCTTTCGGCTCATGGCTTCCCCCTCCTGACCATGGTACGCCCCCTCGCCACGGGAAGTTTAGGGGCGCACGCGCGCCAAAGGAGGAGGCCTGACGGCCCCCTCCTCGTGCGCTACAGCCCGCGCGTTGTCCGGCGCTTTGCGCGTGCCGCGACCAGGAATCAGGGCCGCGCTTCGAGGACCATGTTGAAGGGCGTTTGGGCGACCCGCTGCACGTGCCTGAAACCGCCCTGCTCCACAACCTCACGAATCTTATTCTCGCCGGCCTGGGCTCCCAGGGCGGATCCCTTGGAGGAGCCCGACAAGGCCGAGGGCACGCACACCATGGTGGAGGTCCCGTAAAAGAGGCGCCCGATGGGATTGAGGTTCTCGGACACGTCGTCTCCCGCTTTGGGTTCCACGATCATCCACTCGCCCTCTGGCCGCAGCATTTCCTTCGTATGTTTGGCTACGCCGAGGGGGTCCGTCATGTCGTGGAGGGCATCGAAGGTGGTGACGAAATCGTACGTTCCGGGCAGGCTCTCGGCCCTGCCCACTTTGAACTGGACCCGGTCCTCCACGCCCGACGCCTTGGCGCGCTCCCGGGCTACTTTGATGGAGGCTTCGTGGGTGTCGTAACCCACGAACCGGGAGTTGGGATAGGCCTTGGCCATGAGGATCGTGGAGGCGCCGTGGCCGCAACCCAGGTCGGCCACGTCGATGCCCTTCTTCAGGCGCGGCTCCACACCCTGGAGGGAGGGAATCCAGTTCTTGATGAGGTTGGCGGCGTAGAGGTGGCCGAAGAACCGCTCCGTGCCCTCGAAGAGGCCCGGATGGTGCTCGCCCCACTCCAGCCCGCGCCCCGTTTTGAAGCGCTGCTCGATGTGGGGCGAGTCATGGACCGTGGCCGCGATGATCTGGAAGGCCCCCGGGATGAAGTAGGTGCTGGTCTCGTCCGCCAAGAGGTGGGCCTGCTCCGGCGTAAGGGAGTAGGTCTGGTTCTTGGGGTGCAGGGTCACGTAGCCGCCCGCGGCCTGGTTGTTGAGCCACTCGTGGACGTAGCGCTCGTTGGTGCCCGTGGCCTTGGCCAGCTCGGCCGGGGTCATGGGCCCGCCCGCGGCCAGGATTTTGTACAGCCCCAATTTGTCACCTATGACCACCAGGGACGCGCTCATGGCGGCGCCTATATCCGTCAGCATCCTCTGGAGCGATTCGTTGAGTTTGGTCTCGTCGACCTGTGGTCGCATGGGAAACCTCCTTGCCGCCAGCGGCCCGCTGCCGGCGGCACGACACAAAAGGAACCGGTGGATCCGCCACGCCGGGGATTCGGGGCGGCGGCCCCCCCGCTACGACGCACCACACGAACTGACCTCCTTCAAAAGGTGAGGTGAACAGCCGGGTGCGGAGAGCTATTTCATGCCAGCTTCGGGTGTATTCTAGGGGCTCGGGGAGGGGACAATTTGGCGCACCGCACCCTCAAATCGGGATACGGAGACCTGTCGGAACGCCTCAACCGGTTCCCCCAGGGCGCGCCTCCCTCCGAACGCTTGTTCGACATCCTCAAGCTCCTGCTGAGCGAACGCGAGGCGGCCCTCGTGGCCCAGCTTCCCATCCGGCCTTTCACGGCGAAGCGGGCCTCAGCCCTCTGGAAGATCTCCGAGACGGACGCGAGAAAGATTTTGGAGGAGCTGGCGTCCCGCGCGGTCCTTCTGGACCTCCAGGAGGACGGGTGCACCTCCTACGTTCTGCCGCCGCCCATGGCGGGGTTCTTCGAGTTTTCCCTCATGCGCGTGCGGGGCGACGTGGACCAGAAGGCCCTCGCCGAACTGTTCTACCACTACCTGAACGTGGAGGAGGCCTTCGTCCGGGACCTTTTCGCCCGGGGCGAAACCCAGCTTGGGCGGGTATTCGTGGACGAGCGGGCCCTTCCCCAAGAGGAGGCCCTGCACGTGCTGGACTACGAGCGCGCCACGCAGGTGGTGCGATCAGCGGCGGCCATCGGCGTCGGCCTGTGCTACTGCCGCCACAAAATGGCGCACCTGGGACGGGCCTGCGACGCTCCGCTGGATATCTGCATGACCTTCGGTACCACCGCCGCGTCCCTTACTCGCCACGGGGTCGCCCGCAGCGCCCAAGCGTCCGAGTGCCTCGACCTCCTCGCGGCCGCCCGGGAAAACGGCCTCGTCCAGTTCGGCGAGAACGTTCGCCAGGGAGTGAATTTCATCTGCAACTGCTGCGGCTGTTGCTGTGAAGCCATGATCGCCGCTCGCCGCTTCGGGTTCATGCGGCCCGTCCACACCACGAACTTCATTCCAGCCCTCGACTCCAACACCTGCAACGGCTGCGGGAAGTGCGTCTCGGCCTGCCCCGTGGAGGCCCTGGGCCTGGTCTCGGCCCACGATGCCCGGCGGCCCGCCGCCAAGGTGGCCCGGCTGGAGGAAGATCGCTGCCTGGGATGCGGCGTCTGCGTGGGAGCTTGCCCCGAGGAGGCGATCCGCCTCCGGGGCCGGCCCGAGCGCGTCCTTACCCCCGCCAACACGGCCCACAAGGTGGTCTGCATGGCCATCGAGCGGGGCACTTTGGCGGAACTCCTGGTGGATGGCCAGTCCTCATACGGCCACCGGGCCGTGGCCGCCATCCTGGGCGCCCTGCTCAAACTGCCTCCCCTTAAGAAAACGCTGGCCTCCCGCCAAGTCAAATCCCGCTTTCTGGCGGCGCTGCTCGAGACCGAACCCACCGTCCCTCCCGGACCCATGTGACTTCCGCGGCCTCATCGGAAATAGGAAGGCAGAAGGACCCCGCAAGGCACCTCGCGGCGCCACGCCCGCCCAGGCGTTCCCCCGCCCGTTCCCCCGTCGCGGTCCTCCTCGCGCACGGCGCGGCAGACGCCGCGCGCGGGTTCCCCTGGCTTTTGCGGGCCGCGGTGGCCCTGAAGGGAGGCGGACATGCGGGAGAAACGAATGTGGTTGTGCGGGCTCCTCCTGGCGCTGGGAGTGGGCCTGGGCGTTCAGGCGGCCGACTGGACCGTCCTCGTTTATCTGGACGGGGACAACAGCCTGGACCCGTTCGCCGTGAAGGACATGAACGAAATGGAACGGGTGGGCTCCTCGGACAGCCTGAACATCATCGTCCTCGTGGACCGGCTGGAGGAGGGCGCCAAGCTGTATCGCATGGT
>JAKAKG010000140.1 GCA_021813555.1 Acidobacteriota bacterium
GCGGTCCTCACCTACGCCGCGGGAAACGCCAAGATCGCGGACTACCTGGACATTCCATACGTTCTGGACACAGGCGAACTTTCTATTTTCGCCGCGGCCATCGTGGGCGCTAGCCTCGGGTTCCTCTGGTTCAACGCTCATCCGGCTCAGGTGTTCATGGGCGACGTGGGCTCCCTGGCGCTGGGCGCGGCCATCGGCACCCTGGCCCTCATTATCAAGGAGGAACTCCTCCTGGTGATCGTGGGCGGGCTCTTCGTCATGGAGGCCCTTTCCGTGATTCTCCAGGTGGCCTCATACAAACTGCGCAAGGAGCGCATCTTCAGGTGCGCCCCCATTCACCACCACTTCGAGATGGGCGGGTGGAAGGAGACGCAGGTCGTGATCCGCTTTTGGATCCTGGCGTTCCTCTTCGCCCTCATGGGCCTCGCGACTTTGAAAATCAGGTAAAGGACGGCGCTCTGATGAAGATTCTCGTGGCGGGCATGGGCACATCGGGGTACGCGGCGGCCAAGCTGGCTCTCGACCAGAAGCACGCCGTGTCGGCCTGCGACCTGTCCCTGGCGGACCAGCTCAAGGTGGACCTGGCGCCGCTCCTGTCCCGTGGGATGGTGTTCTACGGCGGATCCGAATCCCCTGCCCTCCTGGATGGCATGGAGGCGTTGATCCTCTCGCCGGGTGTTCCGAGGGCGTCGGCCCTGGTAAAGGCGGCCCTTGACCGGGGCATCCCCGTGCTGGGCGAACTGGAGTGGGGCTTCCGCCACGCCCAGGGACGCATCGCCGCGGTCACCGGGTCCAACGGCAAGAGCACCACCACGACCCTTCTGGGGCGCCTCATGGCGGCCCATGTTCCGGACGTACGTACGGGCGGCAACCTGGGGACCCCGTTCTGCGCCATGGTGGAGGGATCCACTCCCGAGACGTGGTTCGTACTGGAAGCCTCCTCCTTCCAACTCGAAAGCATTGAGGCATTCCGTGCGCACGTGGCGGTCCTGCTGAACGTCACTCCGGATCACCAGGACCGCTACGCGCGCTTCGAGGATTATGCCGCGGCCAAAGACCGGGTCTTCATGAATCAGGACCCATCGGATTTCGCGGTGTTCTCCGCCTCCGACCCTCTGGCCGAGGCGTTCGGGGCAACGGCGGCGGGGCGGCACGTCCGGTTTTCGGCGGCGGGCCCCATCCCCGAGGGTGCCTTCGTACGGGAAGGACGGGCCGTATGGGTTCACGACGGCCGCGAGGAGGTCCTTTTCGGCCTGGCCGACCTCCCCCTGCCTGGAACCCACAACATCGAAGACGCTCTCGCCGCGTGCCTCGCCGCGCGCTGCGCCGGTGTCCCCGCTACCAAGATCGTCCCCACCCTCCGGGCATTCACGGGGCTCCCCCACCGGCTGGAAAAAGTGGGCGTGGTGAAGGGCGCGTCCGTCTACAACGATTCCAAGGCCACCAACACGGACGCCGTCCTCAAGGCCCTCACGGCCTTCGACTCCGGCGTCATCCTCCTGCTGGGCGGCAAGGACAAAGGAGCCGACTGGGCGTGCCTCGCCGGAGAAGTCAAAGCCCGCTGCAAGGCGGTCATGGCCTTCGGTGCGGCCCGGGAAAACGTGAAGGCCGCTCTCGCAGGCACCGTCCGTCTTGAAATCTTCCCGTCTTTGAAAGAAGCCACGTTCCGGGCCCTCGACCTGGCGAGGTCCGGAGACAGCGTGGTCCTTTCTCCCGCCTGCGCCTCCTTCGACGAGTTCAAGAATTTCGAAGATCGGGGCGAGCGCTTCAAGGCGTGGGTGAAGGAGGCCGGCGGATGAGCAGCCGCTACCTGAGCTTCGACCGCAAGCTCTTCACCGTCACCCTGGGGCTCCTGGCTTTCGGCCTCGTGATGATCTACTCGTCCTCTGCGGTCCTGGCCCTCACGCGCAAGGGCGACCCCGGGTACTTCTTCAAGCACCAGCTCGTGTGGGCCATCATCGGCGTGGGCGCCCTCTTCTTCACCCAGCGCATCCCCTACACCCGGTGGGCACAGCGGAAATGGGTCCTGGGCCTCATGAGCCTGGAGGTGGCGCTCCTCCTGCTGGCCCTCGCCAGCCCATCCATCAACGGGTCTCACCGCTGGATCAAGCTCGGCCCCATGACGCTCCAACCCTCGGAGACGGCCAAGCTGGTGGTGGTCATCCTGGGGGCCTTCCTCCTGAACAAGCGGGTGGAGGAGAAACGCGAATGGACCAAAGCCCTGGTGCCTCTGGGCGCCTACGTGGGTTTCGTGGCCGTCCTCATCCTCGTCCAGCCCGACCTGGGCACGGTGGTCATCCTGGGAGCCATCATGGTCTCCCTCCTCCTGGTAGCGGGTCTGCCCTGGAAGTGGCTCGGCGGCATGATCCTCATCGGCGCCGTGGCCGTGAGCGTCCTCGCCGTGTCGAGTCCCTACCGCCGCCAGCGCCTCATGACCTTCATGAACCCCGAGTCGGACGTGCGCCACGAAGGGTTCCAAGCCCAGCAATCCCTCATCGCCGTGGGGAGCGGGGGCCTGGTGGGCAAATGGATGGGAGGTTCGAGCCAGAAGCTCCTGTTCCTCCCCGAACCTCACACGGATTTCATTTACGCCATGATCGGCGAGGAACTGGGCCTGGTGGGCAACCTTCTGGTGCTGGGCTGTTTCCTCTTCTTCGGATACTTGGGCCTCAAGGCCGTGCGCGGAGCCCCCGATCTCTTCGGCGCCCTTCTGGCCATGGGGATCGTGTCGTGGGTGGTCCTTCAGGCTCTCGTCCACATCATGGTGACCCTCACCCTCCTGCCCACCAAGGGCCTCCCGCTGCCGCTACTTTCCTACGGGGGATCGAACCTGGTGGTGACCTTGGCGGGCATCGGAATTTTGCTCAACGTGAGCGAGCACGAGTGATGGGCCGGGAGCGGGAAGCGCGAAGCGGGGAGAGATGCATGGAGAGCAGGGCTCCAGTGACGCAGGCAGGAGGCCATTGGGACGCCCGTGGGCGGCAGGCGAAGGGTGCCTCCGCTACCCGCTCCCAGCTCCCTGCTCCCGATCGGGCCGAAACGGGTAAGGCCGAGGCATGGGCCAGGCCCACGATGCAGGGACGCTCACCGTGGAGGAGTTGAGAGTGATCGTTGCGGGAGGCGGGACGGGGGGCCATTTCTTCCCGGGGCTGGCGGTGGCTCAGGCCTTGACGGCGCGGGCCGCTTCAGCACGGGTGCTCTTCGTGGGAGCGCGGCGGGGAATCGAGGCGCGGCTGGCGCCCCGGTACGGATTCCCCTTCGTGGCTCTCCCCGCCTCGGGCTTCGCGGGAGTCGGCGCGGCGGCCCGGCTCCGCGCCCTCTCCGTCCTGCCCCTGGCCTTCCTCAAGAGCCTCAAGGTCCTTCGAGACTTCCGCCCCTGCACGGTGGTGAGCGTGGGGGGTTACGCCTCCTTCCCCATGGCCCTGGCGGCGGGGCTGGCGGGTTTTCCCGTCCTGGCCATGGAGCAGAACGTTCATCCGGGGCTGGCCAACCGCATCGTGGCCAAAGTCGCCTCCGCCGTGGCCGTCTCCTTCCCGCAGACCCTTCTGCACTTCCGTGGCAAGGCCCGCTTTCTGGGCAATCCCGTGCGAGCCTCCCTAACCCGCGTCCCCGCCGAAGTCCCGCCCGCAAGGCCCCTGCGCCTCCTGGTCTTCGGCGGGAGCCGCGGCGCACGCGCCATCAACGACGCGTTCGTGGGCGCCGCTCCCGCGTTGCTGGAATTCCCGGGCGGCGTGGAAATCCGCCATCAAACGGGGACCGAGGATCTGGACCGCGTGAAGGCCGCCTACGCTTCGGCCGGCGTGGCCGCCCGGGTGGAGCCCTTCATCGAGGCCATGGACGAAGCCTACGCGTGGTGCCACGCAGCCGTGTGCCGCGCGGGGGCCACCACCCTCGCGGAGCTGGCCGCGGCGCGCCGTCCGGCCCTCCTGGTGCCTTTCCCCGGCGCCGCGGGAAACCACCAGGTGCAGAACGCGCGCGGCCTCCAAGCCCTGGGCGGGGCCCTCTGCACGGAGCAGAAGGACCTCACCACGACGTCCTTGCTGGCCGCGCTCCTTCGCCTCGCGGACACGAAGACGCGGGCGGAGATGGCGGCCAAGCTCGCGGCGGTGGCCAGGCCCAACGCCGCCGAGGACGCCGCGGACCTGGTCCTTCTCATGTCGGGGGTGCGGCCATGAAGCTGGGCAAGCTCAACCGCGTCCACTTCGTGGGCATCGGGGGCATCGGCATGAGCGGCATCGCTGAGGTGCTCCTCACGCAGGGATTCACGGTGACGGGATCGGACGCCAAGGAGAGCCCCGTGACCCAGCGCCTGCGCGCCCGGGGCGCCAAGGTTTCCGTGGGACACGACGGAGCCCTCGTGGCGGATGCCCACGTCCTCGTCTACTCCAGCGCCGTCTCGCCCC
>JAKAKG010000216.1 GCA_021813555.1 Acidobacteriota bacterium
CCTACATCATCATCGTCATCGACGAGCTGTACGATCTCATGGCCTCCGTGGCCAAGGAAGTGGAGACCGCCATCGCGCGCCTGAGCGCCATGGCCCGCGCCGTGGGCATCCACCTCATCCTGGCCACCCAGCGGCCAAGCCGGGACGTGATCACGGG
Organism: Acidobacteriota bacterium; assembly: GCA_021813555.1. Classification (GTDB taxonomy): domain Bacteria; phylum Acidobacteriota; class UBA4820; order UBA4820; family DSQY01; genus JAKAJA01. Next base: position 158 of record JAKAKG010000216.1, read on the forward strand.
CGTCATCAAGAGCAACCTTCCCTCCCGCCTGGCCTTCCAGGTGCGCGAGAAGCTGGAGAGCCGGCTCATCCTGGACCAGAACGGCGCAGAGGCGCTCGAAGGGAAGGGCGACATGCTCTACCTGCCTCCGGGCTCGGGGCGCCTCATGAGGATCCACGGGGGCTTCCTCTCCAACACGGAGACCCAGCGCGTCATCCAGTACCTCTGCAAGCAGGGCCAGCCTGTGTTTGATACGGAGGTCCTCAAGGACGCCTCCCTGGGCGAAGGGACGCCAGGCACGGGAGGGGGAGACGAGTACGCCGAGGACCCCCTCTACCAGGACGCCGTCCAGCTCGTGGTTCGCACGGGGGTAGCTTCGGCGAGCAACCTCCAGCGCAAGATGCGCATCGGTTACGCCCGCGCAGCCCGCCTCCTGGACATCATGGAGCACCGGGGCATCGTGGGCCCCGCGGACGGCGCCCGCCCCCGCGAGATCCTCGTGGAGCCGAGCGAAATCGAAGGCTAGCTTCCATAACTTTTCCTTGGCATGCTCGTACATCACTTCTGCGCCACAAGCGGCGAGCCCGTGAGGCTCGCCCGGGCGCGCCAGGGTGGAGGCCATCGTTATGAGGATGATGCGGATTCTGTTGGGCATGGGCGCGCTGGCGTTAGCGGGATCGTCCGTGCTGGCCCAGGTGGACGCCCGCCTGCTCCAGCAGCCGGCCGTTTCGGCCACCCAAGTGGCCTTCATCTACGGCGGCGACGTGTGGATCGCCCCAAAAGAGGGCGGCCTGGCCCAGCGCCTCACCACCGCCGCGGGGGACGAGCAGTACCCCCGGTTCTCCCCGGACGGGAAACGGCTCGCCTTCACGGGGAACTACGACGGGAACGTGGACGTCTACGTCATGCCCTCCGAGGGCGGCATGCCCCTGAGGATCACCCACGATCCCATGCCGGACCGCTCCCTGGGCTGGTACCCGGACGGCAAGTCCCTCCTCGTCGCCTCCATGATGGAGAGCCCGAGCTACCGCTACTTCCAGCTCTACAAGGTCTCGGCGGAGGGAGGCCTGCCCGAGAAGCTTCCCCTTCCCTACGGCGAGTTCGGCGCCGTTTCTCCCGACGGCAAGACCCTCGCCTTCTGCCCCAACGCCCGGGACCTCAGGACGTGGAAGCGATACCGCGGCGGCTGGGTGAGCCGCATCGTTCTCTCCGACCTGGCCACCCGCGCCAGCACACGTGTCGGCGACGACGGCGCCAACTACTCCCAGCCCATGTGGCACGGGGGAACCCTCTACTTCGTCTCCGACAGAGACGCCAACAAGCGCTACAACATCTGGGCCTTCGACCCCAAGACGGGGGCCATGCGCCAGCTCACCTTCTTCGACACCTTCGACGTCCACTTCCCTTCCGCGGGCCCTGACGACCTGGTCTTCGAGGCGGGCGGGCGCCTCTACCTGATGGACTTCGCCACCGAGAAGGCCCGTGAGGTGAAGTTCCAGGTCGTGACCGACGAAGCCTCCCTCCGGCCGAAGACCGCCAAGGTGGGCGACGAGGCCGCCGGGGGCTCCCTCTCCCCGGGCGCCAAACGCGTCTTCTTCGAGGCCCGGGGGGACGTCTTCTCCGTGCCCGCCGAGCACGGCCCCACCTTCGACTTGACGCGTACCTCCGGAGTTGCCGAGCGCTACGGCGCCCTCTCCCCCGACGGCAAGACGCTGGCCTACTGGAGCGACAGGACCGGCAACTACGAGCTGACCCTACGGAATGCCGACGGCACGGGAGAGGAGCGCACGGTGACCCACCTGGGACCCGGCTACCGCTACCGCATCTTCTGGTCGCCCGATTCCAAAAGGGTGGCCTTCGCGGACCAGGCCATGGCCATCCGCCTCTGCGATCTGGCCACCGGCGCGGTGACGCAGGTGGACCAGGGCCTCTGGCTTTACCACGACGTGCAGGACAACGGCCACGAGAGCCTCACGGGCTTCACCGTGACCTGGTCGCCCGACAGCCGCTACGCCGCCTGGAGCCGCGAGGCGGTCAACCGCATGGGTGCGATCTTTCTGTACGACACCCAGACCCGCAAAACCTCACAGCTCACCTCGGGCTTCTACTACGACGCCTCGCCCGCTTTCGACCCGTCGGGCGCCTACCTCTTCTACCTCACGCGGCGCACCTTCCGGCCCGTCTACAGCGACCTCGACGCCACCTGGATCTACGCCAACGGCACCCAGATCTGCGCCGTGCCGCTGCGAGCGGACGGCGCATCGCCCGTGGCGCCGCGCAACGACGCGGAAGGGATGGAGCCGGAGAAACGGGGGAGCAGTGAACCAGGGAAAGAAGGTGACGTGAACAGCGGCAAAGAGGCGGCGAAGAAGGGCGAGCCGGTGACGATCGACGTGGCGGGCTTTGAGGGGCGCGCTGTCCTCCTGCCGCCCAAGCCCGGAAACTACGCCGACCTGGGCGCCGTGGAGGGCAAGGTTCTCTATCGCCGCCTCCCCACGGAAGGCGCCCCCGAGGACGCCGCCACGCCGCTCGGCTACTACGACCTGAAGGAGCGCGAAGAGAAGACGATCCTCCCTGACGTCTCCTCCTACGCCCTGGCGCCGGGCGGCGAGAAGCTGTTGGCCCGGTACAAGAACGACTGGGCCATCGTGGAGGTGAAGGCCGACCAGAAGATGGACACGAAGCTCGACCTCTCGGGGATGGAGATGACCGTGGACCCGAGGGCCGAGTGGACGCAGATCTTCACCGACGCCTGGCGCTTCGAGCGCGACTTCTTCTACGACCCCGCCATGCACGGCGAAAACTGGGACGAGATGCGCAGCCGCTACGGCGCCCTCATTGCCCAATGCGCCAGCCGCTCCGATGTGAACTACGTCATCGGCGAGCTCATCGGAGAGATCAACTCCTCCCACACCTACCGAGGAGGCGGTGATTTGGACAAACCGGCGGAGCGTTCAGCGGGGCTCCTCGGCTGCGACTTCGCCCTGGCGAACGGAGCATACCGCATCGCGAACATCCTCCACGGCGCGCCGTGGGACATCTCTCCGCGCTCTCCCCTGGATGAGCCCGGCGCGGGCGTCAAGGTCGGGGACTGGCTCCTGGCGGTGAACGGCGTGCCGCTGGATACCAAGGAGGACCCCTGGGCCGCCTTCCAGGGGCTGGCGGGAAAGACCGTGACCCTCACCGTGAACGACAAGCCCACGGCCGCGGGCGCGCGCACGGTCCTCGTGAAGACGCTGAGCCCCGAGGAGGACCAGCGGCTGCGAAACATCGCCTGGGTGGAGGCCAACCGCGAGAAGGTGGACAAGGCCTCGGGCGGGCGGCTCGGCTACATCTACGTCCCCGACACCGGCACCGATGGCCAGAACGAACTCTACCGGCAGTTCATGGCTCAGTTCACCAAGGAGGGGCTGGTCATCGACGAGCGCTTCAACAGCGGCGGCCAGATTCCCGACCGCTTCATCGAGCTCCTCGACCGCCCCATCACCAACTACTGGCGCGTCCGCGACGGCAGGGACTGGCAGTGGCCCGAGTACGCCAACGGCGGTCCCAAGGTCATGCTCATCAACGGCTGGAGCGGCTCGGGCGGCGACTGCTTCCCCTACTACTTCCGCGAGGCCAAGCTCGGCCCCCTCGTGGGCCAGCGCACGTGGGGCGGCCTCATCGGCATCTCGGGCTCCCCCGAATTCGTGGATGGCGGCATCGTCACCGTCCCCACCTTCGGCTTCTACACCCCTGAGGGGAAGTGGGCCGTGGAGGGCCACGGCGTGGATCCGGACATCCCCGTGGCCGACGACTTCACGGCCATGGCCAAGGGCGACGACCCCCAGCTCGACAGGGCCATCCAAGAAGCCATGCGCCTCCTCCAAGAACACCCTCCTGTGAAGCCCGCCAGGCCTGCGTATGAAAATCGAGCGGGGAAGTGATGGAGCGGGAGAGCGGGAGAAGGGGAGAGCGGGAGAAAGAAGGAGAATCTAAATGAAGAAGCACATCACGGCCGCGGCCGTTTTGATGATGGTGTTGCACGTACTGTCAGTGTGGGCGCAGGCGCCGGCGAAGCATGCGGTGACGCCGGAGGAGCTGGTGAGGATGACCCGCCTGTCTGGGATGGACCTTTCTCCCGACGGTTCCAGGGTCCTCTATGGGGCGTCGCGCCTCGACTACCCGGCGAGCGACAAGCCCGTGGGCCACATCTACATGGTCTCTGCCTCCGGCGGGGCCCCGCGGCAGATGACGGCCAGCGAGGCGGGCGAATCCGGTCCCGCCTGGGCACCGGACGGACAATCCTTCGCCTTCGTCTCCGCCCGCAACGGCTCGCCGCAGGTCTTCGTCATGCCTGCGGACGGAGGTGAAGGCGTTCAGATCGGCAAGCTCCTTATCGCACCCTCGCGGTTGAAGTGGGCGCCCGGCGGCAAGGCTCTCGCCTTTTTGGCGGAGCCCGAACCCACGGCGGCTCAAAAAGCGGAGGACGAGGCCACGGGCGGGGTGGAGATCATGGAAGCCCCTAAGGACATGATCCAACTTTTCACCCTGAGCTATCCCGAGGGCACCCTGACGCAGGTGACCCAAGGCGACTTCAACGTGTCCGATTTCACCTGGGCTCCCGACGGCAAGTCCTTAGCCCTCGTCACGGCCAAAACCCAGCTCCTCTACGACAATATGACGAGCGCCACGGTCCGCGTGGTGGACCTCGCGGGCAAGACGACGGCCGTCCTCTCGCCGAAGGAGGGCCCCGTCCCGTCGGCTCCCGAGTTTTCGCCCGACGGCACGAAGGTCGCCTGGCGCTATCCCACCGAGGGTTCGAGCGACATGAACGGCGTGGCCATCTGCGGCGTGGACGGCAAGGGGCTCGCGAACGCCGCCGCCAAGGTGGACGTCCACTTCCAGCAGGTGGCTTGGCTGCCCGACGGCCGGTCGCTCCTGGCGCTCACCTATGAGGGCACGAGGGCGCTGCTCCGCAAGCTTTCTCTCACGGACGGCGAGGCGCCCGCGGTTTACACACCCGCCGGGGTCATCGGGGCCTTCCGCCTCGACCGGGCCGGGGACCGCCTCTGCTTCAGCTTCACCGACCCCAGGACGCCCCCGAGCCCGTGGACCGTCAAGGTGGACGGCACGGGGGCCGTCCAGCTGGCCGACCTCAATCCCCAGGTGAAGGACTGGACCCTGCCGGAGGTGGAGAGGTTCACCTACGAGTCGGCCCCAGGCGTGCGTATCGAGGCGCTGTACTTCAAACCACCGGTGGCCGCGGGCGGAGGGCTGGCGCCCCTTATGGTGATGCCCCACGGCGGGCCCGACTGGATGGACCAGGAGGGGTTCGACACCTGGGCCGCCTTTATGGCTGGCCAGGGCTACGGCATCCTCCAGGTGAACTTCCGCGGCAGCCTCGGGTACGGGCTGGCCTTCTACGCCGCCAACCGTGGCAAGGAGGGCTTCGTGGATTACGACGACATCATGGCGGGGGTGGATCTCCTGGTGAAGTCCGGAAAGGCTGACCCCAAGAAGCTCGTCATCGGCGGCTGGTCCTACGGCGGGTGCATGACCGAATGGGCCATCACACGGACCGACCGCTTCAAGGCCGCCGTGGTGGGAGCGGGCGTGGCGAACTACTACTCCAACTACGCCCAGTCGGACATCAACCACGGGGTCGCGGCGGAATGGGAGTTCCTGGGCAACCCCTACGACAACCCCGAGCATTTCACCCGCGGTTCGGCGGTGTACCACATCCGCAGCGTGAAGACCCCCGTTCTCATCCTGCACGGCACGGACGACGAGCGAGTCCCCTACGCCCAGGGGCTGGAGCTCTACCGGGCCCTCAAGACCACGGGCAAGCAGGTAGAGATGGCCTCCTATCCCGGCGAGGGTCACGGCTTCAGAAAGCCCGCCCACAACGTCGACCGCCTCAAACGTTGGATCGCATTCTACGATCAGCGCCTGGGCATCGTGCGTACGCCGCCTGCGCCCCGGGGTTCATCTCCTGATGCCAAGGGCCCCGCGAGCTCGCCCGAGAAAGCCCGCTGACCCGGAAGTGCGGGCGGCCAAGCCACCCAGGTCAGGCCAGGGCATCTTCCACCTGCCAAAAGGGGGACACGGCGCGCCGTGTCCCCCTTTTGAGGTCCATGGAACCGCGAATGGGCTCTATTTGGGCGTTTGCGGAGGGATCTTGTGGACCGGAGCGGGCGTGTGGACGGTTTCCGTTCTCTTGCCCTCCGGCTCCTTCGTCGCCTTGGCGTCACGGCCCGGGATGGACGCGTGCTGCTCCGGCCAAGGGCCCTTGTACTGCTTGTGGTGCATGGGGTTCGGGTGCTTCTTGCCTGGCATGGGTCACCTCCTGGCACATCGTGAAGGTGCCTGACTAAAATCTAGGCCTCCATAGGCCTCGGAGCAAGCCTCGTGAGGAATCAATTTCCCCCTGAGGCTTTCTGATCGACCTTCTTCTGAATCGCATCGCCGCCCCGCTCGATGGCGGCTCCCGTTTTCTCCACGGCTTTCCCCACCGCCGCGGCGGTCTTGTCGGCGGCCTTGTCCATGTCCCGTCCGGCGCGTTCCATGGGGCCGTTGTGTTCCGCGCAGGCGCAAAGCCCCAGGAGGGCCATCCCCGCGGCCAAGCCTGAAAGACGTCGTTTCATGGGTCCAGCTCCTTGACTCTCATTCTCTCGGAACAGGCCTTAGCTGCTCCCCATTCCCGCCGCTTGCTTTCTTGGAGGGGCAGAGGCGCCCAGGGTGAGGGAAAAGCAACGAGGGCGGGTTGCCCCGCCCTCGGTACATGGCCCATGGATTGTGAACCCTAAGATTTGGGAGTCTCTGGGGCCGGAGCAGGTGAAGGCGCCGGGGCGGCGTTGAGCTGCTGGATGACAAAATCCGTCTGATCCAGGGCGTTGGAGGCGAAAATGGTGATCTGTTCGTTCTCATTCAGGACCACGTCCCAGCCGTTCTCCTTGGCCAGGCGCTGGACGAGCGGGTCGAAGGCCTTCTTCATCTGGTCGGCGGCCGCTTCCTGGCGCTGCTGGAATTCGTTTTTGGCCTGCTGTTGCATCTGGAAGAGCTCGCTCTTCATGGCGTCCAGCTCTTTAGGGGATTTGCTCTTGTCGGCCTCGGCCTTGCGGATGATCTCGGCGTGGGACTGCAGCTGGCCTTGAATGCCCTCCGCCCAGCTTTTCAGGTCAGCCTGGATATCCTTGGAGAGCTTGGATTCGTGCATGATGCGTTCCACGTTGAGCACCACGATAACGGGGTTGGCTTTGGCCGGTTTGGCGCCCGTTGTGCCGGTGGCGGGGGTGGAGGTGGATGCGGGTTTGCAGGCCAGGGTGAGGGCGAAGGCCGCGATTAACGCGGCGGCGTAAAAGGCTTTCCTCATTCGGGTTCTCCTCGAGGTCACGTGGAACGGGCGGGCGACGGAAAATGCAGCCCAACCCAAGCGGCCCCATCGGCCGCGGATCGGATGCCTATCATACCTCTTGTACCTGGTGATGGCAACGCTACGTCGCCCCTATCCCTTCCCACCTTCCTCTCTTGCACACTTGCTCGGGCATGATCTTTCACACTTTCTTCAAGGTGTGCCCCATCTTGTCTTTCTTGGTCTTCAGATAGGCCCGGTTCGTGTCGTTGGGGGTGATTTCGAGGGGGATCTGGTCCACGATCTCGATGCCGAAGCCGGAGAGGGCATGCAGCTTCTTGGGGTTGTTGGTGAGCAGCCGGACTTTGTGGAGGCCCAGGTCGTGGAGGATCTGGGCTCCGATCCCGTAGTCCCGCTCGTCGGCGGCGAACCCCAGGGCCTCGTTGGCTTCCACCGTGTCCATGCCACCGTCCTGCAGTTCGTAGGCCTTAAGCTTGTTCAGCAGGCCGATGCCCCGGCCCTCCTGGCGCAGGTAGACGATGGCGCCTCGCCCCTCGCGGGCAATGGCCGCCATGGCCGCTTCGAGCTGGGCGCCGCAGTCGCACCGCAGGCTCAGAAGGGCGTCGCCCGTGAGGCACTCGGAGTGCATGCGGACGAAGATGGGGTCGCCGGGTTTCCACGTGCCCATGGTGATGGCCAGGTGCGTCTTCTCGCTCAGGATGCTCTCGTAGGCGATGACTCGGAACTCGCCGTAGGGGGTGGGCATCTTGGGCTGGGCCACGCGCTTCACCAGGGACTCCCTGCTGAGCCGGTATTGGATCAGGTCGGCGATGGTCACGATGTTGACGCCGTGCTCTTCGGAAAACTTGAGGAGGTCGGGCATACGGGCCATCTCACCATCGTCCTTCATGACCTCGCAGATGACGCCCGCGGGGTAGAAGCCCGCGAGACGGGACATGTCCACCGCCGCTTCCGTCTGGCCCGTGCGCCGCAGGACCCCGCCCTCCTTGGCCCGCAGCGGGAAGATGTGGCCCGGCCTCGCCAGGTCCGAAGGTTTGGTGGCGGGATCGATGGCCGTCAGGATGGTGGCCGCCCGGTCGAAGGCCGAGATGCCCGTGGTGGTCTTGTGGCGGGCCTCGATGGAGACCGTGAAGGCCGTCTGGAAGGCGCTCGTGTTGTCCTGGACCATCATGGGGATCTGGAGCTGGTCCAGGCGCTCCCCCGTCATGCTGAGGCAGATCAGGCCGCGCCCCTTGGAGGCCATGAAGGTGATGGCTTCCGGGGTGGTCTTCTCGGCGGGGATGTAGAGGTCGCCCTCGTTCTCTCGGTCTTCGTCGTCGCAGATGATGAGCATCTTGCCCCGCTTGATCTCTTTCAGGGCCTGCTCGATAGGGATGACTGGCATGCTTTCTCCGGTAGGACGTGTGCGTTATGGAACTCGGCTTCCCCGCCTCCGGCGCGACGGCCTCGGCGGGGGCAGAAAAGACTATTAATCGAGGTGCCGCCCTTTGGCCCTTCCCTCTCGCGTTTTCACAACCCCTTCTCCAAAAGTCCTTCGATGGTCAGGGCGCCCGGGCCTTTGCCCCTGCCCTTGAGGTAGGCCAGAACATAGCGCCCGATGAGGTCCGTTTCCACGTTGACGGGCCGTCCTGGGCGCCAGGCGCCGAGGGTGGTACTCTTCAGCGTGCCCGGAATGAGGGCTACCTCCACCCGCTGTCCCGAGAGGGCCGCCACCGTGAGGCTCACCCCCGCCAAGGCGACGGAGCCCTTGGGGATGACGGCCTCCTCCAGCCCGGCCGGAAGATCCACGGCCAACCGCCAGCCTTGGCCCAGGGGGGCGAGGCTGGCCACGGTTCCCACGCCCTCTACGTGGCCCTGCACGAGATGGCCGCCGAGGCGGTCCGAGAGGCGGAGGGACGGTTCCAGGTTGACCTCGTCTCCCGGGCGAAGGTCGCCCAGGGTGGTCTTGTCCAAGGTTTCGGCGCTGAGGAAGGCCGTGAAACCTTCGCGGGAGAGTTCCGAAACGGTGAGGCAGGCGCCGTCTACGGCGATGCTGTCCCCGGGTTGGGCGCCATCTAGCACGGCGGAGCAGGCCACGGCCAGGATGCCTTCCGGGCCGGTCCGTCGCAGCCGGGCCACCCGGCCCGTCTCGGAGATCAGTCCGGTGAACATGAATCCTCCAGGTCGGCGGCCACCACCCAATCCGCTCCCGCACGCTCCCAGCGCGGCTGTCCCAGCACGCGCGCGCCTCCGCCCGGCCGGACGTGTCCTTCCAAAGCCGCGGGCCCCGGCGTCGTTCCCGCGAGAAGGGGCGCGAGGTAGACGGAAACCCTGTCCACGAGGCCTTCCCGCAAGAAAGCCGACGCGAGCCGCCCCACGGCCTCGGCGTAGACGCCCATGATGCCTCTCTCGTGCAGGGCGTGGAGAACTTCGGCGAGGGGAAGGCGGCCGTCGCTGTCCAGGGGCATCTCGATGACGCTCACCTCGGGCCGGGACCCCAGGCCGTCCGTGGGGCTCCCCGGGGGACGAAAGACCCAGACGGGACCGTGCTCGGGCGCGGTGGCGAAGAGGCCCTCCCGGCCCGTGAGGAGCCCCCGGTTGTCCAGCACGACTCGTGTGAGGGCCTTGGATACGCCGGGCAGGCGGACCGTCAGCCTCGGGTCGTCCGCCGCCACGGTGGTGCCGCTCACTAGAATGGCGTCCGCCAAATAGCGCTCCATATGGACCTTCAGCCGGGCTTCGGGGCCCGTGATGTAGCCGCCGCCGGGGAGGACCACCCGGCCGTCCAAGGTCTGGGCCCATTTGAGATGAACGTGAGGGCGGCCTTTGCGGTAGAACGTGTGGTAGGCCGGGTCCACGCCTATGCCCTCTTTGGCCAGGCATCCCACGGCCACGGGGATCCCCGCGGCCTGCAATTCACGCACGCCCGCGCCGTCCACATTGGGGTTGGGATCCAGGGTGGCCGCGGCGACTCTCGCCACGCCCGCCGCGATGACGGCCGCCGTGCACGGGCCCGTTCGGCCCGTGGTGCAGCAAGGTTCCAGTGTCACGTAAAGGTCGGCCCCGCGGGACCGTTCGCCCGCCTGGCGAAGGGCCGCCACTTCGGCGTGAGGGTGTCCCGGCCCTTCGTGAAATCCCAGGCCCACGATCCGGCCCCCGCTCACTACGGCGGCTCCCACGCTGGGGTTGGGGTGGGTCCGTCCCGCCCCCTTGAGGGCTTCCTCGATGGCGGCTTGCATGAACGTGGGGTCGGGTGTCCACATGGCTTGGGCCCTCAGGCCAGGAGTCCATCCACGTACTCGGCCGGGTCGAAGGGGACAAGATCGTCCACCTTCTCGCCCACGCCCACGTAACGGATGGGCACCCGGAGTTCGGCGGCGACGGAGAGGGCGATGCCGCCCTTGGCCGTCCCGTCGAGCTTCGTGAGGACGAGGTCCGTCAGGGGAACTTTCTCGGTGAACAGGCGGGCCTGGCTCAACCCGTTCTGGCCCGTGGTGGCGTCCAGGACGAGGGTGACCTGGTGGGGGGCTCCGGGGAGCGCGCGGCCCACGACCCTGTTGATTTTGGCGAGCTCCTCCATGAGGTTGTGCTTGACCTGGAGGCGTCCCGCCGTGTCGATGATGACGAAGTCCAGGCTCCGGGCGGCGGCGGCTTGGACGGCGTCGAAGGCCACGGCGGCGGGGTCGGCGCCCTCGGCCTGGCGGATGACCTCGCACCCCGCCCGCTGGGCCCAGATCTCAAGCTGCTCCACGGCGGCGGCCCTGAACGTGTCGCCAGCGGCAAGGAGGCCCTTCTGGCCTTTCGCTTTCCGCTGCGCCGCCAGCTTCCCGATGGTGGTGGTCTTGCCCACGCCGTTCACGCCCACCATGAGGTGCACCCAGGGGCCAGGCGGGGGCCCTTCGGGAGGAGGCACGGCGGGCCACAGGCCCATCATGCGCTGCCGCAAGGCCTCCTTGAGGCCGGCCCCCGTGGCGCGGGCCTCCTTGGGCAAGCGGTCCAGGAGCGCATGGATGGTGGGAACGCCCACGTCCGCCTGGAGGAGGGCGTCTTCGAGGGCCTCGATGGTCGTGTCGTCCGCTTCGGCGGTGGAGGAGAAGATGCTCGAAACCTTCTCCACGAGGGCTTCGCGGGTCTTCCTGAGGCTGTCGCGGATCTTTCCGAACATCAGGAACCCCCGAACTGGGCAAGGATCTCCTTGGCCCGTTTACCATAGGGGCTTTCGGGGGCGATCTTCAGGACTTGAAGGAGAGCGTCGCGCGATTGCGGATAGAGCTTCTCTCGGTAGAGCGCCTCTCCGTAGTTGCAGTACACCTCGGCGCCGTCGCTCTGCGTGGCTCCGTAATCCTGGGTGAGGATGTCCAGCGCCTTTTTGAAGCTCGCCGCGGCACCCGCCCAATCTTCCCGGGCCGCTTCCAAAATCCCCAGCTTGTCGTAGGCTTTGTAGTACCCCGGATTCTCGTCCACGACCTTCATGAACACTGCTTCCGCGTCCAGATTCTTTTTCTGGCCCATGTAGATGACGCCCATGTTGTAGTAGGACTCGTACCGGCTGAACAGGCCCGGCGAATTCACCACCTCGCGAAACTTGGCGAGGGCCTCCTCGTCCTGGCCCAGCTCCTTGTAACAGACGCCCATGGCATTGAGAACCGCCAGACGGTTGTCCTGGGTCCCCGGTCCCTGGTCTAGGCTGCGCTGGAAGTTGGCCAGGGCCTCCTTGTACCGGGCCTCGGAGAGATAGAAGAGCCCCTCGGTGTAGGAATACTTGGCGTCGGGCCGGAGCTTCATGGCCAGTTCGATGTAATGGTGGGCCGCCTCCATGCTCTGCTGGCCCGCGAATTCCAGGGCCATGTTATAGGCGACCTCCGGGTTCTTGATGGTTTCGTCTCCCGGGAGCTCTCCCGGGGCGCGCTTGGAGGAGGGGACGTTTTGGCCTCCCGGCGCGCCCGGAATCCTCGATTGGCTGGACGCGCACCCACCTAAAACCAAGAGGGCAAGCGGCACGAACAGAAGGACAGGCAAGACGGTTCGTCTCATGGGGCCACCTCAACCTGGTCATCGCGCACGGTGCGCGTGAACCTGAGAAGTTTACCATGGATCGCCCCCGGCTGCGCTCCTCCGAGCCCCCTTCCGCCGTGATCTGAGCTTAAGGTCCCCCTGGCCTGCCTTGACCGGAAGCCTCCGATGGAGTATGATCTATGGGCGCCAAGGAAGGGCGCGTGGAGGACAGGTATGGTCACTCTGTTGTGGATCATTTACATCCTGGATTGCCTGCTCCTGATCGGGATCATTCTCCTGCAACCCGGTGAGGGGGGTGACCTGGCGGCCGCATTTGGTGGCGCTTCGTCGCAGACGGCTTTCGGCGCCCGCGGCTCGGCTACGTTCCTCCAGAAGTTGACGACGGGACTCGCCGTTCTGTTCATGGTTCTCTCGATCGTGCTGGTTATGGTGAGCAACACCAAGCAGAGCAACCTCATGGAGAGGAGTCTCCCCGCGGCGTCCGTGCCTCAACCGGCGGCGCCGGCCTCTCCCAAGCCGGCTCCGGCTCCGGCTCCGACCCAGCCATCGCCCGCGGCCGCCGCTCCCGCTCCGCAGGCTCCCGCTGGTACCGCGCCGGCTGCAAAGCAGGCGCCCGCGCAACCCTCGAAATGAACACCCTCGCCGAAGTGGTGGAACTGGCAGACACGCTATCTTGAGGGGGTAGTACCCGAAAGGGTGTGGGGGTTCGAGTCCCCCCTTCGGCACCAAGGTACGGCGGCGGAGAGGAGCCATCCTCTCCGCTGTTCCATTTTATCCCGGCCCGCCCCTTGGGCCGGGCCACCGGACCTGCTACCATAGGAACCATGGCGCCCGAAATCCTCACCTCCCTGCAAAATCCTTGGGTCAAGAAATTCCGGGCGGCGGCCAGAAAGCGCCTCGGGGACGTGTTCCTCCTTGAAGGGCGCCACCTTCTCCAGGAGGCCCTCACGGCGGGATGGCCGCTGGAGGCCGTGCTCCTGGACTCGGCGCGTTGGGGCGACTGGGCGGGGAGGCTGCAAGCTCTTGAGCCCGGGGGGAAGATCCTTCTTGGATCCTCGGCCCTCCTGAGCCGCGTGGCCAACGCGCCCTCGCCCGAAGGGGTGCTCGCCCTGGCGGTTCGCCGGGAGGAGCGCCTGCCCGTTCCCGGCCCCCAGGGCCTTTATCTTTTCATGGACGGCGTGCAGGATCCCGTCAACGAGGGCATCCTCATCCGTTCCGCCTGTGCCTTCGGCCTGTCGGGCGTCTTCGCCGGGCGGGGCACGGCCGACCCGTACCATCCGACGGTCCTCGCCAGGAGCGCGGGGGCGGCGCTTCACCTCCCTCCCATTGCCCTCACCCAGGAAGCGTTCATCGGTTGGGCGGAGAAGTATGGGGTGCACCTGGTGGGAACCAACGCCCGGGGGGCCCCGTTGCCGAGAAATCTGACCCTGCGGGGACCGTCCGCCCTGGTGTTGGGCAACGAGGGACGGGGCCTCTCGCCCGCCCTGACGGCGGCCTGTCACGAGCGGTACTCGATCCCCATGGCGGCGGGTTGGGATTCCCTCAACGTGGCGGTGGCAGGAGCCCTTTTCATGTACTCTTATTCGCTCATCCGGCGGGAACCCTGACGCCTTAACAAGCCGGCCGGCCTAGTGTATATTAGAAGGTATACGGAGGGTATATTCCATGAAAAAAGTCATATGGTTGCTCGTGGCGGCCGCGCTCGTGCTGTCTCTGGCCTGCAAACGCGAATCGTCCAAGGTCAGCAACGAAATGGAGACGGCGCGCAAGATCGCCAAGCTCGAACAGGACATCAACGGCAAACAGGACCAAATGAACCAGCTCCTCCAGAAGTACATCCAGGAGGGCGGCAAGGACGTGGGCTCGGTCGTGGGCCAAACGCTGACGCCCGATCAGAAGGCCGTGCTCGAACAGAAGCTTCAGAAGGAAGAAGGCATCGGCTACCGTGACCTCATCTCTGACATCCTCAAGAAGCAGAAGGATGTGGAGGACCTGAAGGTGCAGGTACAGGACCTGGAGAAAAAGCTCCCCGCCGCCGTGGTGGTGAAGCGTGGCGACAAGCACCTGGACATCGCCATGAATTACCTCACGAAGGAGAAGGGGCTCGATCCCGCCACGGCCAAGAAGCTCGCGCTCCAGACCAATCTCATGGACGAGCTCGTGCCCGGCTTCAAGGTCTGGAACTTCTATGACAACGGCGTTTTCGGGACCTTCGTCACCCAGGGTGACGCTCAGATCAGCCCCTACCGAGTCATTCAGAAGGCCAAACAGGATCTGGTGGACGCCAAGGTCGAGGCCCAGGGCCAGAGGGACCAACTGGCCAAGGAGAAGACCACCCTCATCGAGCAGGTCTCCGAGCTCGAGCAGAAGCGCGACCAGCTCAACCAGGACGTGGCCATGTTGCAGGCCGAGAGAGCCGACCTCTTGAAGAAAATGGAAGAAGTGCAAGCCCTTTCCGAGGATCTCAAGGCCCGCCTCAATTCGGTGTTCTACCGGATAGGTGAGCGCCAGTCCCTCGTGAAGTCGGGCCTCGTGCAAGATCCATGGTACGGGCAGCCCCGCATCGCCAAATTCGACGAAGCCAATTTCCCCCAGCACCTGGACCTGCGGACGGGGGACACGGTCACCTTTACGGCCCAGGAGGCCGGTGTGGCCAAAATCACCAAAATCAAAGTCGCCCCGGGAACGACGTACAAGATCGACCAGGACTACAGCTGGTCCATCGCCCCCGATGGCATGACCGGTACCGTTAAAATTATCAACAAGGACAAGTTCAAGGCCGAGCGGACGATGGTCATTCTCGTCAACTAGCTTCCGCTGTCCCCGCTGCGCGAAAGGGCCGCCTGAGTGAGGCGGCCCTTTGCCGTTCTTGGGGCACGGTCCCCCGTCGCAATGCGGGGGCGAAGTGTGTATATTATAAGCAGCAGGGGGGCTTCCCGGACGGGATCCATAAAGCCTTAACGTGCGGATTCTCTTCGGGGAAGCGGGGGAGAGATGCGAATTTACGAAAGCGTGGCGTCCAAGGTCGTGATGCTCACGGTCGGCAGCTTGGTCGTCTTCTTCGGCCTCGCCACGTGGATGAACGTGGACGTCCAGGAGCGGGCCAGCACCCGCCTTCTCGTCTTGAACGGCGCGCAACTCGCGGACCTTGTGGCGAGGGCCACCCGGGAAGCCATGCTTCGCAACGACAGGCAGGCCATCGGCGCCACCATCTCAACCCTGGCGGGCCAGCGCGAGATCGAGCGCATCCGCATCATCAACAAGAGCGGCAGGGTGGCCTACTCCTCAGACCCCTCGGAAGTGGGCGGCGTCATCGACACGAACCAGGAGCAGTGCGTCACCTGCCACAAGCAGAAGGACCCGCCCACCCAGTTGGCCGCGGCGGAAATGATCCGGCGTACGATCCACGACGGCCACCGCGTCCTCGGGATCACCCACATCATCAACAACGAGCCAGACTGCATCAGCGCGCCGTGCCACGTCCATCCGGCCTCGCAGCAGATCGTGGGGGTCCTGGACGTGGCCATGCGCCTGGGGCCCTATGACGATGCCCGCCGCTCCAGCACCATCCAGCTCATCTTCTTTAACGTGCTGGGCATCATCCTGGCGTCCGTCGTGGCCGCCGCCTCCGTGCGAAGGATGGTACACCGCCCCGTGCGGGCCATGATCAGCAGCGCCGAGGCCCTGGCTCGGGGCGATCACACGGTCCGTGTTCCCGAGCTAACCCAAGACGAGCTGGGTGTTCTGGCGCGCACCTTCAACCACATGTCCCGGGATCTGGAGAAGGCTCACTCGGAACTTCTGGAGTGGGCCCAGACCCTGGAACACAGGGTCCACGAGAAGACCGACGAACTGGAGCGCGCCCAGGAGCAGATCCTCCAAGTGGAGAAGCTGGCCTCCCTGGGCCGCCTGGCCGCCGTGGTGGCCCATGAGATCAATAACCCTCTCTCCAGCGTGGTGACTTATGCCAAGATACTTTTGCGCCGGCTGGCGGCCAAGGAGGCCACGCCCGAATGCCGGCAGAACGTTCAGTACCTCGAGTCCATAGCCTCCGAAGCCACCCGGTGCGGGGAGATCGTGGCCCAGCTCCTGTCCTTCGCGCGCCAGAGGGGTGGAGAATTTGACAGCGTGAGTCTCGCGGGCGTCGTGGACAAGTCCGTCTTCCTCGTGAACCACAAGATGGAGATGGTGGGAGTGACCGTGACGCGGGAACTCGCGGACTTGCCGCCCATCCACGCGGACCCTGGGCAGCTCCAGCAGGCCTTGATGGCGCTGCTCATCAACGCCTGCGAGGCCATGGAAAACGGAGGAAGAATCGTGGTGCGGACGCGGGAGTGGGACGGCGGCGAAATCCTCGAGGTGGAGGATGACGGCCCCGGCATGCCGCCGGACGTGGCCGCCCGCGCCTTCGAACCCTTTTTTACCACCAAGAGCGCCACCTCGGGCGTGGGGTTGGGCCTGGCGGTGGTGTACGGCATCGTGGGGCGCCACGGCGGCCATGTGGAGCTCAAGACGGCGCCCGGCCAGGGCTGCCGCTTCACCATCTACCTCTCCAAGAACCCACCTCAACCGGCGCAGGAGGTCACGTCATGAATACCCGTTCCCCGGCTCCACGGCTCCTCGTGGTGGACGATGAAATGCACGTGCGGGAGTCCCTTTCCCGCTGGTTCGTTGAGGACGGCTATGAGGTGGACGCGGCCGCCGACGCCAAGGAAGCCCTCTCCGCTCTGGGCAAGCGCCACTACGACGTGGTGGTGTCGGACATCAAGATGCCGGGGATGGACGGCATCGAGCTGCAGCGCCGCATACGGGAGATCAACCCCCGCGTGGCCATCATCCTCATCACCGCCTACGCCTCCGTCTCCACGGCGGTGCAAGCCCTCAAGGAAGGGGCCTACGACTACGTCACCAAGCCCTTCGACCCGGAAGCCCTCTCCCGGGTGGTGGCCAAGGCCTGCGAAACCCTCAGGCTCCAGGACGAGAACGTGAGGCTGAAACAGCGGTTGGAGGCCTCGGCCCCGGAGCTGGTCACGGGCCAGAGCCTGGCCATGCAGGAGGTGCTGGGCCTGGTGGAGGCGGTGGCGGGCACGGACACCACGGTCCTCATCCGCGGCGAATCGGGAACGGGCAAGGAGCTCATCACGCGCCTCATCCACGCCAAAAGCACTCGCTGCTATGGGCCTTTGGTGGCGGTGAACTGCGGCGCCCTCCCCGAGGGGGTGCTCGAGTCGGAGCTCTTCGGGCACGAGAAGGGTTCTTTCACGGGGGCCGTTCAGCGCCACAAAGGCAAGCTGGAGCTGGCGGACGGCGGAACCCTGTTCCTTGACGAGATCGGCGAGATCTCCCCGAAGGTGCAGGTGGAACTTCTGAGGGCGCTGGAGGACCACAAAATAGTCCGCGTCGGGGGAAGCCAGGAGATCCCCGTGGATTTCCGCATCATCTGTGCCACCAACCGGGATCTTGAAGAATCGGTGAAGGCCGGCGGCTTCCGGGAAGATCTCTATTACCGAATCAACATTTTCACCATCACCATCCCGCCTCTGCGAGACCGGCGGGAGGACATCCTCCCCATCGCGGAACATTTCCTGCACCGCTACGCGGCCGCCATGGGCAGAAAGGCTACGGGGTTTTCGGCGGACGCGAAGGATCTCCTGCGGCGCCACCCCTGGCCGGGAAACGTGCGGGAGCTGGCGAACGCCGTTGAACGGGCTCTCGTGGTCTGCCGGGAGGGAGAGATTCGCGCCGAGCACCTGCCCATCTCCGCCGAAGTCCGTCCACGGGAGCAAGTGGACGTGGAGGCCCAGCCCCTCGAAGAAATCGAAAAGCGCCACATCCAGCGCGTTCTCGACGCGCAGGGGTTCAACATCAGCCGGTCGGCGAGGGTTCTCAAGATCGACCGGGTGACGCTCTACAACAAGATTCGCCGGTACGGCATTGAGCGGCATCCGTAAGGCCGGAGCGTGACGCCATCCCGCCTCTCTCTTGAACTGGTTCCCGTCGGTGCCGTTCCGCCGGTGCTGCTCAGAGATACGGCCCGGCGGATGGAGGGAATCCTCTTCCGCCCCGTGTCGGTGGGGGAGGCCATCTTGGACGCGGCCCCCGCCCTGGACTTGGTGCGGCGCCAGTACCTGGCGTCACGCCTCCTGAGCATGCTGGAGGATCCGGCCCCCCCTCCGGGGGTGAAGCGCATCGGGGTGACCAATCTGGACCTGTTTCTCCCCGTATTCACGCACCTGTATGGGTATGCTCAACTGGGCGGGACCGTGGGCGTCGTGTCCACGTTTCGCCTGAAGACCGAGGAGGAAACCTCCGTGGACCTGTTTCCCGAGCGGGTCGCGAAGGAAGTCCTTCACGAGCTCGGCCACACGCTGGGGCTGGTCCACTGCAAGGCTCCCTGGTGCGCCATGCATCCTTCGCGATGGCCCGAGGAAATCGACCTGAAGGACCTCGCCTACTGTCCCTCCTGCGCCCACGTTCTCGCCCTCTTCCGCTGATGGTCCGCGCCGCAAAAAAGCCCCCCCGAGCCATAAGCTCGGGAGGGCCTCAGGCGTGCGTCTGTGCGCCTGCTGGTCCTCTGCTAGAGGTCGCAGGCGCTGTCGGCCACCCTGGTCGTGCCGTCGGATGCCGTCCCGAGAGGACCTTCGGCTCCCAGTCCGTTGTCACCCGTCACCAGGAAATAGAGGACGGATGTACTCCCCGTGATTCCCGCTTCGAGGCTCACCCCGGCCATGGTCAGCATCTCTTCGGCGCCGGTCCAGGTGGACCAGGAGCAGTCTTTGCTGCCGTAGGCCGGGTCGGCCACCAGAAATGCACTCGTCACAGGGGAGTTGGAGACGTAGATCTGGTAGTGCACCGCGCCCACATCCTCGAAATCCAAGTCCACCAGGCTTCCGTTGCGCCGTGCCTGCATGTGATGCAAGACGTCGTCCGAAACCTCCGCCGGGGCGGTGCAAAGGCTCCAGACGACGTCCGTGGGCGCCTCATCCTCCGTGTAGCCCGAGCAGGCTGCACCCGTTACCCGGCAGTTGTACACGTGCGAGGCCGCCGCAGCGGCGCTTGCGGTAAAGGTTGATCCGGTGGCGCCCGCGATGGGCGACCCGTCCATGGTCCACTGGTAGGTGACGGGCTCCGTTCCTCCCGTGTGGGACGCGGTGAGCACTTGGGAGATCCCGTTGCAGAGGGCGACGGGGCCTCCCGGTGTCACGTCCACGGAGGAGGGGTTGAGGCAGGGGCAAGGATCCTTTTCGTTGATGAGGAGGCCGATGTCGTCCACGTACCATCCCTCGGTGCCCGTGCACCCGGACCAGCACGCGTAGGTGTAGAGGACGAACTTGAAGCGGAACTGGGTGGCGCCCGCGAAGCTGCTCAAGGGGATGGAGACGCTCTCCCAGCCGAGGTCACCCGCGTCCCGGTAGAAACTCTCGTTGCGGATCCAGGTGGCGCCCCCGTCGGTGGACGTCCAGACGCGGGCCCGGCTGTAACCCGGGCACGGGATGTTCATGGACTCTCGAAACGTCAGCGCCTTGAGGACGTACCCCTCCGGAATCGTGATGTTGGGGCTGATCCACGACTCCTCCGGGTTGGTGTAGCACACGTCGGTGGAGGCTTCGGGCGTATGGTAACTGTGGCCGGCGCTGAAGAACCGGTCCGTGGACCAGAGCCAGTCGCCGTGGCCCGACGCCGTCGTGCAGGCGCTCACCGCCAGTGCCGTGGTGCCCGCCCAGCCGTTGGGGTAGGCTTCAGCGTCGTCGAAGAAGAGATAATCCTTGTCCGTCTCCTTGGTGAATTTGCCCGTGACCGTGGTGAAATTGCTCCCCGTAAGGGTGCAGGCGAAGGTGATGCTCCTGTCGGCATAGCCCGAGGGGTCGCAGGCGAGGGTGACCTGGAAGGTGCGTGCCGTTAAGGTTCCAGCCGCCAGATCCCCGACGGATACGGAGGAGGGAGTGATGGTCACGGCGGAGGCCGGGATGGAGCTGTCGGACGCAACGGCTAGGCTCAGCGTGACGCCCAAGGCGGCCTCGCTGGCGCAGCTCGTGTTGACCACCTGGACCGTGAGGGTCACCCGTTCGCCGTTGTCGATGAACCCGTCGTTGTCCATGAGGCTGTCGTCCACCGTGCTCCCAGCGTAACCAGGATTGGGGCCCGAGATCACCCCGTAGACGTAGGTGACCGTGTCGGTTTCGGCGCCGATGCACTTCACGTCCATGAGCCCCGAGGCCGTCTCGTTGTTGAGCTTGTTGTTGGGATCGGTGGCGGACGTGAACGCCGTGGCGGCGTCCTCGTAGGAGAAGGCTGCACCCGACGTCGTTGAATTGAGGCCCGCCGAGGAGGTCGTGTTCCACCCCGTACGCTCCACGTTGGCGGCGTAAGGCGGATCGTCGCGCGATCCGTTGACATCGCGGTGCCACACGAGAAGACCAAATTCCGGCAGATAGGGCTCGTAGTATCCTACGGGGGCGCGGTTCTCGAAGACGAACCACTCGGTCGCGTCGTTGGGGCAGACGGCCCGGTGCATGACGTTGGCGTGACTGCTTCCAGAGAGGGCATCGAGCGTATAGCCGCCCTGATGATGAACGCCACCGGAATAGAGGTCCACCACGTCATCTGAGAAAATCCACCCATAGCTGTCCGCCGCGTTCGCCAGCTCGATGTCGAACTTCAACGGGGCGCCCATGTGGGAAGGGTTCGTGCCCGATTTGACACCGTTGTAGCTGCCGTTGTCCATGAGGTCCCATTCGCCCGCCACGGTGGCGTCGTAATCGTAGTCATAGATGTCGGGCCCCCCGAGGGTATGGAAGCCCTCGTGGGCATACACCCCCACGCCAAACCACTTGTCCGTCACGGCGGGAGGAGTGACGCCCCGGTTGAGGGCCGGTTCGAACTCGGGGTTAATGGAGTAGGAGTGCCCCAGCGGAATCGTTTTTCCATCCACCGTGACGGCTTTGTCGATGGCCCACTGGTGGGACCAGATGTGGTTCAGGGGATCGGTGATCCCGTCGCAGGAATCGCCGTAGTTCTCCTGCCCCTCCCTCGCGTGGATGACGAAGATCATCAGCTCGGCGTCGGTGATCTCCCCGTCGTTGTCGGTGTCGTAGCGGGCGTAGTCCACGTCGGCCGCCGCTGCCTGTATGGCCCAGATGATCAAGTCACGGATATCGTTTTCTCCATCCGAATAGCAGGCCCCCATTTTCTGCTTGTCCTGGCCCCAGTAAGCCATGGTTTGGGGATTGATGTACCAGCCATCGTTGACGGTGTTTCCGGCTCCCGCTCCGTTTCGGGCGACGGTCACGTCCCACTGGAACTGGCCGTAGGAGACCTCGTTGTAGTAGTGGTTGAGACCTCCGGGGATGGTGCCGTCGCCAAAGAGGAGCTGCCAGGTGGCGGATGTATTGGCCATGCCCGGGATGGGTTCGTAGCCCGGCTCCCCCGCGATGGGCGTATTGGGGCCCGTGGTATGGCGGCTCGCGGTGTCGGAAAAATCCACGGGGATCACCAGCACGGGTAAGGTCAGCGGTGTTGGGTTGATGGCTTCAGGCGAAGCGGAAGTCCGCTGCCTCACGCTCGTGCCGAGCCCGCAGGAAAGGAAGAGGCGCTTCACCGTGCCGTCGTTCTGAGGCCGCATGGGAATGGCGAATGTCTCGTAGGGAATTCGCGGCCTGATGTGCTTCGGCCAGCCCTCCGGCGGTGCGTCGATGCCGACCCGAAGAGAGCAGCCCCGGAGGCTCTCGGCGCCGCGGCTGGCTGGGTCGGCGTACACCCACCAGCCGTCGGGGCCCCGGACGATGGTGTACCCGCCCTCCGTCTCGAAATAGCAGATCCTTTCGTCCCCGATCATCTGCACCATCACCGGCGTACCGTCGGGCTGGTATCGCAGGTGGGGT
Organism: Acidobacteriota bacterium; assembly: GCA_021813555.1. Classification (GTDB taxonomy): domain Bacteria; phylum Acidobacteriota; class UBA4820; order UBA4820; family DSQY01; genus JAKAJA01. The sequence continues at coordinate 22,367 of JAKAKG010000216.1, forward strand.
TTCGGGTCGGCCTTCACCGCCCATGCGGCCATGGGCCAGGCCAGGACTGCGGCGAGGAGCAGCCCAGCCGCTCGCGCAGTCATCCCTTGGAGCCACGTCGGTCCATCTCCACGATTCCTTATCATGGGTTCACCCTCCCAAGCAAGAATTGCCCCTATTATTACTCCCTTCTTCATAGTTCTTCCAGGGTGCAAAAAGTCACAGGGATCGGAAGGAAGAGGCCGTGTTGAACTGATCGAAGGGGTGCATAATTATCATACAGCAAGCAATTGGCTTACTGAATATGACTAAAAACCGATGCGCCTTGATCCGGCATCACGTCCATGATCAAAGGTTCTACAAGAGACCCGGAGCACGACGACCCTCGATGCGCTCTTGATGTTGACGGCAAAGG
>JAKAKG010000084.1 GCA_021813555.1 Acidobacteriota bacterium
GTGGAGGCTTACGGGCCGGGCGACGGCGTCTCTCTCGACCTGGCCAAGGGCGAGATCACCGTGGGGAACGCGGCCTTCACGTTTCCAGCGCTCCCTCCCGAGATGCTCGCCATCCGCGAGGCCGGCGGGTTGCTCCCCTACGCTCGGAAGAGATTGAAAGAACAAGGGCAAAAATGAACCGCCGAGACGCCAAGAGCGCGAGGGGTAGTGCTTAGACAAGAACGTTTCTTCTTGGCGCCCTTTGCGCCTTTGCGGTTCAATTTTTGGAGGGGGTTTGACATGGCACAGCCAGGGGAAGCGGGACGGCGGGGTGACAAGGTCCGGTCGGACTGCTGGGTGCAGGTGGAGCCTAAGGCCCGCGGCGGGGTAAAGGTTTCGGTCACGACCATGGTCGAGGCCATGTACGGCGAGGCCGTCCGCGCCACGTGCGCCCGGACCCTGCATGCCCTCGGCGTGAAGCACGCCGCTGTTGCGGTGGAAGACCACGGCGCCCTGGACTTCGTCCTCTCGGCCCGGGTGGAGGCGGCCGTCAAGCGGGCGGGCCTCGGCGCGGACCTGACGCACCTTCCCGAGCCGGGGCCGGGGTTTGCGTCCCCGGCGGTCCGGGACCGGTTCCGGCGCTCGCGCCTCTACCTTCCCGGCAACGAACCGAAGTTTTTCCTCAACGCGGCCCTCCACGAACCCGACGGCGTTATCCTCGACCTTGAGGATTCGGTGGCGCCCTCCGAGAAAGACGCGGCCCGTCTCGCCGTGCGCAACGCCTTGCGATGCGTGGACTTCGGAGGCGCGGAGCGCATGGTGCGCATCAACCAGGGGGAGCGCGGCCTCGATGACCTGGACGCGGTGGTGCCCCAGAACGTCCACGTGATCCTCATCCCCAAGGTGGAGACGGCGGAGCACGTGCGCGCCGTGGACGCGCGCGCCAAGAAACTCGCGGCGGCGGCAGGTCTGAAGCAGGCGCCCTTTCTCATGCCCATCATCGAGAGCGCCATGGGGTGTTTCGAGGCGCCCTATATCGCCTCGGCCAGCCCCAACGTGGTGGCCCTGACCATCGGCCTGGAGGACTACACGGCGGACATCGGCGCCCAGCGGACGCTCGAAGGCAAGGAGTCCTTCTGGGCCCGGTCCGTTGTGGTCAACGCCGCCAGGGCGGCGGGAGTCACGCCCATCGATACGGTCTTCTCCGACGTGGCCGACATGGAGGGCCTGCGCGCCGCTTGCCTGGAGGCCAAAGGCCTGGGGTTCGAAGGCAAGGGGTGCATCCATCCCAGACAGGTTCCCGTGGTCCACGCGGCCTTCGCGCCCTCCGCGGAGGAAATCGAAAAGGCCCGGCGCGTTGTTCTAGCGTTCGAGGAAGCCGAGAAGAAGAAGCTCGGCGTCGTGAGCCTCGGCTCAAAAATGATTGACCCGCCTGTCGTCAAGCGCGCCCTCCGCACCGTCAAGATGGCTGAGGCCCTCGGGCTCCTCTCCAAGGGCTGGCGCAAAGAAAGGCCATGATCTACAGAGAGGATGGGAGGACAGGAGGATGAAGCTGAACAAAAGAAGGTTCTTTCCTCCCGCCCCTCCCATCCTCCCTGTGAGGTGCTTTCATCTTTAGGGGTTCTCATGGCACGGAAGAAAGTGGATCTGAAGAAGAACGCACTCGGGCGGCTGGTCCCGACCGTGGTAAACGGAAAAAAACAGGTGCCCTATAAGGGCGTAGATGCGTACGTGGCCAAGGGGTGCCAGGCTACGCCCCCCATTTCGAGCGCGGCGAACTACCCCGGGAACGGTGATAAGCGCGTAAAATCTCTCGCGGACGCCCTCGACCTGTGCGGTCTCGCCGACGGGATGACGCTCTCCACGCACCACCACTTCCGAAACGGAGACCTGGTGGGCAATCTTCTGCTGGACACGGCCGCAAAGATGGGGAAAAGGGACCTGATGTGGTTCCCCTCCGCCTCCTTCCCGTGTCACGAGCCCGTCATCCGGCACATGGAGAAGGGCGTCGTCCACCACATCGAAGGCTCCATGAACGGGCCGCTCGGCGACTACTGCACGGACGGCAAGATGCGCGGCCTGGGCGTCCTTCGCTCTCACGGCGGGCGGTGGCAGGCCATCCAGGACGGCGAGGTGCACGTGGACATCGCCGTCATCGCCGCCCCCTGCGCCGATTCCTTCGGCAACGCCAACGGAGTGAACGGGCCCGCGGCCTGCGGTTCTCTCAACTTCGCCCTGGCCGACTCCCTTTACGCGGACAAGGTCATCGTGGTCACGGACCACCTCGTCCCCTTCCCCGCCGTCCCCTGGCAGATTCAGGGCAACCACGTGGACGCGGTGGTGGTGGTGGACAAGGTGGGCGACCCGAGCAAGATCGTCTCGGGCACCACGGAGATCACCAAGAGCCCGGACCGCCTGCTTCTGGCTGAACTCGTGGCGAGCTTCGTGCGCGACGCGGGCATCCTGCGGGACGGCTTCTCCTTCCAGGCGGGCGCCGGGGGCACGGCGCTGGCCTTCGCCATCTATCTCAAAGAGATGATGAAGCGGGCGGGCGTGAAGGCTCGGTTCATCCGCGGAGGCTCCACCAAATACCTCGTGGAGATGCTGAACGAGGGGCTGACGGACTACATTTTGGATGGACAGACTTTCGACCTGGACGGCGTAGCGAGCATGCGCGACAACCCCCGCCACGTGGCCACGAGCCCCTTCACGAGCTACAACTATCACGGCAAGGGCTTTTTCGGGACGATGGTGGACGCCGTGGTCCTGGGCGCCACCGAGGTGGATGTCAACTTCAACGCCAACGTGGTGACCCACTCGGACGGGCGCCTCCTGCACGGCATCGGCGGCTGGCAGAACTGTCTCTTTGCCGGCTGCACCATCCTCGCCGTGCCCGCCGTGCGCGACCGCATCCCCGTCATCGTGGACGAGGTCACGACCCTCACGGGGCCCGGCGAACTCATCGACGTGGTCGTCACCGAGCGCGGCATCGCCATCAATCCGAGGCGGCACGACCTTCTGGACGCGGTGAAGGGCAAGCACCTTCCCGTACGCGACATTCGTGACATCCAGCGGGAGGTCTACCAGATGTGCGGCGGCGCTCCCAAGCCGCCCCAGCGCGGCAGCGAGGTGGCCGCCGCCGTGAAATGGGTGGACGGCACGGTCATCGATTCGGTCTGGACGGTGGCGAAGTAGCGCGGTAGAAGCCAGGGCCCACCTTCTCACCGGAGGCGCCATGAACGAATCCCCCAAGGTGCCCGGAACGCCTTCGCCAGCGCCAGAGCCTCTCTCCGGCCTGACCAGTGCGGAAGCCGCAAGGCGCCTCGCCCAGTACGGCCCGAATGCGGTGGCCGAGGAGAAGCCCCATCCCCTCCTTGCCTTCCTGGGAAAGTTTTGGGCCCCCGTGCCGTGGATGCTGGAGGCCACGGTGGCGTTGGAACTGGCCCTGGGCAAGATCCCCGAGGCGGTCATCATCGGGGTCCTGCTCCTGTTCAACGCCCTCCTCAGCCTCGTCCAAGAGCGCCGGGCTCAAAGCGCGCTGGCGGTGCTGCGCCAGCACCTGAGCGTGCAGGGCCGCGTTCGGCGGGATGGAAACTGGACGGGCGTTCCCGCCTCGGACCTGGTGCCGGGTGATGCGGTGCACCTGCGGATGGGCGATCTCGTGCCCGCCGACGTTCGGTTGACAGAGGGCCAGATCGAGATGGACCAGTCGGCGCTGACGGGGGAGTCGGCGCCGGTGGAGGGCGGACCGGGCGCCACCGCCTTCGCCGGCGCGGTGGTCAAACGCGGCGAGGCCACCGGAGAGGTGGCCGCTACGGGCGCGCGGTCCAAGTTCGGCAAGACCGCCGAGCTGGTGCGCACGGCCAAAACCGTCAGCCACCTGGAATCCACCATCTTCTCCATCGTCAAATACCTGATCACCGCCGACGCCGTGCTGGTGGTGCTCGTCTCGCTCTATGCGCTCTATGCCGGCTTGCCGTGGCACGTCCTGTTGCCCTTCGCGCTGATCCTGCTCGTGGCGTCGGTGCCTGTGGCCCTCCCGGCTACCTTCACCCTCGCGACGGCCCTGGGTGCCTCCGATTTGGCCCGCCACGGCGTTCTCTCCACGCGCCTCTCCGCCATCGAGGAGGCGGCGGCTATGACGGTGCTGGCCAGCGACAAGACCGGCACCATCACCTTAAACGAGCTCTCCCTGGCCGGCGTGCGAGCGCTGGCGCCGCACACCGAGGACGAGGTGCTGCGCTGGGGCGCGTGGGCTTCCGAGCCGGCCACGCAGGATCCCCTGGACATGGCGATTTTAAGAGCGGCGGCCGAGCGCAAGCTCGACGTATCCGGCGAGCGGGTGCACTTTACGCCCTTCGATCCC
>JAKAKG010000201.1 GCA_021813555.1 Acidobacteriota bacterium
CTTCGGCCTCTAGGATCTTCACGTCAATGCCAAGCCCTTGCAGCTCCTTGACCAGGACGTTGAAGGACTCTGGCACACCGGGCTCGTCCGGATACTGCCCCTTGACGATGCTCTCGTACATTTTGGTCCTGCCGTACACGTCGTCCGATTTGACGGTGAGGATCTCCTGGAGGATGTTGGCGGCACCGTAGGACTCGAGGGCCCAAACCTCCATCTCGCCGAAGCGCTGGCCGCCGAACTGGGCCTTGCCGCCCAGGGGCTGCTGCGTGATGAGCGAGTAGGGGCCGATGGAGCGGGCGTGGATCTTGTCCTCCACCAGGTGGGCCAGCTTCAGCATGTAGATGTAGCCCACGGTCACGAGCTGGTGCATGTGCTCGCCCGTGCGCCCGTCGGTCAGCCGGGCCTTCCCTCCCTGGGGGAGGTCGGCCTTCTGGAGCATCTCCTTGATGTTGCCCTCCGTGGCTCCGTCGAAGACGGGGCTCGCCACGAAGAGGCCCAGGGCCCTCGCGGCCCAGCCCAAGTGGGTCTCCAGGATCTGCCCCACGTTCATGCGGCTGGGCACGCCCAGGGGGTTGAGGACGATCTCCACGGGCGTCCCGTCGGGGAGGAAGGGCATGTCCTCCTCGGGAAGGATGCGGCTCACCACGCCCTTGTTGCCGTGGCGGCCCGCCATCTTGTCGCCCACCTGGATCTTGCGTTTGATGGCCACGTAGGTCTTCACGAGCTTGATGACGCCGGGGAGGAGCTCGTCGCCCCGTTCCAGGTTGGCGATCTTGTCTCGGAACTCCTGTTCGAGCACTTCGATCTTGCGCTTGGTGCGCTCCTCGATTTCGCCGATGCGCTTCTTGGCCTCCTTGAACTTGGCCTGGATCTGGACCCTGGGCAGCGCCTCCGCCCGGAGGTGGGAGAGGGCCTGGGCCGTGAGGGTCTCGCCCTTGCCCAAGATCTCCTCGCCCGTGATGTCGTCGTAGAGGGCGGCGGAGGTCTGCGTGTCCACGAGGAGGTCCGTGATCTTCTTTCGGTTCTCCTCGCGCAGGATCCGGATCTGGTCGCGCAGGTTCTTGTCCATGCGCGCCACGTACTCTTCTTCGATGGACTTGGTGCGGGCGTCCTTCTCGCCGCCGCGGCGCGTGAAGATCTTCACGTCCACCACCACGCCCGAGATGCCCGGCGGGCAGCGGAGCGAGGCGTCGCGGTACTCGGCGGACTTCTCGCCGAAGATGGCCCTGAGCAGTTTCTCCTCGGGGGTCATCTGGGTTTCGCCCTTGGGCGTCACCTTCCCGACGAGGATGTCGCCGGGCTTGACGTGGGCGCCGATGCGGATGATGCCGCTTTCGTCCAGGTCCTTGAGGTAGGCCTCCGAGATGTTGGGGATGTCCCGGGTGATCTCCTCCTTGCCCAGCTTCGTGTCACGAGCTTCGATCTCCATCTCCTCGATGTGGATGGACGTGTACACGTCCTCCTTGACGAGCTTCTCGGAGATGAGGATGGCGTCCTCGTAGTTGTACCCGCGCCACGGCATGAAGGCCACGAGCACGTTGCGCCCCAGGGCCAGCTCGCCGCCGTCGGTGCAGGGGCCGTCGGCCAGGACGTCGCCGGTCTTCACCCGGTCGCCCACGTTCACGATGGGCTTCTGGTTGATGCACGTGTTCTGGTTGGAGCGCTGGAATTTGGTGAGGGGATAGACGTCGGCGCCGAAATCGAACGCCTCCTGTTCCTCCTCGCCTCCGCCCACGCGCACGATGATGCGGTTGGCGTCCACCAGGTCCACGATGCCGCCCCGCTTGCAGACCATGGTGGACTCCGAGTCCTTGCCCACCACCAGCTCCATGCCCGTGCCCACCACGGGGGCCTCGGGGCGCAGGAGCGGCACGGCCTGGCGCTGCATGTTGGAGCCCATGAGGGCGCGGTTGGCGTCGTCGTGCTCGAGGAACGGGATGAGGGCCGCCGCGATGGAGACGAGCTGCTTGGGGTTGACGTCGATGTACTCGATGGCTTCCCGGGCGGACAGGACGAACTCTCCCGCCTTGCGGCACTGGACCTTCTCGGAGGTCATGTAGCCCTTCTCGTCCAGGGCCGCGTTGGCCTGGGCGATGATGTACTTGTCCTCCTCCCAGGCCGTGAGATAGAAGGCCGTGGGCGTGGCCCGCGGCGCCTTCTTGCGGCCCTTCTTGCACTTGGTGATCTCGGCCTTCAGGTCCTCTTCCACCACCACGTCCCCGAGGGCAAAGCGGCTGTCGCCCGGGAAGGTGACCTGGTAGTGGTTCAGCACCCGGCCGTTCTCCACCTTCTTGTAGGGCGACTCGATGAACCCGTACTCGTTGATGCGGGCGTAGGTGGAGAGCGAGGAGATGAGGCCGATGTTGGGGCCTTCCGGCGTCTCGATGGGGCAGAGGCGGCCGTAGTGGCTCGTGTGGACGTCGCGGACCTCGAACCCGGCCCGCTCGCGGCTGAGGCCGCCGGGGCCCAAGGCGCTGAGGCGGCGCTTGTGGGTGATCTCGGAAAGGGGGTTCGTCTGGTCCATGAACTGGCTGAGCTGGCTGGACCCGAAGAACTCCAGGATGGAGGCCACCACGGGCTTGGCGTTGAGCAGGTCCCGGGGCATGGCCGTGGCCAGGTTGTGGTAGACGCTCATCTTCTCCTTGGAGGCGCGCTCCATGCGGGCCAGGCCGATGCGGATCTGGTTCTCCAGGAGCTCGCCCACGGACCGGACACGCCTGTTGCCCAGGTGGTCGATGTCGTCCAGGGCCTGCGGCGTGACGGGGAGCTTGAGGAGGTAGTCCACGATCTCGCAGTAGTCCTCCAGGGTCAGCGTGCGGCGGCGGTCCAGCTCTTCCGTGAGCTGCTTCTTGTTCAGCGAGCGGAAGTCCTGGGGGTGCATCTTGGTGAGGAACTTGAGGGCGCCCACGCGGGAGAAGTCGTACCGCTTGTCGTCAAAGAACATGAGGTTGAAGAAGTTCTTGGCCCCCTCGGGGGTCACCGGGTCGCCCGGCCGGACCTTGCGGAAGAAGTCCAGGTAGGCGTCCTCCTGGGTCTTGCAGACGTCCCGGGTGATGGTCTCCAGCATGGCGGTGCCGATGTCCGTTGCCTTGGGCAGGATCACCTCCAAGGTCTTGACGCCGGCGCGGGCCAGCTCGAAGAGGCGTTCCGGGGCCACCATCTGCCCGCTCTCCGCCAGGACGTCGCCCGTTTCCGGATCCACCACGTCCTTGAAGACGCACATATCCACGGGCGTCTCGTGGTTCAGCAGGACCGACTGGGTGCCCAGCTTCTTGAGGCGGGCGATCTGGCTGCGGCGGATCTTCTTGCCCGTCTCGGTCACCGCCTCCTTGCCGTCCTTGATGGTCTCTGCCGCATCGAACATGTGCAGGCGGTCGGACACGGCCATGCGGAGCTTGCCGTCCTCCAGGTGGAGCGTATCCACGGGGTAGAAGCGGCTCAGGAGGGCCGTGTTCTCGCCCAGGCCCAGGGCCCGGAGGAACACGGTGGCGGGGAAGCGGCGCTTGCGGTCGATGCGCACGTGCAGGATGTTCTTGGCATCCAGCTCCAGCTCCACCCACGAGCCGCGGGCCGGGATGATCTTCGCCACGTACTCCGTGTGGTTCTCGTTGGACTGGAAGAAGACCCCCGGCGAGCGGTGGAGCTGGCTCACGACGACGCGCTCCGTGCCGTTGATGATGAAGGTCCCCTTGTCGGTCATGAGGGGCATGTTGCCGAAGAAGACCTCCTCCTCCTTGATGTCCAGGACGGAGGACTGGCCCGAGGCATCCTTCTGGTAAACCTCGAGGCGGACCCGGATCTTCAGCGGCACGCCGAAGGTCATGCCCCGTTCCTGGCACTCGTCGACCCCCGCGTGGACGCGGAGGTTCACCACGTCGTCGCAGTGGGGGCATCGGGGAATCTGGAGAGGGTTCACCTGGCCGCAGTGCTGGCACTGGACCTCGCGGGCGTGGGTGTCGAGGATGATAATCCGGCCTTTGCAGTGGGAGCAGGTCTGCCTCAGGTGCTCGAGCCCCTTCACGAAGCCGCAGCGGCACTGCCAGTCCCCCAGGCCGTAGTCCACGAAGTGCAGCGCGCACTCCCCCCGGAAATCCTTGATGGGGAAGACGGAGCGGAAGGCCTCCTGGAGGCCCACGTTCTCTCTTTCTTCGGGCAACAGTTCCATCTGCAGGAAGCGGCGGTATGACTCCCGCTGCAGGTCCAGCAGGTTGGGGATGGGAATGGTAGTTTCGATGCGGGAGAATTCGAGCCTTTTTCGCGTCCCGACATCAACGGTCTTGGGCATCAGGCCATCTCCTCAAGAACCCTGGA
>JAKAKG010000104.1 GCA_021813555.1 Acidobacteriota bacterium
CAGTCCGAGTCCCTGGACCTCTCCTTCCTTGACGATATAGCCCCGCCATCGCAAGCGCCGCCCCCATCCGCGCCGCCTGCTCCTGCCGCCGTCCCGGTTCGGCCCTCCAGCGCCAATCCCTGGAGCATCGAGGATGAGAGGCCCGCTTCGGCCGCTCCTGCGGCTCAGCCGGCACCGGCCGCGCCCGAACCCGGCCTCCCCTTCGAAGCGGTGGCGCCCGTACCGGCCCAGAGCGTGCAGTCTTCCAGACTCACACCGGCGACTCGCCCCGGGCGTAACCTTCAGACGCCGCCAGACCTCTTGCCCCCTCCCTCGGACATGCCCCTCGTCCAAGACGAAACCGGGGGAGCCTCCTCCTTGGAGGACATAGGTGAGCGGACGGCCCGGCGCGGGTTCGGGAGGGTCTTGGCCGCGCTGGCGGTGCTGGCCATTGTGGGCGTTCTCGGTGCGGCGGGCTGGTATTTTTTCCTGCGTCCCAGCGACATGATTCCCGTGGAACCATCGAGGCCTGCGTCCCGGCCGAAGGCAACTCCGCAAGCGCGGAGCGAGCCTCCGGCCGCGATTCCCATGACACCGAAGGCGGATGTCCAGGCCACGGCGCCTGCCCCCGCGGGGGCACCGGTTCAGGTGGCGGATGCGCCACCATCCTCCCCCGGACCGCCGGCCATCGCCGCGCCTAGGCCGCCCTTGGCCCAGCCTACCGCCGTCTCCCCTGCCCCATCGAGTCAGCCGGCGTCCGGTAAGGCGAGCCAGCTTTTGGCCTCGGGAGCCTATTCGGATGCCGCGCGGGAATCCCTCGCGGCGTGGCAAAACTCGCCCTCGGGCTACACCGTCCTGATCGAGGTCGCCTGCCAAGCCGACACGGTGGCGAAGGGCCTGGCGGCGGCCGCCGGGAGGTCCGACTATGCCATCCTGCCCTTCGACCTGAAGGGCCGTGCGTGCTTCCTCGTGGTGTGGGGCGATTATCCTGACAAGGCTTCCGCCGAAGAAGCGCTCCGGGGCCTCCCCGCCTTTTTCCTCAAGGCCGCCCAGCCCCGGGTGGTCGCACGGGCCAAGGTTCTCGACCTGAGCCGGGCCAACAAGCCCTGAGAGGGCAAGAAGGTCCGCATGGCATGGCTCCTGGACGGCAATAACATGCTCGGCCGCCTTTCCCCATCTCCTCGGACCGAGGGAGACAGAGAGCAGCTCCTCCACCGGCTCCTGCGCCTCAGGTTGCCCAAACCGTGCACGTTGGTCTTCGACGGGCCCCCTCCCGGCCCGGCGGTGTCCTCGGAATTTCAAATGGGAGGCGTCCGGGTGATCTATGCGGGCGGACGCAGCGCCGACGACGTGATCCTCGCCCGGGTGAAGCCCGGCGATCAGGTGGTGACGGCCGACCGGGATTTGGCCATCCGGTGCCGGGGCAGGCGGGCACGGGCGCAGGACCCTCGGAGCTTCATGGAAAGCCTTAAGCCGGCCGTGGCGCCCCTGGGAGATTCGGAGAAACCTTCAGGAGACGATGTGGACGTGCAGGAGTGGCTCCAATTCTTCGGCACTGAAGACGGGGAATGAGTGCGGTATACTTCGCCTTGATTTAGGAGGTCCCGTGGACGTCCCCACCGAACTCATCAAGCGCCTTCAGGCCAAAGATCCCGCCGCGTACGGCGAGTTCATGGAGCGTTACGGACGGCGCCTCCTCAACTTCGGCATGCGCATGTGCGGAGACAAAGAGGATGCCCGCGAAGTGGTGCAGGACACCCTCCTCAAGACCTTTGAATCGGTCCACGAGCTTAAGAATCGGGAGGCCTTCGCGGGCTGGCTCTACCGCATCGCCACCAACGCCTGCCTCATGAAGCGCCGCAAATCCAAGTTCCTGGCAGAGGAGGTGGCGCTCGACGACGTGATGCCCGAGCGGGCGGCCCTGTCCCAGGGCGGCCCAGCATGGAACCGCCTTCCCGACCAGGCAGCCTTGGACGGCGAGTTGCAGGGCAAAATCAGGGGCGCCATCCTCGCACTCCCTGATGGCTACAAATCGGTTTTGGTCCTGCGGGACATGGAGGGGCTCGACACGGAGGAGGTGGCGGTGGCCCTCGGCCTGAGCAAGGACGTGGTCAAAATGCGCCTTCACCGGGCCCGCGCCAAAGTCCGCAACCAGATCGAAGCGTATCTCACTTCCCACACCACCCCAGCTCCCTGATCTCCGCTTCACGTCCCCTTCCGCCTCGATACGCCCGGCAGGCTAGTGTCCTGTCACTAGGCCCCAGCAGGAATGCATTCTGTGAGGAGAGCGTTGCAAGGCCTATGTGATTCTCAGAGCATGCGCGGCCGGAGGGATGAACCATGGATGGGCGAAAAGATCGGATGAACAAGGCTCCTTGGCGGGCGGCTCTTGTGCTGGCCGCAATCATGGGTGCGGCCATCCCGTCCAAGGCTGGAGATGCGGCGCTGCTGCTCGGAGGAGGCATCGGAAACCTGCGCCATCCGCCGCGCCAAGCCTACGGCTCCCTTGAGCTGACGTATAAGATGGAGGACCATCCTTGGGGTCTCTGGACCGCTGCCGAGGCAGGGGGAACCGAAAAATACGTTGGCTTGGGCCTTTATTTGGCCTGGCCTTTCAAGGAGAGGTGGACCTTCGCCATCAGTTCGGGTCCCGGCTGGTATTCCAATCGCGGCACGTTCAACCTGGGAAGCGAGCTGGAGTTCCGTTCCACCGCCTACCTCATGTACCGCTGGGGGCGGAGGTCCAGTGTGGGGATCAGCGTGAGCCACTATTCCAACGGCGGCATCGCGCGCCACAATCCGGGCGCCGAGTCCGTCAGGATTTTTGTAGGCATTCCCCTGGGCCGAGGGCACTAAGATCCAAATGCAGGGATTGGGCCGCGGTTCCGCGGATGCTCAAGTTCCCGTGCCGCCTACGCGTAGACAACGCTCCGGGTGCCCGCACGCAGTTCACCCATGACGAAGGGCTCTTCGCCCGCCCGCTTCAGTGCGCTTAGGATGGAGCCGGCCTTGTCCCTCCCCACGCACAGGACCACGCCCACGCCCAGATTGAAGGTTCGGCGCATGTCCTCCTCGGGAACACGGCCCTCGCGCCTGATGTACCCGAAAAGAGGAGGCTCCGCCCATGACCCGGCGTCCACCACGGCTTGCACCCCCTCGGGAAGGACCCTGGGAAGATTGTCCGGAATGCCCCCGCCCGTGATGTGAGCCAGCGCGTGCAGCCCCGACCCGGCGTCCTCGGCAAGAGCGATGAGGGCGTGGAGATAGGATCTGTGAACGGCCAGAAGGGCCTCGCCCACGGAGCATCCCAGGTCCGCTAAGGGTGTGTCCGCCTGGAAGCCCTTCTGCTCGAAGAAGAGGCGCCGGGCCAGCGAATAGCCGTTGGTATGGAGGCCGTTGGACGGCAGGCCCAGGAGGACGTCACCGGCGGCCACGTTCCGGGGCAGGAGCCGGTCGCGCCGCACGGACCCCACGATAAAGCCCGCCAAGTCGAAATCTTCCCCCTGGTACAGGCCGGGCATCTCGGCGGTCTCACCGCCCAGCAGCGCGCAGCCGTTCTCGCGGCACGCGGCGCCGAGGCCTTCCACCACGGATGCCAGCCGCTCCGGAACCAGGCGCCCGGCGGCAAAATAGTCGAGAAAAAAGAGGGGGCGGGCCCCTTGTACGAGGATGTCGTTGGCGCAGTGGTTCACCAGGTCCTGGCCCACCGTGTCGTACCGGTCCATCATCTGGGCCACCTGGAGCTTGGTCCCGACGCCGTCCGCGGAGGCCACCAGCACGAGGCCCTGGGGATTATCAGGTTCGGGGGCAAAGAGGCCGCCGAAGGAGCCGATATCGCTCAGAACTCCGGGCGTGAAGGTGGCCTTGGCGATCTGTTTGATTCGCGCCAGCGCGCGGTCCTGCGCGTCGATGTCCACACCGGAATCGCGGTAGGTAAGACCTCTAGTTTCGTCCATGGTGCGGAAGCCTCTTCGTGATTTTGGGGATGGATTGCGAATTGCGAATTGCGAATGGCGAATGCTCTATGCCTGCTTTAATTCGAAATTCGGAATTCGAAATTTGCAATGTCTCTCTCAGTTCGTCTTGAACGACCGGATCTCCTGCCTGAGGGCGGCGGCGCTCGCCTTGAGATGGTCGGCGGCCAGGGTGAGATCGTTGAACCCCTCCTCGATGGACTGGGCCGTGGCGGCAACCTGGCGCATGGCGTCGTAGATGGCCCCCGACTCTTTGGTCTGGAGCTGGATGGCCTGGGTCGTCTGGCGGCTGTCCTCCATGATCTGCGTGATGGCCTGGCTGATGACCCGGGTGCCCTTGGCCTGCTCCTCCGTGGCGTTTCTGAGCTGGAATGCCACGTCCCGCACGCGTTCCGCCTCCTGGTTCAGGTAGAGGGTGGAGGCGACCTGGTCCTTCGTGGCGCCCGTGATCCCCTCCATCATCTCGAAAATGCCGTGCATGGCCCTGTTGGCGGACTGGCCGCCGTGGGCCAACTCCTCCGTGGCAGAGGCGATGCGCTTGCTCATCTCCTCCTGGCTGGCGGCCGACTCCAAGATGGTGCGCAGGGCGTCCCCCGCGCCGCGGGAGAGCTCGGTGCTGCGGTTCACCACCTGGAACGTCCGGTCCATGGCCTGGGCCATCTCCTCGCCGCTCTTGGTGAGGGACCGGATGACGGAACGGATCTCCTTGGCGCTCCCCGCCGTCCTCGCCGAAAGCTCCCTGATTTGCGTGGCCACCACGGCGAAGGATTTGCCGTGCTCGCCGGCGCCGGCGGCGATGATGGAGGCGTTCAGGGACAGGAGGTTGGTCTGTTCCGTCACGTCCTGAATGATGTCCACGGTCCGGCCGATTTTTTCGATGGAGGTCACCAGTTCGGAGAGGGTGGACCGGCTCTGCTCAGAGGCGTGCGTGGTGCGCAGGATCTCGTCCTCCACCGCCGCCACCGCCGAGAATCCCGCTTCCGCGTCCTGCGTGACCTTGGACGCGCTATCCGACAGGGACCGGGCGTTGCGCCTTGTCTCCTCGAGGGACGCGTCCAGCTCGGCGAAGAAGGACACGGCCTCCTGGCCCGACTGGTAGAGCTGCTCCGTGGAGGCCTTCACGGACCCCGCGCTGGCGGAGATCTCGTTGGAGGAGCTCACGGTCTTCTCCACGGACTGGATGAGCACGTCCGAGTTGCGTGCGATCTCCTCGACGCTCGCCTGCATCTGGAGGATCGTGGAGCTCACTTCCCCCGTGGCCGAGGCGACTTGCTCCATGGCCTGGGAGACCCTCAGCATGCCCTCCTCCATGGTCTTCAGGGACTCGGTCGTCCGGTCCGCGGAGGCCGTCTGGGAGGAGATCTCGCCGTGGAGGGCATCGGTGACGCCGACCGTGCGCGCCACCTCCTCATCCACGGCCACCGAAGCCGCCGAGAGCTCCCGCGTCATGCGCTGGAGGCTCTGAAAGGCCGTCCGGAGGTTGTCCGTCAGGGTGCCCATCTCGTCGTCGGACCAGATGGCGGGGACCCGCGTGAGATCTCCCGCGGCGAGGCGCTTGTTGTAGTCCACGGCCCGCTTGAGCGTTCGAGCCTGATCCCGGCTCAGCCACAGGACGTAGACGCCTTGGATGCTCACCGTGAGCAGGAGAAAGAGGAGCCCCGAACCGATCATGCGGGCCATGAGGTGGTTCATGAATTCGGGATTGGCCGCGAGGGCGAGCAGCCGGGCGGAACTGACGGGATAGAGGGCCACCTGCCGCCGGAGGCTGATGACGGTGGCTCCGGCCTCCACCTTCTGCCCCTCCTTCACGATGCCCTGGAGGGCCGCCTTGTCGAAGGAGCCGCTCGCCAAACCTTGAAGCGCCGTACCTCGGCCGTCCAAAACCACCATGGTGTAGAGGGGATTGGACTTCCCCTCCAGGAGGCTCTTCCACTGCCCTGGGGGTGCCTGTTGGAGCTCGGAAGCCAGGGACTTGGCCGCCGCCCCCCCGGCGCCCAGGGCGTACTCATCCAGGGCGCTCGACAGCTTGGCGTGCACCAGCACGCCGTAGGCCAGGAAGGCCAGCACGGTTATGGCCATGACCGAGATGCCCGCCTTGAAGAAGAAGGATACCCGCACCTTCGACACGTCGGGCAGGACGTCGAGCTGGGCGCCCACCTCTTCGATGAGGGGACCGGTGATGCGCGCGATGAGAAAGTACGTGAAGGCCAAGGAAAGGGCGGCCGAGATGATACCCGTGAAGAGGATGCCTATGACGCCCACCCAGGAGGGCTGAATCCAGAGGTACTGCACCGCGGCGAAGGCGAAGATGGCCCCTATCCAGACGATCCAGGCGAGCCGCTGGCTCCTGGGCACGTGCGCGGCGAATTCCTTGTAAAAGTACGCCAGCTCGGTCTTGGAGAAGGCCTTTCCCTCGCGCTTGCCCTTCCTGTACCGCTTGACGGGAGGCAGGAGACGGGTACGGAAGTACCACTGGTTCGGGATGCGGCTCACGATGTAGATGAGCGCCGCCGTGATCAGGTACTTGGAAAGGTATTGCCGGCTGCCCGGCATCACCGCCATGAAGTAGAGGATGGCCACCAGGACGGCCACGGCCACGGGGATCACGTCGGCCGCGAGCCTGCTCTGCCAGAACCTGAGTCCCCCACCCTTCATCGGTGATCCTTTTCAAACAAGTGCCGCTGCCGTTCCCTCAGCTGCGTGTATTGTACGGGGTAAGGCCCGCCGAAACAAGCGTGGCACGCCCGGCCCAGGTCGGTCTCCGCGGCGGCGTGCATGCCTTCCACGCTCAAGTAGCCCACCGAGTCAGCCTCCACGAAGGCCGTGATGGCCTCAAGGTCCATATTGGCCGCGAGGAGTTCGGAACGCTCGGGGGTGTCGATGCCGTACACGCAGGAGTTGACGATGGGGGGGCTGGAGAGGCGGAGGTGCACCTCGGCGGCCCCCGCGTCTCTCACCAGGCGGACGATCTTTCGGGAGGTCGTCCCCCGCACGAGGGAGTCGTCCACCAGCACCACCCGCTTGCCCTTGAGGAGGGCGGGGACGGCGTTGAGCTTGAGCCGCACGGAAACGTCGCGCATGGACTGGCGGGGCGCGATGAACGTGCGTCCCACGTAGTGGTTTCGGATGAGGCCCCAGACCAGGGGGATGCCGCTCTGCTCCGAGTAGCCCATGGCGGCCGGCAGGCCCGAATCGGGCACGGGAACCACCATGTCCGCCTCCACGGGATGCTCCTTTGCAAGAATGCGCCCCATGGCCTGCCGGATAGGAAAGACGACCCGCCCGAAGAGATCCGAGTCGGGGCGGGCGAAGTAGACGTATTCGAAGATGCAGGGAACGGGCTGAACCTTGGGGAAGGGGAACAGGGACCTGATCCCTTCCCTGTCCATGATGATGACCTCTCCCGGTGCGATCTCACGGATGTAGCGCGCATTGAGCAGATCCAGCGCGCACGTTTCGGACGCGAGGACGGGGCTCCCTTCTAGGTCGCCCAGAACCAGGGGCCTGAACCCCCAAGGATCCCGAACCCCCACCAGGGCATCCCTCAGGAGGACGACCAGGCTGAAGGCCCCTTGAAGGCGCTTCAGGCTCTCCACGAGGGCGTCCACGGGGTCCGCCTGGGTGGAGCGTGCGAAGAGGTGGAGAATCACCTCCGAATCGGTGGTGGTGGAGAAGATGGCGCCTCCGCCTTCCAATTCCTCACGGAGGTCGCAGCAGTTCACGAGGTTCCCGTTGTGTCCCAGGGCCACCTCACCGTGCTGGGTGGCGGCCAGGATGGGCCCGGCGTTGGCCAGGTAGGAGCTTCCCGAGGTGGAGTACCGCACGTGGCCGATGGAGCAGTCTCCTGGCAGGTCGTCCAAATCGCGGCCGCCGAAGACCTCGGAGACCAGTCCCATGCCCTTGGCCAGGTGCAGGACGTCCCCGTCGGAGGAAGCCACCCCCGCCGATTCCTGGCCGCGGTGCTGAAGCGCATAGAGGCCGTAGACGGCAAGCTTGGCCGCCTCAGGGTGCCTGTAAATGCCGAAGATGCCGCACATGCCGGACCTCCGAAGCAGCCCTTCGTGTGTTCGGGAGCCGGTAGCCGGTAGCTGGGAGAGCGGAGGGGCTCTAACGGGTCGCTTGCGCTCTGATCTTTCGCCCCATCGGCTCCCCGCTCCCCGCTCCCCACTCCCGTCTCATCCCACAACGGACCCGAGCCCATTCTCCCACGCGTCTCTGATCTCCGCCATGGGCACGTCTACGGAGGGCTGCCCGTCTACGGAAATGCGCAGGCGATCTCCCCCCGCCGCGCCCACGGCCTTGGCCTGGATGCCGGCCTGGCGGGCCGCGGCCAGGAGGCCCTCTTGATGTATGGACGCACACGTGACCAGCGCCCTGGAAGCGTCCTCGCCGAAGAGGAGAGCCGCCGCGTCAAGGCCCGCCGACTCCAGCTCCAAATGTGCCCCCAGCGTACGCCTGGGGGCCAGGCCGCACTCGGCCGCGCACACCGCGAGGCCCCCTTCGGAGCAGTCGTGGACGGACTTGGCCAACCCCTTCGCGGCCAGTTCCTGCAATAGCCCGATGAGCGCTGTTTCGCGCTGGAGATCCAGGGGCGGGGGAGCGCCGGCCTCCATCCCGTGGATGGCCCAAAGATACTCGCTGCCGCCCAAGTGGCCCTTGGTCTCCCCAAGGACAACGACGAGGTCCCCCTCGTCCTTGAACCACGGGTCCATCCTCCGGGCCACGTCGTCCAGGAGTCCCACCATGCCGATCGTAGGGGTGGGATGGATGCCCTCCCCGTTGGTCTCGTTGTAGAAGGAGACGTTGCCCGAGACCACGGGGGTGTTCAGGGCGAGGCAGGCCTCGCTGATGCCGTCCACGGCCCGGGAGAACTCCCACATGACCTCCGGCCGCTCGGGGTTGCCGAAGTTCAGACAGTCCGTGATGGCCAGCGGCTTGGCGCCCACGCAGGCGATGTTGCGGGCCGCTTCGGCCACGGCCAGGCGGCCACCCTCGAAGGGATCGAGCTTGCAGAAGCGGGGGTTCACGTCGGTGGTCATGGCCACGGCCTTGGTGGTGCCCTTGATCCGGATGAGGGCCGCGTCCGCCCCGGGACCGAGGACGGTGTTGGTGCGAACCGATTGGTCGTACTGGGTGTAAACCCACCGCTTCGAGCACAGGTTGGGGCTGCCCATGAGGGTGAGGAGGGCTCGGCCCTGATCCGCCTTCTTGAGGGCCGGCAGGGGGACGCTCTTGCGGCTCCGAAAACCGGCGGGCTCCTCCATGGGGCGCTTGTAGAGGGGCGCCTGGTCGCTCACGGGCCCCACGGGCATATCCACGACTCTCTCGCCGTGCCAGAAAATCTCCGCCCGTCCCGTGTCCGTCACGGCCCCGATCTCCGCCGCGTCCAGGCCCCATTTGGAGAAAATCTCCCGAACCCGGTTTTCCTTCCCGCGCTGGGCGACGATGAGCATGCGCTCCTGGGACTCGCTCAGGAGAAGCTCGTACGGGGTCATCCCCTTCTCGCGCATGGGGACTTTGTCCAGCTCGAAGCGGATGCCGCTCCCCGAGCGGCCCGCCATTTCGAAACTCGATGACGTGAGGCCCGCGGCGCCCATGTCCTGGATGCCCACGATGACGTCCTCGGCCATGAGTTCGAGGCACGCTTCCAAAAGGAGTTTCTCCGTGAAGGGATCGCCCACTTGAACCGTGGGGCGCTTCTCCTCCGTAGCCTCGGAGAACTCGGCGCTGGCCATGGTCGCCCCGTGGATGCCATCCCGGCCCGTCTTGCTGCCCACGTAGAGGACGGGGTTGCCCACGCCGCTGGCGTAGCCCCGGAAGATGCCGTCGGCACGCAGGAGCCCGAGGGTGAAGGCGTTCACGAGGATGTTGCCGTCGTAGCTGGGGTGAAACATCACCTGGCCGCCCACGGTGGGCACGCCGATGCAGTTGCCGTAATCGCCGATGCCCGCCACCACACCCTTCACCAAATGGGCGGTCTTGGGGTGATCCGGGCGTCCGAAGAACAGGGCGTTCAGGTTGGCGATGGGCCGGGCGCCCATGGTGAACACGTCCCGGAGGATGCCGCCCACTCCCGTGGCCGCGCCCTGGTAGGGCTCGATGTAGCTGGGATGGTTGTGGGATTCCATCTTGAAGCACACGGCCCAGCCGTCACCGATGTCCACCACCCCGGCGTTCTCCCCGGGGCCTTGCAAGACCTGCGGGCCCCCCGTGGGAAACCGCTTGAGGTGGACGCGGGAGGACTTGTAGGAGCAGTGCTCGCTCCACATGACCGAGAAAATCCCAAGTTCGGGGTAGGTGGGCGTGCGGCCCAGGATGGAGAGGACCCGCTCCCATTCCTCTGGGGAGAGGCCGTGTTTGTAAGCCAGTTCCGCGGTGACCTGGGGATCAGGCATGTGTCGCTCCAAAAGGGAGTTGCGAGTCGGGGTTTGAGCGTTGAGCGAGGACCCCTCTGCTACCCCGCCCGCGGCTCAAGCAAGGCCCCTCTCTCAACTCTAAACCCTCAACATTCAACCCTCTAAGCTCTCAACCACACAGGGCGCCCATGACGGACTTGAAGATTCCCAAGCCGTCCGTGGAACCCACCATGTCTTCGCTGGCACGCTCCGGATGGGGCATCATGCCCAGCACGTTCTTCTTCTCGGAGAGGATCCCCGCGATGGCATCGAGGGAACCGTTCACGTTCCACTCGGGATCAAGGGTTCCCCCGGGGCTCACGTAGCGGAAGGCGACCCGGTCCTCGCCGAGGAGGCGATGGAGGGTCTCGGGATCGCAGAAATAGTTCCCGTCGCCGTGGGCGATGGGGACGCGAAGGATTTCCCCCCGTCTCATGGCAGAGGTCCACGGAGAGCCGGTGGTCTCCACGCGCAGGTAAACGTCCTGGCAGAGGAAGGTGAGGGACCGGTTTCTGAGGAGCGCGCCGGGGAGAAGCCCCACCTCGCAAAGGACCTGGAACCCGTTGCAAATGCCGATCACCAGCCCGCCGCGGCGGGCGTGGGCCACTACCTCGTCCATGATGGGGGCTCTCGCCGCCATGGCTCCGCAGCGCAGGTAGTCGCCGTAGGAGAAGCCGCCGGGCAGGATCACCAGATCCACGCCGCGAAGATCCCGGTCCTGATACCAGATCTCCTCCGTGGGCAGGCCCAGCAGGCGCGAGGACCACTCCAGGGCGTCGTGGTCGCAATTGCTTCCGGGGAAAACCACCACCCCGACTTTCATGGCTCCACGATCTCCACGCGAAAGTGCTCGATGATGGGATTGGCCAGGAGCTTCTTGCAATACTCCTTCACGCGGTCCTCCGCCTCGCTCGCGGGCAGGGGGCCGGTCTCGATGTCGAAGAACTTCCCCTGGCGGACCGAGTCCACCTCTTCGAATCCCAACGTCTTGAGCGCGCTGGCCACCGCTTTTCCCTGCGGATCCAACACGCCTTCCTTAAGGAACACGTGAACTCTGGCTTTCATCCAGATCTCCTTTGGCCTCAGGAAGCGGCGCACGGGAGCCGCCGCTAGGCCATAGTTTATCAGAGGGAGGGTGGCCGTGCTAGTCCCCGTGGCGGCTCTGCCTGGCTCCCCTTCGACACCGGCAGGTGCTGTGTGGACCTCATGGTATTGAAGCGAATTAAACCTTTTCGGAGCGTTCTGCGTAGAAAACTTGGCCGAGGTTTGTCTCTCAATACTTCAGGAGGGAATGATGAGGATGACGAGATGGGTGGTCGCGGCGCTCTTCCTGGCCGTGGGAGTGTTCGCCGGCGCGCAGACGCACTTGATGAGGATGGCGGACATCCACGGCGACCAGATCGTGTTCACGTACGAGGGGGATCTGTGGCTTGCTTCCTCCCGGGGCGGAGACGCCCGGCGCATCACGAGCGATCCGGGGACCGAGGCGAGCGCCAAATTCAGCCCGGACGGCCGCTGGATCGCCTTCACGGGAAGCTACGACGGGGGCATGGACGTCTACGTCATCCCGGCCGGCGGCGGCGTGCCGAAGCGCCTGACGTTCCACCCCGCGCCCGACATCGTGGTGGGCTGGTACCCGGACAGCGAGCACGTCCTGTTCCGCTCCCGCCGGGCCTACCCCTTCCGCGGCGAGCAGCTCTACAAGGTGTCCATCAAGGGAGGTACGGAAGAGAAGCTCCCCATCGACCGGGCCGGCCTCGCGTCCCTGTCCCCGGACGCCTCCATGATCGCCTACTGCCGGCTCTCGGGCGAGAACGCCACGTGGAAGCGCCACCAGGGCGGCGACGCCCAGAAAGTCTGGATGGGCAGCCTGGCCAAGGGCGACTTCCACGTCATCTCGGACTGGCGCGGTACCACCAACTATCCCATGTGGCAGGGCGACTTCATCTACTTCACCTCGGACCGCGAAGCGGGCACCATGAACATCTTCAAGTTCGATCCCCGCACGGGCGAAGCGAAGGCCGTCACCCACTACACGGACTACGACGTGAAGTACCCGAGCGCAGGCCCGGGGGCCATCGTCTACCAGTACGCGGAGAGCCTCTACGTTCTGGACCTCAACACGGAGCAGAGCCGGAAGCTGGATATCCGCATGCCCAGCGACCGGGACAAGGTCCGCGCCGACTACGTGGCCGCCACGGCCGACACGGGCGCCTTCGGCCTGAGCCCCGACGGCAAGAAGCTCCTCCTGGAGAGCCGGGGCGAGGTATTGGTGGTGCCCGCGGAGAAAGAAGACGGACCCTGGCTGGACATCACCCGCACCAGCGGCTCCCGCGAGAAGGCTCCCGCATGGTCCCCGGACGGCAAGTGGGTGGCCTTCCTCTCCGACAAAACGGGAGAGGAGGAGGTCTACCTCACGGACGCCGCAGGGGAGAAACCCTGGAAGCAGCTCACCTCGGGGAACAAGGGCTACCGGTTCCAGATCGTGTGGTCCCCCGACTCCAAGCACCTCCTCTTCGGTGACAAGTTCATGCGCCTCAACCTCGTGGACGCCGCCTCGGGCCAGCTCACGGTCATCGACAAGGGCGACTACGACGACGGGTGGGAGCGCTGGGGCATCCAGGATTTCGTATGGTCCCCCGACAGCCGCTGGGTGGCCTACACCAAGAAGACGGAGAACACCAACGAGGTCATCCTCCTCTACAACCTGGACACCCAGAAAATCTCCCCCGTGACCACGGACGCCTACCAGTCCTGGAGCCCCTCCTTCGACCGCAAGGGACGGTACCTCTACTTCCTCTCCAATCGCACCTTCGCCCCCACCATGGGCCAGGTGGACCAGGAGCACATCTTCCTCGACATGACCCTCCCCTACCTGGTCGTCCTCAAGGACGGCGCGCCCTCCCCCTTCGCGCCCAAGGCGGAAAATGAGGAGGAGAAGGCCGAAGGTGAGAAGAACGGCGCAGACAAGGGCGCGAAGGACAAGGCCGAAAAGCCTGCCCCCAAGCCCTCGGCAACGGTCATCGACGTGGCGGGGCTGGATCGCCGGACCGTCCCCGTGGAGGGGGTGGAGCCGGGCACCTACTTCCGCCTGGAGGCCACGGACAAGGGCTTCCTCTACGTCGCACGCACTAAGCCCGTCTTCTCGGCCTACGACTTCATCACGGACGTGACCCCGGAGGACGTGGACCTTTACAGCTACAAGATCGAGGACAAAAAGACCACACAGGTCCTGGAGGGCATCAACAACTACCACCTCTCCGCCGACGGCAAGAAGCTCGCCTACAAGGCGGGGAAGAAGTTCGGCATCGTGGACGCCGGAGCCAAATCCAAGGTGGGCGACGGCGCGGTGGATCTCGCGGACGTGAAGTTCAAGATCGACCGGTCCGAGGAGTTCAGCCAGATCTTCAACGAGGCCTGGCGCATCGAGCGCGACTGGTTCTACGACAAGAACATGCACGGCCTGGACTGGGCCGCCACGGGCGAGAAGTACCGCGCCTTCGTTCCCGACTGCGGCAACCGCCAGGACCTCACCTACCTCATCGGCGAGATGATCGCCGAGCTCAACACGGGCCACACCTACGTTTACGGCGGTGACACGGGCGCCCCCATCAAGCGGGTCCCCACGGGCGTCCTCGGCTGCGAATTCGACCTCCCCGCGGGCTCCAACTTCTACCGCATCGGCCACGTCATCCCCGGCAAGACATGGAGCGACGACATGCGCTCGCCCCTCGCCGACCCGGGATGCCCCATCAAGGAGGGCGACTACCTCATCGCCGTGGACGGGGTGAAGGTCACGGCCGCGGACAACGTCTACTCGGCCTTCGAGAACAGGGCCGGCAAGCTCGTCATCCTCACCTACAACACCCAGCCCTCCGAGGAGGGCGCCAAAACCTACCGCACCAAGACCGTCAAGGGCGAGGGAGAGATCCGCTACCGCGAGTGGATCGACCAGCGCGCCGCCATGGTGAACAAGCTCAGCGGAGGCCAGATCGGCTACCTCCACATGCCCGACATGTCCGAGGACGGCCTCATCGAATTCGCCCGTGGCTTCTACCCCCAGACGGACAAGAAGGCCATCATCCTCGACGACCGGTACAACGGCGGCGGCTTCACCGCGGAGATGATCATCGAGCGCCTGGAGCGTAAGGTCTGGGGGATGACCCAGCCCCGCGAGGGCAAAGTCACCCTCAACCCCGAGGCCGCGGCCCGCGCCCATTTCATCATCCTCGTCAACGAGGACACGGGTTCCGACGGCGAGTTCTTCGCCCGCGCCTGCCAGCTCAAGAAGATCGCCCCGGTCCTGGGCATGCGGACATGGGGGGGCGCCTTCGGCATCGAGGCCCACCAGGACCTCGTGGACGGCGGAACCGTCACTCCGCCCCAGTTCGGCCTATACGGCTTCGGCGGCACGTGGCTGTTCGAAGGGCGCGGCGTGGACCCCGACATGGAGGTCCAGAACATGCCCGGCGACGTGGTCAAAGGCAAGGACGCACAGCTCGAGGCCGCCGTAGGCTACCTCCTCGACCAGCTCAAGAAGGACCCCCTCTCCATACCTGCTCCCCCGACGTACCCCAATAAGGCCAGGCCCCATGGTTCGGATATCTTGAAACCGTGAGAAGGGCCGTGAGCAGGTGATGAGGTGATAAGGTAAGTAGGAAAATGACCAAAGACGTCAAACGTCCGGGGGCTCAGGCTCCCGGGCGTTTCGTTTATGGTTAGGCATTTCCTGAAGCGAAAGGAGGACGTTCGGGAAACGGGGGCACAGGACACGAAGATGTTCCGGCGGCCCCGGCAGGCGGGCCCGCCGGCGGCGGACAGAACGAGTTCGGATGGAGCCTCTTGACCACGAGGAGATGCCCGATGGACAAGCGCATGAAATCGGTGGTGCTGAACGCTGCGGTGGCCGGTATGGTGGCGGGGTTGTCTCTCGTATCCGTGCCCGACCGCGCCGCTTCCTCCTCCGCCCGGGTGAGCAGCAACGGATGCGGGAGTAAGGGAGGCTGTGGCGCTTCCAAAACTTCCAACCCAACCCAGGCCCAAACCAAGAGCCTCCATGCCTGCAAGGGCATGAACGCCTGCAAGGCCCAGGGCAACTGCAAGAGCGGCGATAACGGCTGCGCCGGCAAGAACTCCTGCAAGGGCAAGGGCGGCTGCGCCAGTCCGGCGGCCAAGCACTCCTGCAAGGGTCAGAACACGTGCAAGGCGCTGGGCGGCTGCAAAACCGGCGACAACGGCTGCGCCGGCAAGAACTCCTGCAAAGGCAAGGGCGGTTGCGCCGTTCCCGTCTCAATGGCGGCTTGATCCCGGACTCTTTCCGAGAGACGGGGGCGGGTCCAAGCCCCGCCCCCGTCCAGAACGAAGGAAACCCATGACGCGCAACCTATGGCATTTTAAAGATTTAGGAACCGGAGTGGGGCTGAGGGCTCCGCACTTCGGCCACATCCTCGGCGAAAAGCCCGAGGTCGGATTCTTCGAAATCCTCACGGAAAACTACCTGGATACGGGCGGCCGGCCCCTTTACATCCTGGACCAGGTAGCCGAGCGTTACCCCATCGTCATGCACGGCGTCTCCATGTCCGTGGGAAGCACGGATCCGCTGGACTTCGCTTACCTGGCCAAGGTAAAGGCCCTGGCCAAGCGGACCAAAGCCCAGTGGGTCTCGGACCACGTGTGCTGGACGGGGGTCGTGGGCCGCAACACGCACGATCTTCTGCCCCTTCCCTACACGGAGGAAGCGCTCCGCCACACGGCCGACAGGGTGAGGATCATCCAGGACGTCCTGGAAAGGCCCGTTGCCCTCGAAAACCCGTCCACCTACCTCGAGTTCGTTCCCTCCTCCATGACCGAGTGGGAGTTCATTGCCCGGCTGGCGAGCGAGGCGGACTGCGGCCTGCTCTTCGACGTGAACAACGTCTACGTGAGCGCCTTCAATCACGGGTTCGATCCCAAAACTTACATCGACGCCATTCCGGGCGAGAGGGTGTGCCACTACCACTTGGCGGGGCACACCCACAAGGGGACCCACATCCTGGATACGCACTCGGACTACGTGGTGGACCCCGTGTGGGAGCTCTACGGCTACACCCTCAGACGCATCGGGTCCCGGGCCACCCTCCTGGAATGGGACGCGGACATCCCGCCCTTCGATGTGGTGCACGCCGAGGCCCTCAAGGCGCAGGTCTGGCGGGACAAGGAAGTGCGCCGTGCGGCGTGACCCCAATCTCCGCGTGGAGGCCTTCCCCCTCTCCACGGTTCAGCGCTGGCTCCAGGCCGTCGTGGTCCACCCCGGTGAAATTCTGGAGGCTCTCGCCTCGTCCGAAGCGGAGCGGGAAGTACCCTCGTCCGATCTCGCAGCGCTCGTGAAACCCAGCCGCTCGCTGACTCCCGAGGAGCGCGTGGACATCTACCACGGGATGTATCTGCTACGGATGGAGGAGGCCCTGGCCTCGGACTATCCGGCCACCAAGCACTTTCTCGGCGCCCAGGCCTTCGGCGAGTTGGTCCGCGACTATGTGCGGCGCTACCCGTCCAGGAGCTACACTCTCAACCGGCTGGGAGATCACCTTCCCCAGTTCTTCCTGGATGAACCCGGGCGCCGCCACGCCCCCTTCCTCCACGACCTGGCCTCGGCCGAACTGGCCGTCAGCCAAGCCTTCGACGCGGAGGAGTCTCCCAAACTCACGGCCGAATCGCTCCAAGCCATTCCGCCCCAAGCCTGGGACAGCGCCACCTTGCAGCCGACGGCCGCCTTCCGCCTTCTCCGATCGCGCTACGCGGTCCTCCCGCATCTCGAATCCGAGAAACGCGGACTCCCCTCCCCCGCTCCGGTGCGCAAGGCTTCGTTCCTCGTGGTCTACCGCCGCGACTTCTCGGTGTACCAAATGGGACTGACGCGCGGCGAATTCGCGTTGCTCGATGACCTCGCCGGGGGCGTTCCCCTGGGCCAGGCCGTGGCGCGCGCGGCGGCGCGCCTCAAAAAAGCCGAGGGCGAAAAGAAAGTGTTCGCGTGGTTCCGAACCTGGGTGGCCGAAGGAATGTTCGCTTCGGTGGCCTGCGGGCCGAGCCGGAGCAAGGGTTCTACGTCCGCCTGACCGCGACCATGGTTCGGTCGTCGGCGTAGGGCAGGCCCGCCGAGAACCGGTCCGTGTCCGCCTTGATGGCCTTTCCCAGAACCTTGAGCGGCTCACGGCGGTGGGTGGCCACGGTCCTCTCAAATCTCACCCATATGCCACATCGAGCCTTTGACTTCAGTCCGCTGGCCGGCGGGGTTCTCAAAAATGAAGTCGGTGGCGGTCCCCTTGATGTATACCTTCGGCGGATGGCGACATCAGCCGAAGACCCGCGTGAAGATGGCATCCACGTGGGTGAGGAAGCGCTTCGGGTCGAAGAAGGCGGCGAGCTCCTGACGCGGAACCCTGGCGGCCACTTCTGGTGTCGCCGAAAGGAGATCCAGAAAATCCCCCTCACCCGCCCAACATCGCATGGCCGCGGCCTGCACCAGGGCATAGGCGTCCTCGCGGGTGAGCCCCGCCCGTGTGAGGGCCAGGAGGCACTGCTGGCTGTAAATGAGGCCGCGGGTCTTGTTCAGATTCGCGGCCATGGCCTCCGGATAGACGAGGAGGCCGTCCAGGATGCCGCCCAGGCGGTGCAGCATATAATCCAGAAGGGTCGTCGCGTCGGGGAGGATGACGCGCTCCACGGAGGAGTGCGAGATGTCCCGCTCGTGCCAGAGGGCCACGTCTTCCAAGGCGGGAACCGCGTAGCCTCGCAGGAGCCGCGCCAGCCCGGTCATGTTCTCGCATCCCACGGGATTCCGCTTGTGGGGCATAGCCGATGAGCCTTTCTGGCCCTTGCTGAAGGGTTCCTCCACCTCGCGCACCTCGGTCTTCTGGAGGTGCCGGATCTCGGTGGCGATCTTCTCCAGGGTCGCCCCCGTGATGGCCAGGGCGGCGAGCACTTCGGCGTGGCGGTCCCGCTGGATGACCTGCGTGGAGACGGGATCGGGAGCAAGACCGAGCAGGGCGCAGACGCGTTCCTCCAGCTCGGGAGGAAGGTGCGCGAAGGTGCCCACGGCACCCGAAAGCTTCCCCACCGCGATTCCTTCACGGGCGGCCAGCAGGCGCGCTCGGTTCCGGCCCATCTCGGCGTACCAGAGGGCGAACTTGAGGCCAAAGGTCGTGGGCTCGCCATGAATGCCGTGGGTCCTGCCGATGCACACCTGGTCTTTGTAGGCATAGGCCTGTGCTTTCAGGACGGCCCGGAATTCGTCCACGTCCTGAATGATGAGGTCAAGGGCGTCCCGCGTCATGAGGGCCAGGCTCGTGTCCACCACGTCCGAGGAGGTGAGGCCGTAGTGGAAGTAGCGGCTCAGGTTCCCGATGGACTCGCCCACCGACGTCGTGAAGGCGATGACATCGTGCTTGACCACCTCCTCGATGGCCTCGATGCGTCCCACGTCAAATCGGGCTTTCGAGGTGATCTCCGAGGCGGCTTCCCGGGGCACCAGTCCCATGTCCGCCTGGGCCGAGAGGGCGGCCAGCTCCACCTTGAGCCACGTGGCGTAGCGGTTTTCATCCGACCAATGGGCCGCCATCCGCGGCCGCGTGTACCTAGGGATCATGGCTCCCTCGCCCCCTTTCGATCTGGATCTCTGGCTCCCTGACCCGCTGAGGCTAGCCCTCCCACGGCGCCGCGGGCACGAGATGGCGGGCCACCTCCACGCGCACCCGCTTTTCTTGCAGGGCCTCCTTCGCGGCGAGCTTAGCGAGCGCCGGAAGGTTGTTCTCTTGGGAGAGATGCATGAGGTAGAGGGCCTGCGTCTCCCCGTTCACCACCTCCTGGACGAGCCGGCCGGCCTGGTCGTTGGACAGGTGGCCCAGGCTTCCCCTCACTCGCATTTTGATGTGCATCGGGTAGGAGCCGTTCATGAGCCGGTCCACGTCGTGGTTGAATTCCAGGAGCAGGCAGTGGGCGCCCCGCACCTTCTCCCGGACCAGGGCCGTGGGCTGCCCCAGGTCCGTGACTTGCACCGCCTTCACGCCCGCCGCCTCCACCACGTAGCCGTAACAGCAGGCGGCGTCGTGGGGTACCCGGAAGGCGGTGATGGAAAGGCCTCCCAGCGGTACCGCGTGTCCCGGGCGCAAAAGTTCGCGCCGCCAGGGGTCCAGCGAGGCCAGGGCCTCGGACTCATGGCACTCGGGGGCGGCGAAGAGGGGGATTCTGCGCTTCTTGAGAAACACCCGCAGGCCCTGAACGTGGTCCGAATGCTCGTGGGTGACGAAGACGCCCGCGAGATCCTCGGGCCCAAGTCCGGCCTGCGCCAAGTGAGCCGCCACCCTTCGGGCCGATAGTCCGCAGTCCACGAGGATGTGGGTCCTCCCGGCGCTGTACAGGGTGGCATTGCCCGAAGATCCCGAAGAGAAGACGTGCACCCGAAGACTCATGGGGCAGCCCTTCGGGCCAGTGAAAAGTGAACAGTGAAATGTGAACAGGAGGAAAGCAGGCTATACGCTGCGGGCTGTGGGCTGTTGGCTTTCAAGATGAGAGCCCAAGACCCGAGAGCCGAATGTCCGCGGCCGCTAGCTGCCGGCTTCATTTTCTCCTCACTTTTGACTTTTCACTTTTCACTTTTCACTTTCCCTACCGCCCCGTGTGTCCGAAGCCGCCCTCGCCGCGGGCTGTATCGGTGACGTCGAGCGTCTCCGCGGGTGTCGCAGGAGCCACGGCCGCCACCACCATCTGGGCAATTCTCAGGCCCCGCTCCACGATGAAAGGCTCCTGTCCCAGATTGCAGAGAATCACCCGCACTTCGCCCCGGTAATCGCTGTCCACGGTGCCGGGCGCGTTGAGAAGGGTGAGCCCGTGCTTGAGGGCCAGCCCGGACCGCGGGCGGACCTGGCCCTCGAAGCCGCCTGGAATCTCCCACACGAACCCCGTCGGAATGAGGGCACGCTCCCCCGGGGCCAACACCACCGGGGCCGCCACCGCGGCGCTCAGGTCCAGCCCCGCGGCACCTGCCGTTGCCCGAGAAGGGAGGGGAAGCCCCGCGCCGTGAGGCAGACGCCTGAGACGGACCTCCATCAAACGCCACCATCCAGAACGGTTAGATCCAGGTTTTTGAGGGCCGATTCGCGCCCCATGATGGTCACCAGGGCGTTCTCGGACCGGAACAATTCTCGGGCCTGGGCCACCATGGCCTTGGCGGTCACCTTCTTGATGCCGTCCACGGACTCCTTCACGGAGCGCTGTTCTCCGAAGAAGAGTTCGTTTCTGGCCAAACGTCCCATGCGGGACGAGGCCGACTCCATGGAGAGGATCACGCCGCCCAGGAGGTTGTCCTTGGCGATCTCCATCTCCTCCGCGGTGACGCCCTGGTGGGCCACGTCCGCCAGCACCTTCAGGGTCTCCTTCAAGGTCCGGGCGGCCGTCGCATGGCTCGCCGCCGCTTGGACGCCGAAGATACCCGCGTCCTTGTAACCGGCGTGTTCCGCCGAAATGGAATACACCAAGCCGCGTTTTTCCCTGATCTCGGTGAACAGGCGGGAGGACATGGTGCCGCCCAGCAGATTGGCGAGGACCAGAAGGACGTATCGGTGGGGACCCGCGGCGCTCTCGGCGGAGAAAGACACGATGATCTGGGCCTGCTCCAAGTGCTCCTTCTGGAAAAGCTCGACCCCCGGCTTGAAGCGCGGCGACCGCTCAGCCGCGGGTTTTCCCGGTTTGAGGCCGCCGAGGGTGGGTTCCACCTGGGCAAGGACTTCGCCCATGGTCGTGTCCCCCGTAGCCGTCACCACGAGGTTCTCCGGACGCATCATCGACGCGTAGTGGCGCTGAACCTGCTCGCGCGTGACGCGGCTCACGCTCTCTTCCGTGCCCTGAATGGGTTTGCCGAGCGGGTGCTTGGGAAAGGCCCGCGCCAGAAACAGGTCCCCCATGAGATCCGAGGGCGAGTCGTTCACCATGCGGATCTCTTCCAGAATCACCCCCCGCTCCCGTTCCAATTCCTCCGGAGGGAACGTGGGGTGGGCCAGCATGTCAGACAGGACCTCGAAAGCCTCCGGGAAGTGGGCCTTCTGGACCCGGAAATAGAAGCCCATGATCTCCCGGGAGGTGAAGGCGTCCAGAACCCCGCCCATGCGGTCGAAGGTCTTGTAGATCTCCCCGTACGTCCGGGTGGGTGTCCCCTTGAAGACGAGGTGCTCGATGAAATGGCTCACGCCGTTGAGCTGGGCCGTCTCCTGTCTGGATCCTCTCTTGACCCAGACCCCCGCCGTCACGGAGGGGAAGTGCGGAAGCCGCTCCACCGCCACCGTGAGCCCGTTGGACAGGACTTTTCTCTGTACTCTTCCGCCGTCGGACATGAGGGCTCCTTCAGGACCTGAGAGCATATCATGAAGCGGGAAGTTAGGAAGTCAGGAGGCAGGGAAACAAATGGTGCCCCTGGCCCGCCGCCCCGCCCCCCCTTTCCGAATTCCGAATTCCGCTTTCCGCGTTCCCTTCCCCCCGCCCTCACACCACCAGCGGCACGAGCTTGAACTGGTTCACGTCCACCAGGCCCAGGTCGGTGATTTTGAGGGCCGGGATGACGGGGAGCGCGATGAAAGCAAGGGTCATGAAGGGAGCGGGGAGGACGCAGCCGCACGCCCGCGCGGCGGCATGAAGCGCCTCCAGGCCCGCGGCCACCTGCGCCGCCCCGCCCGTGGACATGAGGCCCGCCACGGGCAAGGGCAGAGCCGCCAGGACCTTGCCGCCGCGCACCACGGCTTGTCCGCCGCCCATGTCCGCCACGGCCCGCGCCGCGTGTGCCATCTCCTCGGGCGATGTTCCCACCAGCACGCAGTTGTGGCTGTCGTGGCTCACGGTGGAGGCCATCGCCCCCGCCGCCAGACCGAAGCCCGACACGAACCCCAGACCCACGTTTCCCGTGTGCCGGTGCCGCTCCACCACGGCGGCGAACTGGAGGGCCTTGCCCGGCCCCGCCTCCGTGGCTTCCCCCACCTCGCTGCGCGTGATG
>JAKAKG010000158.1 GCA_021813555.1 Acidobacteriota bacterium
GTTCTGTCTCCTGTCGGGCAAGCTTCCGGCCGTTCCCACGGTCCTCGTCCTGTGGGGCTGCTTCTACGCGGCCATCGGGCTCCTGTATCCGGTGTGGATGGACTACATGGCCAAAATCCTGGACCCTGCCAAGCGGGGAAGGGCCCTGGGGATCGTGTTCCTGACCCAGACGGGCAGCGGCGTCGCGGGGGCGACGGCGGCGGCTGCCCTTCTGGAAGGCGGAACGAGCGACGGCCGGTACGCCATCCTGTTCTTCGTGGCCGCGGCGGCCATGTCAGGTGGCTCCTTCTTCTTCCTCGGCACGCGCGAGCGCACCACCTCGGAAGGGGCCGCCCCCTCCGTGGGCCAGCACTTTCGTGATCTCGCCGGCCTGTGGCGCAGCCGCGGATGGTTGAGGGCCTACATCACGGCGCGTTGGTTGGTTCGGGGTACCTATCCGCTGCTCGTCCACTTCTACGCCGTCTATGCCGTGGCCGAGAAGGGAGTGAGCCCGGCGACGGCGGCGCTCTTCGGCACCGCCGCCCTCGCCTGCCAGGCACTGGCCGGCCTGGCCGCGGGCACCCTGGGTGACCAAGTAGGCCACAAGACGTCCGTCCTGCTGGGCCAGGGGGCCCTCGTGGCCGCTTGCCTTCTGGCCGTGGCTCCGGTGCCCGTCTGGTCTTTGTTCATCGTGGCAGGGCTGGGCGGCATCTTTTTGGCCACGGAGTACACCAGCCAAGCGGCTTGGGTGATGGACCTGGCCGCCCCTGGCGAGCGGCAGTCCATCCTGGCCCTCACGGGCTTCCTCCTGACGCCGGCCTCCGTGATCACCCCTCTGCTCGGAGGCTGGGTCATGGACCGCACGGGGTTCAGGGTAGTGGCCGGAGCCGTGGCGGTGATCGTGATGGCGGCCATGATCCTCGCCGCCTTCACCGTTCCCGCGGGGAGGAAAGATCGCGAGGGCGTGAGGACGTCAGGAAGTGAGTAGGTTAGTAGGTGAGTAGGTGAGTAGGCGAGTACGGCAAAAGGTTAGAAGGGTGGGAAGTCAGGCTTAGGGGACTTGCCTGTGAGGGCACCCCTGCCTTTGACAGGCATCCCATGCTTCCCGTGCGCTTCTCTTTCTCACGTTTGCTCTTTCCACGTTTTGCTCCTCCCGCCTCGCCACCCCGAGGCAAAACGGGCGAGGGATCGCTCCCTCGCCCGTCCGTGCTTCAACAGAAAGATTCGAGGCTACCGCCGCGGAGGCCTGCGGTCCCGGTCGCCGCCGGGACGGTGGCCCCGGTCGCGATCCCGGTCGCCGTCGCGGCGAGGCGGCCGGTCGGAGCCTTCCCTGGGAGGACGCTCGACGTACCCCTCGGGCTTGGGCAGAAGGACCTTGCGGCTCAGGCGCAGCTTGCCGCCGCGCTCGAACTCCAAGAGCTTGACCTCCAGCTCGTCGCCCACTTTGACCACGTCGTCCACGTTCTCCACGCGCTTCCAGTCGAGCTCGGACACGTGCAGGAGGCCGTCTTGGCCGGGCAGGATCTCCACGAAGGCCCCGTAGGGCTCAACCCGCTTCACGACGCCCTTGTAGATGCGGCCCGCCTCGGGCTCCTCCATCTGAGCGCGGATCATGGCCAAGGCCTTTTCGGCGGCGGCCGAGTCGCAGGAGGCCACCTGAACGGTGCCGTCCTCCTCGATGTTGATGTCCACTCCCGTGGCTTCCTGGATGGCGCGGACGTTCTTTCCGCCGGGGCCGATGAGCTCCCCGATGCGGCTCTTGGCGATCTGGATGGCGTAGATGCGCGGGGCGAGCGGAGAAATGTCGGCCCGGGGGGCGGGAAGAATCTGGGCCATGCAGCCCAGCAGGTGCATGCGGCCCTTGTTGGCCTGCGCCAGGGCTTCCCGCATGATGTCGAAAGAAATGCCGTCCACCTTGATGTCCATCTGGAGGGCGGTGATGCCCTTTTCCGTTCCGGCCACCTTGAAGTCCATGTCACCGTAGTGATCTTCGAGGCCGGCGATGTCGCTCAAGATGGCGTAGCGGTCCCCTTCCATGATGAGGCCCATGGCCACGCCGGCCACGGGGGCTTTGATGGGAACGCCCGCGTCCTGGAGAGCCAGCGTCGCGCCGCAGATGGTGGCCTGGGAAGAGGAGCCGTTGGACTCCATGATGTCGGAGACCACCCGGATGGCGTAGGGGAAGGTGACCGCGTCGGGAAGGACGGGCACGATGGCCTTTTCGGCCAGGGCACCGTGGCCGATCTCGCGCCGGCCCGGACCCCGGATGAACTTCACCTCACCCACGCTGAAGGGCGGGAAGTTGTAGTGGAGCATGAAGCGCTTTTCGGTACCCTCGAGGAGCCCGGAGAGGCGCTGGATGTCGGAGGACGTGCCGAGGGTGCAGTTGGCCAGAGCCATGGTCTCGCCGCGGGCGAAAAGGGCCGACCCGTGCGTGCGGGGCAGGACGCCCACCTCGCCCCAGACGGGACGGATCTCGTCGAAGAGGCGGCCGTCCACCCGGCGCCCGTCGCGCAGGAGAGAGGTGCGGAAGGTCTTCACGAGGATGTCGTGGTAAAGATGGCCCGCTTCGGCGCGCCGCTCGGCCTGATCCTCGGGATAAGTGGCGAGGAGGTCGTCCTTCACCTTGTCCAGGGCGTCGTACATGGCGAGCTTGCCCTTGGTGGCCATGGCCTCGCGCAGGGGCCCGGCGATCTTGGCCTCCACCTCGGCCGCGTGGGCCGCGTCGTGGACCGGCACGGGGGGCATCTCTTTCTTGATCCCCATGCGGGCGGCCAGGTCCTCTGCGGCGGCGCAGATCTTCTTGATCTGGTCGTGGGCGAGCTGGAGGGCTTGGATCATCTCCTCCTCGGAGAGTTCCTGTGCGCCCGCCTCGACCATGCAGATGGCTTCCTTGGTGCCGGCCACCACGAGGTTGATGCGGCTCTGGTCCATGATCTTCATGGAGGGGTTCACCACGAACTCCCCGCCGATGTGCCCGATGCGCACGGCGCCCACGGCCCGCGGGAAGGGGATGGGCGAGCAGTAGAGGGCGAAGGCCGCGCCGTTGATGGCCATGACGTCGGGGGCGTTTTCAAAGTCCGTGCTCAGGACCATGGCCACGACCTGGGTCTCTTTGTGGTGGCCTTCGGGGAAGAGGGGCCTCATGGGCCGATCGATCATGCGGCACACCAGGACCTCCGGGTCCGTGGGCTTGCCCTCGCGCTTGAAGAAGCCGCCGGGGAAGCGTCCCGCGGCGTAGGTGTACTCCCGGTAATCCACCGTGAAGGGCAGGAAATCCAGCCCTTCGCGGCCGTTCTTGTCCATCTGGGCGGTCACCAGGACCACCGAGTCGCCGTAGCGGACCCACATGGCGCCGTGGGCCTGCTTAGCCACCTTGCCCGTGGAGATCCGCAAGGGCCTCCCACCGAGTTCGATCTCTACCGATTCTTCCCGGTACATCTCATTCACGACGTTCACCTCGATCACATTCCAACATAGAGCTCACGCCCCGCCCCTCGTGGGCGCGGCGGGCCATTCGGCGGGTTGAGGGACGAGCTACTTGCGCAGGCCGAGGCGGCCGATCAGCTCGCGGTACCCCTCGATGTTTTGGCCTTTCAGGTAGTTCAGCAGGCGACGGCGCTGGCCTACCAGCATCAAGAGGCCCCGCCGTGTGCTGAAATCCTTGCGGTGAGATTTCAAGTGGTCGGTGAGGTGGTTGATGCGTTCCGAAAGAAGGGCGATCTGCACCTCAGGCGAGCCCGTGTCCGTCGCGTGCTTGCGGTACTGCTCGATGAGGGCGTTCTTGGCTTGGGTCTCCATATGCCGCGTTCTCCTATCCATCTCAAAGATAAGAGCATAGCATACGCCCGGGCCCACTGTAAAGCCCCGGGGGGCATCTCAACCACCCGACCGGAGGGAAGAAGGAGGGGCCTGCGAAGGTTTCAACTGGGAAGGCTACGGCGCGGCCTTGCGCGGGACCTTCCCTTTTGGATATGCTTGAATGTGAACGGGATGGCCGAGGGATGATCCGAGTGCCCATGGCCCCCTTTGGCGGGGGGGTTCGGTTGACTTTTACTCCGAGCCGGGAGCAAGGCCAACCAGCCGAGCCCGTCCAAACGCGCCGGCGGTTACCCTTACGCCCGCAAGGAGACAATCATGGTGTCATCAACTGACCAGGACCTCGAACGCAAGCTGAAGGAGAAGCCGGTCCTTCCCGTGCTGCCCCTCCGCAACACCCTGCTCTTCCCCGATATGATCATCCCCCTCGCGGTGGGGCGAGAGCGCTCACTGAAAGCCGTGGAAGAAGCCACGAGGGGC
>JAKAKG010000109.1 GCA_021813555.1 Acidobacteriota bacterium
ACGTGGCTGGGAGCCGGGCTTCGAAGGAGCCGAAATAAGGGGATGAGGGCATGAGGAGATGAGGAGGAGCAAGGAAGGCCGCGCTGCTTCCGCCAGGCCCCTCATCTCCTCATCCCGGCATCTCCTCATCCCGTCACGTCTCCCTGTCCCCTCCGAAGTCCACGTCGTCGGGCAGTTCGTTGACATCGCGCGGGCCAACGCCGGGGAAGTGCTCGGCGAGCTGGCGTCCCGCTTCGGAGATGCCGTGGACGAGGCCGCCCGTGAAGTCGCCCGTCTTGAAGCGCTCGGACATGGCCGCCGTCACCGAATCCCAAAATTCCTGTCCCACGCGGGCGTGAATCTCTTTGTCTCCCAGCACCACGAAGGCGCGCCGGGAGGGAACCACGAAGATGAGGACGCCGTTCCGGTGGGCCGTGCGGTCCATGCCCAGCCGGACGAAGGCTTTCTCCGCCGTGCGCCGCACGTTGCCCCAGAAGAAGGTGGAGACGGACACGCGGATCTCGCCCGTGGTGCGGCTCTCGGCGTCCTCGATGGCCCGCTTCACGGCCGCCGCGTCAACCAGCTTTCTCAGCTTCGCTCGGTGCATCATCTCGTCACGCTCGGTCGGTGACCACGTGGGCAGCTGATCGGGTCATCCTCGCCTTTCACTTTTCACTTTTCACTTCTCACTTTTCACTATCTTCACCACGACCCCGTGGCGCCGCCGCCCCCGGAGCTTCCGCCGCCGCCCGAGAAGCCGCCTCCTCCTCCACCTCCGCCGCCCCGTCCTCCCGAGAGGAGGCTGAAGAGGAGATAGATGGCAAGGCCGGGGTGGGTGATGAGAAGGACCAAGAAAGCGAGGCCAAGTATGCCCATGAGGATCATCTGGGGGATGCTGATGGGGCGCGGCGCC
Source organism: Acidobacteriota bacterium (assembly GCA_021813555.1). Classification (GTDB taxonomy): domain Bacteria; phylum Acidobacteriota; class UBA4820; order UBA4820; family DSQY01; genus JAKAJA01. Next base: position 893 of record JAKAKG010000109.1, read on the forward strand.
GAGTGCCTGGGCACGGCGGGCGGGGCCGCCTCGTCCCCCGCCGCCGAACCGGGCTGGATGGCGTTCATGAGGGCGTCCACGCCGGCGGAGACGGCGCCGTCCCGGTCCCCCGCCTGGATGCGAGGGACGATCACGTCCCGGATGATGCGGGAGGCGATGATGTCGGGAACCTTGTCCTCAAGGCCGTAGCCCACCTCGACGCGGACCTTCTGGTCCTTGGCGAAGAGGAAGAGGATCAAACCATTGTCCAGGCCCTTCCGGCCCACCTTCCACTTGGCGAAGGCGTTGACCGTCCACTCCTCCGTGGGCGTGTCGCCCGTGGTGGAGCCGATCCAGACCAAGACCTGATTGCCCGTGGCCCGCTCGAACTGCTCCAGCCGCTGGTCCACGGCCGCCAGGGCCTGCGGCGACATGAAGCCGGCGGTGTCCGTGGCCCAGCGCGTGGGCGCGGGAGGAATGGGCACCTCCGCCGCGGCAACGGAAACCGCAGCCAGGGATGCGATGAAGACGAGAAGCAGAATAGGGAGACGCTTCATGGCCACCTGCGAGGGAACAGGGACAGGCAGCCGGGAGCGGAGGCCAAATCCTCCTCTGCTCCCTGCTTCCTGCCTCCCAATTCCTCTTTAGAACTGCACCTTCGGCGCTGTCTCGGCACCGGGCTGGGACTTGAAGTAGGGCTTCTCGTTGAACCGGCCGCCGAAGAACCCCGCCACGAGGTTCGTGGGGAAGCTCAGGCGCTTGGTGTTGAAGGCCTGGGCCGCCTCGTTGAAGCGCATGCGCTCTACGGCGATGCGGTTCTCCGTGCCTTCGAGCTGGGCCTGGAGGTCGCGGAAGTTCTGCGTGGCCTTCAGATCGGGATACCGCTCCACCACCACCATGAGCCGTGAGAGGGCGGAGGAGAGCCCGTCCTGGGCCTGCTGGAACTTGGCGAAGGCCGCCGGATCGTTGGCGATGCCCGCGGCGTTGATCTGCCCGACTTTGGCGCGGGCCTCCGCCACCTGCGTGAAGGTGTCCTTTTCGAAGGCCGCAGCACCCTTTACGGTCTGGACCAGGTTCGGCACCAGGTCCGCGCGCCGCTGGTAGACATTCTCCACCTGGCCCCACTGGGCCTGCACCTTCTGGTCGAGGGAAACGAGGGAGTTATACGTGCTCGCCACAAACACTCCGCCGATGAGGCAGGCGACAACCAGCACCCCGAGGATGCCCAATGCGATCCATTTGCCCATCATCATGCTCCTATTGGGATGAGGCTCCCGCCGGTTACAGATCGTCACGCTGGGAGCCGGTTCCACGGTGAGTATAGTACAGGGAAGGGGACGGGGGACAGGGGACGGGGAAGCGGGGAGCGGGGAGCTGGGAGCTGGGAGCAGGGAGCAGAGCAAACCACCTCCAAAAGACTGCTTCATTTCTCCCTTTTCACTATTTCACACTCACCGCTTCCCGCCCCCTTGCGGGCCTCATTGACGAGCTCGTGGGCGAGCCGAATGGGTTGCGGGATGCGAGTCCGGGGGGCGCACCGCAGGGCGAGGAGCAGGGCGGAGGCGAGGTCGCAGCGGTGGCCGGGGGATACGAAGACGGGTGCCGCGCCCGCTCGGGTCCGCAGAACCGCTCCAACGCGTTCCCCCTCCAGCACCAAAGGGGACCACGCGCCACGGGCCGGACCGGGTTCGTGGAAGGTTCCGCACAGACGGCTCTTGGCGCAGCCCACCGTGGGGATGCCCAGGACGACCCCCAGGTGCGCCGCCGAGCCGAAGCGGCGCGGGTGCGCCGTCCCGTGCGCGTCCACGAGAGTCACCTCGGGTGCCGTCCGCAGCAGCTCGTAAGCCCGCGCGAGGACCGGAACCTCCCGGAACCCCAGGAGGCCCGGCAGGTAAGGAAAGTCCACCTCCATCCGGACCACGGCCCGGTCCACGACGGCGAAGCCTGCCTGCGCGTCGCACACCACGAAGCCGCCCCAAAAAGTCGTCCCGAACCGGTTGAAGGAGCAGTCCGCTCCCGCCACCAGGCGCGGAGTCTCGGGGAGCGGTTCCAGGCGGAGCAGAGCGCAAAGGCGCTCCTGTTCCTCAAGGGCCTGGCTGTACCTGGGGTTTGCGTATTCGGGCCGCTTCATGATACCTCCGCCTTGAAACGGAACACCTTGGACCGCATCTTAGTTTATATAAGAAGGAGGTGCACATGATCTGCAACATCCACCCCGTGGAGCGCGTCGTGAGGGGCGTGGTCGGCCTGGGGCTCCTGGCCATCGTCTTCGTGGGGCCCAAGACCCTCTGGGGCCTTGTCGGCATCGTACCCCTCGCCACGGCGCTCGTCGGCTGGTGCCCGCCGTACCAGTGGCTCGGCATCAACACCAACAGAACGGCTCTGGACAAAAAGTAAGTCCGCCGTGGTTCTCCCGTTCGTGATCCTTCCAATTCCTTGTTTTTCAAGGGATGAGGGACTATGCTTCCTTCGGGAGGTACCCTCACCGTGCAAGTGACGCCCAACGACTTGACCCCTCGCATAGCGCTGTTCATCGACTTTGACAACGGCCAGCTCGATATCACGCGGGTTCTGAACGCCTTGCGGGAGAGGGGCATCATCATTCTGAAGAAGGCCTACGGCGACTGGGCCAAGTTCGCCCAGTTCCGAAAGGTCCTCGCCGAGCACGGCGTCGATCTCGTGGAGCGGCCCACGATCCACGCCGGTGGAGACAAAAACGGCGCGGACATCCAGCTCGCCGTGGACGCGCTCGAAGCCTGCCTCACCAACCGCCACATTGACGTGTTCGCCGTGGTCTCCGGCGACAGCGATTTCCTGCCCCTCATCTCGCGCCTCCAGGCCTACAACAAGAAGGTCGTCATCGTGGGGATGCGCAAGACCACGTCCTCCGTCGTCATGGCCAACTGCAACGAGTACCTCGCCTACGAAAACCTGGGCCAGGTCGTGCCGGGCCATGAGGCCGTGGGCGAAGGCAAGGTGGAGGAGCTGGACCCGAAGGACATTCAGACGGCTTTCGCCCTCCTCAGCCGGGCCATCACCCTTCTGGAGGACGAGGACCGGAGCGTGGACAGCTCCACCCTCAAGCAGAAGATGCTCCAGCTCAGCCCCACGTTTGACGAGAAGACGTTTGGATTCGCCCAGTTCAAGGCCTTCCTCGCGGAGGCGCAGAAGAACAAGATCATCCACATCGGCAAGAAGGTGGACGGGACGTATCCCATCAGCCTCGGCCGGGCCGGCCGCCTCATGGAAGACGAGGAAGAGGCCGAAGCGGCCGTCGCCGCGGCGGCGGAGCACGTGGAGATCACAAAGCCCAAGAAGCGCCGGCGGCGGTAGGCTTTTCGCCGGCACCATCACGCCCGCTACGAGCCCCCGGCGCCAAACCGGGGGTTTTTGCTTT
>JAKAKG010000224.1 GCA_021813555.1 Acidobacteriota bacterium
AGAAATAGCAAGAGCTGAAACCAAGTACGTGCCCCCACGTTTTCTTGACTCCTTCTTCAGTTGCACACGCGGTTCCAGGGGACAGCAAGAGGCAAGGCTCGCGCCGTCTCATCGTTTTTGTTCCTTTCTCCTCACTCCTCACTCCTCACTCCTCACTTTTCCCCTTCACCTGGCCTCAAGCCGTTTGAGGCGCCAGGAGGCCAGAAGAAGGCATGCGAGGACCATCACGGCGCTCACGCCGCCCACGTCCAAGGCGGGAAGGCCATAAACAGCCTCCGGGCCCCTGCCGAGAAGGTGCTTGTAATACTGGGCCACGGGCCGGGCCGAGAGGATGATCACTCCTCCCACATAGGTCAGCGATAGAAACATGTAACCGAGCCCCCAGGCGCTCATGACGGCCTTGGCGGGATTCTTGGAATCGAAGACCGGCTGGGCGCTCCCCATACACAGCGCCAGGGCCGACAGGGCCAGCGACGAAGCTACCGCGAGGAATACGGAGTAGTAGAGAGCCATGCCTTCGATCCCAAGGAATCGGTTGGAGCCGTAAAGGGTGAGGGCCGCGAGGCCGCTGAGGGGCACGGCCGTGAACAGGTACTTTGCCCAAAGGTACGACCAGACATCCATCGGAAGGACCCTCGAAGTAAAGTAGGCCCGCCCCTCCGACCCCACGGCCGTGAAGGCGAATCGGCCCGCAACCGAGGCCACGATCAGGCCCAGCGTGGCCAGGTTCCAAAAAGATACGGCCACCTTGAAGACCGCCACCCCCGACGGCATATAGCGAACATTGAAGAGATAAATCACTACGAGGGCCGCGAGAATAATGAGCTGGCCCCACTGCGTGGGGTCCCGAAAGAAAAGGAGCACGTCGCGCTTCAGGATGGCCCGGGCTCTGGGCCCCGCCGGCACGGGGGCAAGGGCAAGGCCGAGGAGGATCCGGCCGGCCACCGCGCGCCCCCCGTCGGGGCGCATGGCCTGCTGCTCCTGGGCGCGGCTGTAGCCCTTCCAGTGGAAGGCTTTCAGGAGCCCCGCCGCGAGGCCCAGGCATCCTGAGGCCAATCCCAGGAGCTTGGCCAGCGCCGGCCAGACTCGGCCCCACTCCCCTTCAGCGCTCCTCACCACCACCTCGGCGAGCCACGTGGAGGGAAGGAGGGATTCGCTGGGCATCCTGATGGACCGCAGGACGTCGAGCACCTGGCTGGAGGATTCGGGGTTCAGGAGGGCTTCGGGCCGAGCCATGCGAAACAGGACCACGAGCATGCAGAGCATGACCACCGACAGGACCGTGAGGACCTGGTGAAGCCGGCGCGCGGGGAAGAACCTCGCCAGGAGCACCGTCACGACGATGCCAAGTGACAGCGGAATGCACAGATAGATGCCCAGCCCCGCCAGCGACAAGAGCAGCGCCCCCATCCCCGCCTTGGACAGGCTCCAGTAGGAGGCCGCAACGGGCGCCAGAAGGAGCGCCACCATGTACCCGGCGTTGATGGCCGCCTCCGCGGAGCGTTGGGCCCGCAGGCGCCGGCGGGCGACGGGCAAGGGGAGGAGAAACGCCAGGTCGTCATCCAGGTACAAGTAGGAGAGGGCGCTCACGGCCGCCGAGAAAAGAAGCAGGGTGAAGGTGGTGAGAAGGACCAGGCCCATAAGCTTGCCCGCCACCGCCACCAGAAGCACGCGCGGAATGCCTTCCGCCGACTCATTGGCGAGGAGATTCGCGAAAATCTTGCGGAAGAACACGAAGTCTCCGGCCCAAAATAGGATTCCGGCCGCGGCGAACCCCGCCAGCAGGAGCCCTTTCACGGCACCCGGGGGCCACAACTTGTGCCAGGCCAGGGTGAGCCTGAGCCTGCTAAGGAGAAAGAGTCTCACGGTGCGCTCCCTCCGCCCAATCGGGACGGGACGATGAGGCCCGGTCGCTGAAGAGTGAGGGCCCGTGGTTCGCACGCCCTCGACCACCCTGCGCCGGGGCACGATCCCCAGTCCTCATCTCCTCATCTCGGCATCCCGGCATCTCGGCATCCCGGCATCTCGGCATCCCGGCATCCCGGCATCTCCTCATCTCGGCATCCCGGCATCTCCTCATCCCGGCATCCCGGCATTTCCATAGGCCCCCAGGAGCGGCACGAACACGCATCCTCCCATGCGCTCTCTTCGCGGACCAGACGCCGTTAGGGTGATCCGTTCCAGCACCTGGGCTCTGCCGCCCGGGACATCCACGGGAGCCACCAGGATTCCTCCGGCGGCCAGTTGCTGGAGGAGGGGCGGGGGCACCAGGGGGCAGGCGGCGGAGACGACGATGCGGTCGAAGGGAGCCCCCTCGGGCCATCCCGCCGAACCGTCTCCGCAACGAACGGGACACGGCGAAAGTCCCGCCTCCCGAAGGCGCCCGGGGATGGCCGCGGCCAGCTCCTCGTACCACTCGATCCCCAGGGGCTTTGCGCCCATGGCCAGGAGGAGGGCGAGGACGTATCCGCTCCCCGAACCGATTTCCAGCACCTTCATGCCCCGCCTCACCTGGAGAGCATCGAGCATGAGAGCCGCCATGAACGGCTGGCTGATCGTCTGCCCATGGCCCAGGGTGACGGGATGGTCCTCGTAGGCGAGGGCGCGGGCGGCCGCGGGCACGAAGACGCCCCGGTCCACGCGAAGAAGGGCCCCCAGCACGCGGCGGTCTGTCACACCGCGAGAGAGGACCTGGTCCCGAACCATGGTTTTGAGAACCGTCCGGGCCTTCATGGTCCGCCCTCCTCCTTCCGTGCCCTCCTTCCCATGGCGATCCACAAGAGTCCAGCGAGGCAGGAAACCGCCGCGCTGGCCGAGAAGGCGGCCATGGGCCCCACGTGGTCCCAGAGGAGGCCCGTCATGAGGGAAGCGGGAAGGAGAGCCACCCCCTTCACGGCGTTGTAGGCACCCATGCCCGAGCCCATCCGCTCTCGCGGAACCAGCTCGGAGACGTAGGCCTTCTTCACGCCCTCCTCCACGGCCTGAAAGGGCCCGTAAAGAACGAAGAGGACGACCACGGCCCAAGGCGCCTGGGCGAAGGCGAAGCCCAGGTACACCAAGGCGTAGTAAAAGAAGGAAACCAGGGTTACCTTGCCCCTTCCCCAGGCGTCGGACCACGCGCCTATGGGCCCCGATACGGCCGCATAGAAGATGTTGAAGAGGAGGTACACGGCCGTCACCTTGCCCACGGAGAAGCCAACCGATTGGGCCTTGAGAAGGAGGAACGTGTCGGAGGAGTTGGCCAGGTTGAAGAGGGCCGTCACCCAGAGAAACTGGCGGAACGCTCCCCCTTGGGAAAAGGCGGCGCGAAGCGTGGGCCGCGGAACGCCGTCGGAATGCTTGGGAACGTCGTCCCTGATGAGGGCCACGAGGAGGAGCGCCACGAACCCGGGCCCGATGCTGATCCAGAACACGGTTCTAATGTCATATGACAGCACCGACAGCATGACCAGGGCCGCTGCGGGACCGAGGGCGGCGCCCAGGGTATCCATGCCCCGGTGCACGCCGAAGGCCCTGCCCCGGCTCTCCATGGGCGTGCTGTCCGCGAGGACGGCGTCCCTCGGCGCCGTTCGGATTCCCTTCCCCACCCTGTCCCCGAAGCGCGCGACCAGGATGGCCCCCCAGGTCTGCGCCGAGGCGATCAGGGGCCTCGCCGCCAGCGACAGGCCATATCCGATGGCCATGGGCACCTTGCGCGTCCTGAACCGGTCCGAGAGGCTCCCCGACCAGACCTTCAGGAGACTCGCCGTGGCCTCCGCCACCCCCTCTATGAGCCCGAGAGAGGCCCGGGAGGCACCGAGCACGCCCGTAATGAAGAGGGGCAACAGGGGATACACCATTTCGGAGGAAATATCGTTGAAGAGGCTCACAGCCCCTGCGATCCACACGTTGCGGGGAAGGTTCGGCCGCTTCGCCATGGATTGATTGTAGGCGCCAGATCTCTCCTTCCGCAAGGAACCGGACGGGAAGGACGAATCGGTGATTCACCTCCTGCCTGGCGCCGAGTGGTGAATCTCTCATCTTTTCGCTACCATGCTGTCTGCGCTCAGGCGCCATCTGATAGGGGACGCACGACATGAGACGCTACGCCTTGCCGATGTTCTTGCTCTTGGCCCCGGTTCTTTCCTTGTGCGCGGCGGGGCCGAAGGCCGGCCTCACACCGGCCGGGGCCGCCTCCGCCCAACAGGAAGAGAAGGGCCCATGGTCTTCCAAGACTTTCGAGGGACTGAAACTCCGGTCCATCGGGCCGGCTCTCACCTCGGGCCGGATCATGGACTTCGCCGTGGATCCCTCCAACCGCGCCCGGTACTTCGTGGCCGCCGCGTCGGGCGGCGTATGGAAGACGGCCAACGCGGGCACCACGTGGACGCCCGTGTTCGACAAGGAGGGCTCCTACTCCATCGGCTGCGTCACCCTCGACCCCAAGAACCCCAGCGTGGTGTGGGTGGGCACGGGCGAGCACAACAGCCAGCGGAGCGTGGGATACGGCGACGGCGTCTACCGGTCGGAGGACGGCGGCCGGTCCTGGACAAACCTGGGGCTCAAGCGCTCCGAGCACATCGCCAAGATCCTCGTGGACCCGCGCGATTCCAAGGTGGTCTACGTGGCGTGCCAGGGGCCCCTGTGGTCCGCGGGGGGCGACCGGGGCCTCTACAAGACCAACGACGGCGGCGCGACATGGACGGCCGTCCTTTCCATCTCGGAGAACACGGGCGTCACGGACGTGCTCATGGATCCCCGCGATCCCGACGTCCTATACGCGGCCGCCTACCAGAGGCGGCGGCATGTGTTCACGGTGATCAACGGGGGTCCCGAGGGGGCCATCTACAAATCCACGGACGCGGGCGCTACGTGGAAGAAGCTCGCGAGCGGCCTTCCCGAGGTGGACCTGGGCCGCATCGGGCTGGCCCTCTCGCCCGCTAACCCCGACATCATCTACGCCGTCATCGAAGCGGCGGACAAGAAGGGAGGCATCTTCCGATCCACGGACCGGGGTGCCACGTGGGAGAAGCGCTGCGATTTCACGCCGGGGAGCGGCCAGTACTACAACGAACTCTACGCCGACCCCAAGGACGCGGACCGCGTCTACGCCGTTGACGTCACCCTGAAGGTCACGGAAGACGGCGGCAAGACCTTCCACAAAGCCGGAGAAAAGTATAAGCACGTGGACAACCACGGGGTCTGGATCGATCCCCAGAACACGGACCATCTCCTGGTGGGATGCGACGGGGGCATCTACGAGACGTACGACCGATGCGCATCCTGGGCCTTCAAGGCCAATCTCCCCGTGACGCAGTTCTACAGGGTGGCGGTGGACAACAGCGCTCCCTTCTACTTCGTCTACGGGGGGACGCAGGACAACTTCAGCCTCGGCGGCCCTTCGCGCACGACGAGCGCTTCGGGCATCGTGAATTCGGACTGGTTCGTCACCCACGGCGGGGACGGGTTCGTATCTCGCGTGGATCCCGTGGATCCGAACATCGTCTACGCCGAATCTCAGTACGGCGTGCTGGCCCGCTACGACCGCCGCAGCGGGGAGGAGATCGACATCCAGCCCCAGCCCGGCAAGGGCGAGGGGCCCTACCGCTGGAACTGGGATTCGCCTCTCATCGTGTCGCCCCACTCACCCACGCGCCTCTACTTCGCCTGCGAGCGAATCTTTCGGAGCGACGACAGGGGCGATTCGTGGAAGGCCGTGAGCGGCGACCTCACCCGGCACCTCGACCGGAACAAGCTCCCCGTCATGGGGAAGGTCTGGCCCGCCGATGCCGTGGCCAAGAACGCCTCCACATCCTTCTTCGGCAACGTCGTCTCCCTGAGCGAATCTCCCCTGAAGGAGGGCCAGCTCGCCGCGGGAACCGATGACGGCCTCGTTCAGATCACCCGGGACGGCGGCTCCACCTGGACCAAACTGGACGCCTTCCCAGGTGTGCCCGCCATGAGCTACGTGAGCCGTCTGGAGTGGTCATCGCACGACGCCTCGACCCTGTTCGCGGCCTTCGACAACCACAAGGAGGGCGACTTCAAACCCTACCTGCTGAAGAGCGCCGACCTGGGCAAGACGTGGTCGTCCATTGCCGGCGACCTCCCCGAGCGCGGTACCGTCTACGCCCTGTTGGAGGATCCGGTCCGCAAGGACCTTCTCTTCGCCGGTACAGAATTCGGCCTCTTCTTCTCCGTCAACGGCGGAAAGAAATGGGTTCAACTGAAGGGAGCCTTCCCCACCATCTGCGTCAAGGACCTGGCTCTCCAACCGCGAGAAAGTGACCTGGCGGTGGCCACCTTCGGGCGGGGGTTCTACATCCTGGACGACGTGACGCCGTTAAGGTCTGTTGACGGCGCGCTGTTGGACAAGCCCGCGGCCCTCTTCCCCGTGAAGGACGCCCCCGCGTACATGGAGCGGTTTCCTCTGGGCGCCCGCGGCCCAGGGGAGCAAGGGGCGGCCTTCTACACGGCTCCCAACCCGCCCTTCGGAGCCCTTTTCACGTACTACCTCAAGGAGGATCTAAGGACGCTCAAGGAGAAGCGCCACGAGGCCGAGAAGGACGTCGCGGCGAAGAAGGCGGCGCCCCCCTATCCCACGGCCGATGAGCTTCGCGCCGAGGCCCGGGAGGCGGAACCCGAACTCATCTTTACCGTGGCCGACGAGGAGGGCCGCACGGTTCGGCGCATCACGGCTCCCGCCAAGGCGGGCCTTCACCGCGTCGCGTGGGACCTGCGCTACCCGCCCGCCGTGCCCGTGACGAGCGAGGCGGCGCCGAAGGAGGCCGAGTACGAGTCCGAACCCGATCGCGGCCCCATGGCCGCGCCCGGGACCTACTCCTTATCCATGGCCCAGCGAGCGAACGGCATCACCACGGCGCTGGCGGGCCCCGTCACTTTCAAGGTGGTTTCCCTGGGGCTCCAAACCCTTTCCGATCCGGACAAGGCCTCTCTCCTGGCCTTCGAGCAGCAGACCGCTCGGCTCCAGCGCGCCGTCCTGGGGGCCGCGGACGCGGCAAAGGACGCCCAATCGAGGCTGAAGCTCCTCAGGAAGGCCCTGGCCCAGACGCCCAGCGCCGATCCCGCCCTCCTTGACCAAGCCCGCGACCTCGACGCGAAGTTCGACGAGGCTTTGATTCGGCTTCGGGGCGACCGGGTCCTGAGGGAGCGCGACGAGAACACCCTCCCCTCCATCACAGATCGGGTCCAGACCGTGGTGGAGGGCGGCTGGGGGGCCACCTGCTCGCCGACCCAGACCCAGCGCGACCAACTGGCCCTGGCGGGCCAGCTCTTCGCCGCCGAACTTCCCCAGCTCAGGACCTTGATAGAAGGAGACTTGGCGCGCCTTGAGGCGGCCGCTGAGAGGGCGGGCGCTCCGTGGACACCGGGCCGGTTGCCCGAGTGGACGCCGTAGGACCCGGCGGAGATCGGGTGAGGGCCGCGGCCCTCACCGCGCGAACATGAAGCAGTTGCTCAAACGTCCGTCCGGGTTGAGAACCTGGACGCAGACGGGGGTCGCTTTGGGAACCATGGCTTTGAGCGCGCTTCCGCTTTTGGCCACGACTTTGGTGGCGCTCTTGTAGGCCGTAACGGGGACGGGCGTGCCGCCGATGTAGGCGATGCACCCGGGCTTGAACTGAATCCCCGTGACCTTCAGGCGGAAGGGGCTGGTGAGGACGGACACCCCCGTAACGACGGGGACCTCTCCCCCGCCGACGGAAATCGTGAGGGGGCTGCTCACCGCCGTCTGGCTCGACGCGTCGGTCACCGTGAGACTCACGGCAAAGGTGCCGCTGGCCCCGTACGTATGGCTAGGGGAAGCCTCCGCCGAGGTTCCGCCGTCTCCGAAATCCCAGGCGTACGTGAAGGGCGCCGTGCCTCCGGCCACGCTGGAGGTGAAGGCCACCGCCAGCGGCGGGGGCCCCGCCGTCGGGACGGCCGAAATCGTCACCGTGAAGGACGAGGCCACGAGAATGCGGAGGTGGTCGTCGGTGGCGGTCTGGCCCCCCGAGTCTGCGACCGTGAAGGTGACGGTGAAATATCCGGGGGTTGCGAACGTGTGGAGCGGATTCTGCTGGGTGGAGCCGGAAGTGCCGTCACCGAAATCCCATTGATAGGAGTAGGGCGCCGTCCCTCCTGATGCCGTCCCCGTAAAATTCACGGGCAGGGGGTAAAGGCCGAAGGTCCTATCCGCCTGGGCGGAGGCGGCCAGGGCACCGGGCCCGAGTACCTTGATAAGCAGGTGGTTGTCCGTGGCCCGGGCGCCCGTGGCATCGGTGACCACCAAGGCGACGCGGTAGTCACCCACGGCGGTATAGGTGTGAGCGGGGTTCTGCTCGGCGGACGTGGCGGTCCCGTCGCCGAAGTCCCAGGAATAGGTGAAGGGCGCCGTGCCACCGGTCACCGCGGCGCCGAAGGAGACGGCCAGAGGCGCCTGGCCCTGGCTCGGGCTGGCGTTGGCGGTGACGGCATAGGCGCTCGTGGCTGTGATGGACAGATGGGTGTCCTTGGAAGTTCCGCCCGTGGAGTCTTTCACCGTGAGAACGGGTTTGAAGGTCCCGGCGGCGTACGAGTGGGTGGGGTTCTGAAGGGTGGAATGGGCGGAGCCGTCGGCAAAATTCCAGTCCCACGTATACGGGGGCACGCCGCCCGCCGCCTTTCCCGTGAAGGCCACGGACAGAGGGGCCGTCCCCGAGGTGGGCGCGGCGGCGGCGGTGGCCTGCAGGGCGGAAGGCAATGCGAGGAGATAATCGAAGTTGGCGGCGGGCACGGCGGTGATGGTGTACACGGTAAACGGAACCGACCCTGCCTTATTCACGGGAAAAATGGTCTGGGTGGGGTCGCAGCAGGTCGTGCACGAGGGAACGGTGAAGGTCCCCTGGAGGGTATATCCCGACACGTACGCGTAGGTGAGGGTTCCCGACGTCCGGGACGCCACCGAGCCGTAGGAGGCCACCTGGGCGGCCACGCCAGACGTGGACGACTGGAGCTTCGCATCGTAAGCCTGGTCCACCTCCAGGAGCACGGGACCAGCCGCTCCCGTGGCGCACACGGGCGCCGCGGCGGCCCCCGGCGACACGCCGCCGTAGGCTACGGTGAGGGTGCCGCCCTGGATGAAAAGTTCATAGGCGGGAACGGTGGTCATGAGCAGGAGGTCCCCCGCCTTGAGGTAGAGTCCATCCGTGGCGTCCGCCTGGCCGTCCGTGATGATGACGTTGGTCCCTCCCGCCAGGACGAGCAGCCAGAGGTTGGCCGAGCCGGGATTGCTCAGGGCTGGCGTGAACTGATACTCATCCCCGTCGAGCATTTGGACCGTGGCGTCGCAGCGCCCGGCGGTGTAGGTGGCCTCGTAGTACGTCGCCCGTGCCGGAAGAGAACCCAGGACGCACCCAGCCAGGACCAGGAGAGAAAGCCACGTGTGCCTCATCGGTCGCTCCTTCATCTGTCACTACTATATACCTGTCAGGCCGCCGGGGGGCGTTGGAGTATACTTAAGATGGCGCCGGACGTCCGCGCCGGGCGGGAGGGACGCATGAGAAGACCTTGGCTGGTGCTGGGAACCCTGGCCCTTGCGGCGGCACTGTCGTGCTCTCTGATGGCGGTGAAGATCGCCGACATCAAGAAGGATCCGGGGCGCTACGAGAACAAAACGGTGACCGTGAGCGGCAAGGTGAGCGGCGGCACCAAGCTCCCCTTCATGGCCCAGTCCTTCTATCAGCTTGATGACGGCTCCGGTTCCATCATGATCGTGACTCACAGGGCTCTTCCTCCCGACGGGGAAAAGGTTCTCGTGCGGGGCAAGGTGGAATCGGCCCTGACGATCGCGGGACAGTCTTACGGCTTGGTCATCATGGAGGACGGGAAGTGACCCTTATGGAAACCATCCGGGCGCGGGCCGCGCGCGACCCGAAGCGCATCGCCCTCCCCGAAGCCGGCGACGAGCGGACCCTTCGGGCGGTGCCGCTCATCCAGGCGGCGGGATCGGCCGTGCCCGTTCTCGTGGGGAAACCCGATCAGGTCCGCGCCCTCGCGGCCCGCGTTGGCATCGCCCTCGACGGGGCCGAAATTCTGGACCCTTCGGAGGCGGCCTTCCAGCGGGAGGCGAGCCGGATCTACCTGGAGCGCAACCGCGCCAAGGGCGCCACGCAGGAGCAGGCCCGCCAGCTCGCCGCCACTCCTCTGTACGGCGCCTGCCTGGCGGTGAGGCTCGGGAAGGCCGAGGGAGTCGTCTCGGGGGCGACGCACACGACGGCCGATTCGGTCCGCGCCTATCTCCGGTGCTTCGGACCGGCCCCCGGCATCCGCACCGTGTCCTCCTTCTTCCTCATGATTACGCCCAAGGCCGAGTACGGCGAGGGAGGGACCTTCGTCTACTCGGACTGCGGCCTGGTGCCCTACCCCGACAGCGCCCAGCTCGCCGAAATCGCCCTTTGCGCCGCCGATTCTTTCCGCCTCCTCGTGGGAGCCGAGCCGAAGGTGGCCTTCCTCTCCTTCTCCACCAAAGGCTCCGCCAAGGACCCCAACGTGGACAAGGTGGTCAAAGCCTTCCAGACCTTCCAGGCGCGCGCTCCGAACGTGGCCGCCGACGGCGAACTCCAGGGCGACGCGGCCCTGGTGCCCAAAGTGGGAGCCAGCAAGGCTCCGGGCAGCCCCGTGGCTGGCCAGGCCAACGTGCTCATCTTCCCCAACCTGGACGCGGGCAACATCGCCTACAAACTCACCGAGCGCCTGGCGGGAGCCGTGGCACTCGGGCCCATCCTCCAGGGACTCGACGCCGCCGCCAACGATTTGAGCAGGGGCTGCACCGCTCAGGACATCGCCGACGTGGCGGCCATCACCGCCGTCCAAGCCCAGGCCCTTGACCGGGGGGGGCGAGCCAGGCCGTGATTTCCCCCTCCTGCACCGTTCTCATCCCGTCTTACAACGGCGGAGACCACCTCCTCGGCGTCCTGGAGGACCTTCGCCCGCTGGGCCTGCCCGTCCTGGTGATAGACGACGGGTCCACCGACGGAAGCGGGGAGGAGGCCAGCCGCCGGGGCGTCCGTGTCCTTCGCCTGCCCCAGCGCTCGGGCAAAGGGAACGCCGTGCGGCGGGGATTGGACGTCCTCCTGCCGGGCCACGCCCCGGAGTGGATCCTCTTCATGGACTCCGACGGGCAGCACTTGCCTTCGGAAGTGCCCCTTTTTCTGGAAGCCATGGACGCTTCCTCCGATTTCCTCATCGGCTCCCGCATCCAGAACCGGCGCCGCTTCCCCAAGATGAACCTGGTCACCAACCTCGTGGGCAGCGAGATCCTGCGGTGGATGAGCGGCCACGCCGTGCCCGACACCCAGTGCGGCTTCCGCGCCCTTCGCGCATCGCTGCTGGAACGCATGGCCCTCCGGTCGTCAGGCTTCGAGATCGAAACCGAGATGCTCCTCAAGGCCCTGCGCCTGGGCGCCCGGTGGCGAGCCATCCCGGTGAGCGCCGTCTACAACGGCCAGGGGAGCCATTTCATCCCCGTAGCCGACACCTTCCGCATCTGCATGGCTGCCCTAGAGCATGTCCGCGGATAGGGTCTACAAGGACTGGCAGGCAACCGGATTTAACAACCGGTGGGTCTTCCGCCTCGCTCACTGGGTGTGCGGGCTCTTCCCGCGGCCGGCTCTTTATACAATCTCCGACAGCGTCATGGAGTGGTTCCAGGGCGCCAACACTGCGGTCGCGGGCGCCGTCGCCGACAACCTCGCGAAAGCCTTCCCGGAGCGGCCCCAAGCGGAAGTGGAAGCCCACGCCGGAAGAACCTTTCAGAACTACGGCAGGGGGGTGGTGGACTATCTCACGACCGACGGGCAGGGCCGGGAGGTGGTCCCATCGGAGGGCGCCCTTGGCACCATGTCTTCTTTGCAGGGAGGCGCCATTCTCGTCACGGCGCACATGGGCAACTGGGAGGTCGGCGGGGAGTTCCTGGGCAGGGCCGTGGGACCCCACACCATGGTGGGATTCCCCGAGCGGGACGCGGGCGTGGAAGCCTTTCGTCAAAGCAAACGCGGCGCCTCGGGCCACACCACCCTCAGCGTGGGCATGGGCCTGGAAGGCATGCTTCGGCTCAGACGGGCCCTGGAATCGGGAGAGCGGATGGTCGTCCTGGCGGACCGGGCCGTGGGCAAGGACTGCGTGGAGGTGGTCTTCCGGGGGCGCCCCTCGAACTTTCTTAGGAGCCCCGCCGTATTCTCACATCTGACGGGCGTTCCCCTGGTGCCCGTGGCCGTCATGTGCGACGGCTCCGGCCGCTACTCCGCCTGGGTGGGTTCCCCTTTCCGGACGGCCGATTGCGGCGGACCGGAGGCGGCCATGCAGAAAGTGGCGGACTTTTTCTCGGGAGTTTTGGAGCGATACCCCGATCAGTGGTATAATTTTTTTCGATACTGGCGGGAGGGGCCATGACCTTTCTGGACATCGCATCGGAAGCCCGCGGGACGGCCTGGATCATCCACCTGAAGGGTTTCCTGGACGTACATACCCACGAGATGCTCCGGGAGACCATCCGGGAACACATGGCCCATGGAAGGCATCAGATTCTGTTGGACATGGAACAGCTCACCTATATCGGCTCCTCGGGCATCGAGGTCATCCTGTCCACGGTGCAGCCCCTGCGGGACCAAGCCGGCGACCTGGTGCTCACGGGCATGTCATCCAAGATTTTCAAGGTCTTCGACCTGCTGGGCCTTCCCGCCCTCCTCACCATCCGTCCCACCGTCGAGGAGGGGCTCCAGGCTTTCAAACCCTGAACGCCATGGACCCTTGGTCCTACTTCGCGCCCTCAGCCGCGGCCACGGCGGAGCTGAAAGAGCAGGGCTCCCGCTTCATCGCTCACGTGTCCCCCGCCTCTTCCCCGGAAGAAGCCCTGGCTTTTTTGGACTCCCTTCGAAAGCGCTACCACGACGCCACCCACCACTGCTGGGCCTACCGGCTGGGCTGGGGCGAGTCACTCCTGAGCCGGTCCTCCGATGACGGAGAACCGAGCCACACGGCGGGGGAGCCTATCCTCAAGTCCCTGGAGGAGAAGGGCGTTTCTGAAGCGTGCCTGGTGGTGGTCCGGTACTTCGGCGGGGTCAAGCTGGGGACGGGGGGGCTGGCACGGGCGTATCGCGCCTCCGCTCGACTGGCCTTGGACACCGCCCGCCTTCTGCCGCGCGTCCTCACGGAGACGTGGGAAATTGACCTGCCCTATGGAGCCCAGGGGAGCCTCCACCACACCGCGGCAGCTTTGGGTGTAGACTTGGGCCAGCAGGTGTTCGGAGAAAGTGTTTCCCTGGAGGCTCGGGTGCCCAAGGGGGCGAGCCAAGCCTTCGGCGGGCGCATGGATCAACTCCGGGAGCTGTGGAAAGGAGCCGTTCGGTGGAAATTGAAGTGAAGGTGCCCGTGGCGGGTGTGGCGGCGGTCAAGGCACGGGCCCAGGCGCTGGGTTACGAAATCCACCGGGAGCGGCACTTCGAGGCCAATATTCTGTACGATTACCCCGAGCGGTCCATCTCCCTGTCCGGGTGCCTCCTGAGAGTCCGGGAGACCCCGCAGGGAGCCCTCCTGACCTTTAAAGGCAAGGTCGTTCATGATCCCACGTTCAAAGTGCGCCCCGAAGAGGAAACCACCTGCGCCGACGGCGGGGCCCTCCGGTCCATCCTGGAGAGCATCGGCCTCAGGCCTTTCTTCCGGTATGAAAAATTCAGGGAGGAGTACCGGGGAGAGGGTGGGCTCCTCTGTCTTGACGAGCTGCCTTTCGGAGACTTCCTGGAGCTGGAAGGCTCCCCGGCCGCCATCGAAGCCCTCGCCCGGTCCCTCGAGCTGGATCCGGCCTCGTTCGTGAAGCGATCCTACGCCGACCTGTACGGCGAACATTGCCGCAAGCTGGGCGTGCCCTTCGGAAACATCGTCTTCCCGGAATCGGGCCATGCCCATCCGTGAGGCGGTGATCCTCGCCGCGGGCCTCGGCCTGCGGATGCGGCCCCTCACGAACTTCTGCCCCAAGCCCTCGCTCCCGTTCCTCAACCGGCCCATCCTTCACTGGCTTCTGGATTCCCTCCGGGAGGCCGGCGTGAGGCGCGTCTACATCAACCTTCACCACCTGCCCCAAGCCCTCAGGGCCACCGCGGAATCGGGGGCCCGCGGCCTCGACCTGCGGTTCTCATTCGAACCCGAGATCCTGGGCACGGCGGGCCTGTTCGGGCCCTTGCGGGGCCTCATGCAGGAAGAGGCCTTCCTGGTGGTGAATGGAGATATGGTTCACGACATTCCCTACGGCAGGCTCGAGGACGCTCTCTCGGCCAACCCCGAGGCCCTCGCGGCCCTCGCCCTCAGGCCTCTGGAGCCGCCCTACACACCCGTGGCAATGGGCGAGGACGGCCGCATTACGTCGTTCGGCGGCCGCGGGACGTTCATGTTCGCGGGAATCTACGCCGCCCGCCGTGCCCTTTTGGAAAGGCTCCCTGGACCCGGCGTCCGGCAACTGGTCCCCGACCTCCTGCGCCCGCTGCTGCCTGCGGGCGCCATTCGGGGGGTCCCGTGCTCCGAGCGCTGGCATGACCTGGGTTCGCCCCGGACCTTCTTGAGCGCGTCCCTCGCCTCGGCGCGCGCCATGGCCGAGGGCCGCTGTGCCATCCCCGCCGGATCGGTTCTGGAGATGCGGGACCGCCAGCCCCTCCTGCGCCATGCCAGTGCACTGATCTCCAGGGACGCCGTCCTCACGGGTCCCCTCGTAGCGGGGGAGGGTACCCGCGTGGAGCCCAGGGCCCACGTGGGGCGCGCCGTTCTCCTCGATCGGGTCCGGGTGGGGCCGGGGGAGCGCCTGGAGGACTGCCTCGCCATGGCCGTGGCCGCGGACCGGCTCGTGATCCCCGCCGGGGCACGCTTCTTGCCTACGTAGATCCTTGGGAGACGGATGCCCGTGGGGCGGGTGTTCTGCCTCTGGAGGCGGGGCAAATCCCCAAAACACTGGGGGAATTGCCCCACAAACACCGATTCGAGAGAGCCGCCATCGGTGCCGCTTCCAGGATCTCCCAGGAAAACCGAGCCTGAGGCCAAGTCAGGCTGAATGTCCTAGATTCCTCTCGTCCTCTGGGGGCCGTCGCGGCCCCCTTTTTTTTGGGGGGGGCAACGGACGCCCGGCGCGCTTCACCGCTCCCCTTCCGAGCTTGAACCACCGGAGGGCAGCCCTCGCTCCTTCCGGAAAGCCTTGGCGCGCATGGGGCTTTCGGGAGCGCGGTTTGAAATGGGTCCGCGATTCGTGGATAATTTGGCGGGCGAGAGAGGGGGCTCGGTGGACCATCCTGAGGCCGTGGGTCAGCGACCGAAAGTAACCGCGATCATTCCCGCCGGCAACGAGGCGGGCCAGATCGAAGCGGCGGTCGGCTCGGTCCTGTGGGCCGACGAGGTGCTGGTCGTCGTGGACGCGGCGAGCACCGACGGAACGCTCGATAGAGTTCGCGCCCTGAAGGATCCTAGAATTCGAGCAGAATCGCACCCCTACGGATACAGCGCCGCGCAGAAGAACTGGGCCATCCCTCGAGCAACCCACCCGTGGGTCTTCCTCCTGGACGCCGACGAGCGGTGCACAGAGCCGTTGCGGGATGAAATCCTCGCCCTCCTCTCCGGAGAGCCGGATAAGGACGCCTACTGGATCCGAAGGGAGAATCTCTTTTTCGGGCGGATCATGAAACACGGTGGCTGGCAGACGGACAGAGTCATCAGGCTCTTTCGCAGGGAGTGCCGCTATCAGGACAGGCGCGTCCACGCTGAGATCGAGGGCTGGACCACCGCCGGCGCCCTTCGGTGCCCTCTTCAGCACTCCACCTTCCGAGGATGGGCCCACTACCTCGCCAAGCTGGACCAGTACACCACGTGGGGAGCCGAACAGGACTTCAAAGACGGCAAAGGAGCCGGCGCGATCAACGTGGTCCTGCGCCCCGCCTTTCGGTTCATCAAGCAGTACCTGATCCGCCTCGGCTTTCTGGACGGCATCCCGGGGGCCATCGCCGTGTATCTGGCGGTGTACGGCGTCTTCCTCAAATACGCCAAGTTGTGGGACATGGGCAGGCGCAAGCGCATGGTCCCTAGGGACGCCGGAGCCGGGAACCCTTAGCAGGCTGTTGAGAAACTCGCATGGGCCGCGCGCAAGAGGCATGGGGGCCATATGCTAGGCGCGGCGACGACGGCAGGGTGGGCCCCCTTCCTAGGAGCCGCAACAACGCAGATGGCCCCCAATCCCTTGCGCCCCTTTTGCCTCTTTAGGAGATGGGGGTTGCCGCGGGGTTGCCGCGGCACGGGCCCGCCTGCCGTGTTGCCGCTCCTAGACGATGTGCAAGGCATCGACGGCGTCGCGGCGCCTTGCATCCGGGCCCGTGGCGCTGGCAACGCGACCCACGGGAGTTTTTCAGCAGCCTGTTAGCCGTCCGCGAGTAACGTCCCTTGCTTTTTGCTTCTCACTTCCCGCTTCTCACTTCCCGCTCCCTGCTTCCCTTTCCTTGACTTCCTCCCCGGCCGGCGCCCATACTTAGGCTATGAAATTCAGGCGATACAGGGCCCTCGCCCTCATGCCCCGTATGAGTCCGTTCCTGGCAGTCTTGATGGCGGTCCTCCTCGGCCAAGCCGCGGGCGCGCAGGACGTTTTCCGCGTGGACCTGAACCAGCCCATCGAACCCATCACCGCCGAGTACGTGGTGCAGGCCATCGAGGCGGCCAACGCCCGAAAGGGGGCACTGGTTCTCCTGGACATTGATACCCCCGGCGGTTATGTCACCTCCGTGGAGAAGATTCAGCGCGCCATCCTGTCCTCTTCGATCCCCGTTGTGGCCTACGTCACACCGGCGGGAGCCCGCGCCGCCTCCGGCGGAGCCTTCGTGGCCATGACTTGCGACCTCATCGCCATGGCCCCGGGGACCACCATCGGCTCCGCCCATCCGGTGAGCGGCCTTCCCATTCCCATACCCAGCCAACCCTCCCAGCCTTCTCCCGGCAAGGGCCCCAAAGAACCGCCCGCCAAGGCCAAGGAGGGGGACGTGGGCATGGAGAAGCTCGTCAACGACTTGGCGGCCCACATGCGGTCCCTGGCATCGAACCGCGGACGGAACCCCGAGCTGGCTGAGCAGATGGTCCGGGAAAGCATCTCTCTCACCGAACAGGAAGCCTTGAAGGGCGGCGTCATCGAACTCGTCGCGAAGGACGAGCAGGAGGTTCTTGCCTACGTCCGCGCCCACCCCCTCAAGCGCTTCGACGGCCAGACGCAGAAGGTCACCCTGCCGACCCCGGCAGTGGTGGTGGATCTTCCCATGACGGCGCGGCAGCGTTTCCTCTCGGCGCTGGCGGACCCGAACCTCGCCTACGTGCTCTTCCTCCTGGGCGTCCTGGGGCTCTTCGTGGAGTTCAAAAGCCCCGGCCTCATGTTCCCCGGCATCCTGGGGGGCATCTTCCTCCTCCTCTATCTCATGTCCATCCCGCTCCTGCCGGTGAACGTGGTCGGGCTCCTGCTCGTCTTTCTGGGGTTGGTGTTCTTCATCCTGGAGGTGAAAGTGGTATCCTACGGGATGTTGGCCATAGGAGGCTTGGTGTCCTTGGTGATCGGCAGCCTCATGATGTATGACAGCGCGCCCATACCGGAACTCAGGCTCTCGCTCGTCGTGATCCTGCCGGTGGCCATCGCGTTTTCCGCCATCCTGGTGTTCCTCCTCACCCTGGCGGCCCGTGCCTTTCGAGAGCCCGTGGCCACGGGCGACGAGGCCCTCGTGGGCCAGGTGGCCGAGGTCCGAGAGGACATAGAGCCGCCCCGGGAGGGCAAGGTATTCCTGATGGGCGAATACTGGAACGCGACGTGCGACCGGCCGGTTAAGAAGGGCCTTAACGTGAAGGTGGCGTCCCGCCAAGGCATGGTGTTGAAGGTGGTGCCCCTTGAGGAGGGCGAGGCATGATCCAGCTCCTGAGTTTTCCCGTTTTGGCCGTCATCGTCATATTTTTCGGGTGGCTGTTCTCGTGCATCAACATCCTGAACGAGTATGAGCGGGGCGTCATCTTCCGCCTTGGCCGCGTGCTGCCTCAGGCCAAGGGGCCGGGGCTCATCTTCGTCTTCAAACCCTTCGACCGAATGGTGCGCGTGGCCCTCCGGACCATCGTCATGGACGTGCCTCCCCAGGACGTGATCACCAAGGACAACGTGTCGGTGAAGGTGAACGCCGTGGTCTACTTCCGCGTGGTGGACGTGCTCCGGGCCATCCTCCAGGTGGAAAACTACATCTACGCCACCTCCCAGCTCTCCCAGACCACCCTCCGTTCCATCCTGGGCCAAGCCTCTCTCGACGAGCTGCTGTCGGAACGGGACAAGCTGAGCGGAGAGCTTCAGACCGTCATCGACCAGCACACGGACCCGTGGGGCATCAAGGTCACCCAGGTGGCCATCAAAGGCGTGGACCTTCCGCAGGACATGCAGCGCGCCATGGCCCTCCAGGCCCAGGCGGAGCGGGAAAAGCGCGCCAAGATCATCAACGCCGACGGCGAGTTCCAGGCCTCGCAGACCCTCTCCGACGCGGCCAGGATCATGACCGAGAACCCGCTCACGATCCAGCTCAGGTACTTGCAAACCCTCACCCAGATCGGCTCGGAAAACAGCACCACGGTGGTCTTCCCCATCCCCATTGACTTCAT
Source organism: Acidobacteriota bacterium (assembly GCA_021813555.1). Lineage (GTDB taxonomy): Bacteria > Acidobacteriota > UBA4820 > UBA4820 > DSQY01 > JAKAJA01. The sequence goes on from JAKAKG010000224.1 coordinate 18,652, forward strand.
CTCCTTCCTGGCCAAGAAGGCAGGTGAGTAGGGACTCCGCGGCCCCAGCGATTCCGGGGGGAACCGTCGTGCAGGCCGGAGGACACTCATGCGGCGTTTGAAAAGGCTCCCGCCCAATCTGGAGCTCACGCTCTATAAGGATCTGGCGAGAACCTTCCGCTCGTTTGACCTGGCCACCGTATCCGAGGAGGTCCTCAAGTCGCTCCAGAGGGCCCTCCGGGTCGATTTCGGGACCCTCCTAATCCTCTCCGAGCACGGCCAGTGCGTGGAGCGCCTCTTCCGGGCGGGCTTCAGCCCCGAGAAACACGCCGTGGACCGGTTCGGACTCACCAAGACGGAAATCGAGGCCCTCATCCGGGATATGATTCCCAAACTCCGGGAGTTCCCTCCCGGCCCCGGCGGAAGCGGTCCCATGGTGGACGGGCACACCGTGGGCCTCCTGGCGATGTTTCCCTTCCAGCTCGTGTACGATTACTCGGCCCTCCTCCTCTTGGCCGTGCAGGAATCCAACCTCGAGGAGACCTACCTCAACGGCGAAGGGTTCCGCGTCCTGGAAGGCGTCCTGGGCGACCACGGCTTCGCCCTCAAAAACGCCCTCACCGTGCGCCGGCTCAACGAACTCATCACCAAGGACGACCTGACCCTCTCCTACAACCGCCGCTTCTTCGAGGAATATCTCCTGGAGGAGATGGAGCGGGCGAGGCGGTACAACAAGCCCGTCTCCCTCATCTTCCTGGACCTGGACGGCCTTCGCGAGGTCAACAACCGGTTCGGCCACGCCTTGGGAAGCCGGACCCTCCAGGAGGCGGCGGCCCGCATCATGAACGCCGTGCGCAGCATCGACAAAGTGGTCCGGTACGGCGGCGACGAGTTCTGTATCATCCTCCCGGAGACCGACTCCAAGGGTGCTTTCGAGGTGGCCGAGCGGGTCCGCCAGCGCCTGGCCGCCACGCCTTTTCTTATGGAGGAAACCGGAGGCATCGAGATCACGGGCTCCTTCGGCGTGGCCTCCTACCCGACCCACGCCATCACCAAGGAGGAGCTCGTGGCCAAGGCCGACGAGGCGATGTATCGCATCAAGACCCAGACCAAGAACGACATCTCCCTGGCCCAGCCTCTCAAGCGATTCCCATGAACGACGGCGTCATCCTCTCAGGCGACTTCAGTGAAATCCGCCTCCCCACCCTGCTCATGTCTCTCTACCGGGACCGGGAGACGGGCGTTCTGGCCTTGGAGGAAGGCGGCATACGGAAAGCCTTGTACATCAAGGACGGACAGGTGGTTTACGCCACCAGCTCGGATCCCGATGACCGCCTGGGCGAGAGCCTCCTCCGCCGCGGGCTCATCACCCTCGCCCAGTATGAGGACGCCTCCGGCCAAGTCCTCCAGGGGAACAAACAGGGCAGGGCCCTGGTGGACATGGGAGCCATCACTCCCAGCGACCTCGTGGAGAGCGTCACCCAGCAGCTCTACGACATCATGTTCTCGCTCTTCGGCTTCCGCTCGGGAACGTACAGCCTCGAGCTGGCTCCCTTCTCCACCCTGGAGATGATCACCATCGCCATCGACATCCCCGCCGTCATTTTCAAGGGAATGAGCCGTCAGATCGCGTGGAGCCAGATGCGCCCCGTCGTGGGCAACCCCGCCTTGCGGCTCCGTACCCGTGCCGAGCTGCCCGCCTTCGTAGCGAACCTGGACATCACGGGAGATGAAGAGCACCTCCTCCACATCGCCCGGGAGGGCATGGCCGTATCCTCGCTCCTGGAGGCCAGTTACCTCTCCCAATTCGAGACCCTCCGCACCCTCTGGATCTTCCTCACGCTGGGCCTCATGGAGCGGGAGGACCCGGCCAACAGGGGGCGGGCCGCGGCGGCCCAGCCCGAGGCTCTCATCGAGCAGTACAACGAGCTCTACTCCTACGTCTACTACCAGCTTCCCGTCCCACCCAATCAGGACGGCGGCTTGGACGCCATGATGATGGAACTCAGCCGCGCCCATCCCGTGCTGGCGGCCCATCAAACGGACTTGGCACGCTTCGGGCGGCTGGATGTGGACCAGGCCCTCGTATCCCTCCGGGCCGTCCCCGAAGCGAACCGCGAGGGGGCCCTCCAGGCCTTCCTTGAGGAGGCCCTTTACGCCCTCGTGCTCGAAGCCGACCGGAGGCTGCCTCAGGCGAGGCGCGAGGCCCTTCACGCTCACATTCGCCACCTAGCCGGAACGTCACAGGGAGTGGAATCATGAGCGACGATAGACAAGCGGCACCAGCTCTTCGCCAGCTTCTCTGGATCGCGGCCGGCGTGGCCGTTCTGACCCTGATCGTCGTGGCCGCCTCGTGGCTCTTTTCACCGAGGCCCGCGCCGGGCGAGCCGTCTTTTGGACGCAGCCCTGGCGTTCTTCCCGAGGGCAACGTGGAGCGCCAAACCTTCTCTCCCGAAGCTCCGGCCCCCGGTTCGGGCAGGGCGCCCGCGTCCCCAGCAGGCGTTCCAGAGCAGCCCCCCGCCGCGCTCATGCCACCCGCGGCTCCGCCGCAGACGACGTCCGAATCACTTCCAGAGGAGCATGCGGAACCGAGGCTCGCCCCTGCACCCGAGCCCTCCGCCCCGCCGCCGCCGACGTCTGCCAAAACGGCGGCCAAAGCGGCGGGCGGCGCCTTCGGCCTGCAGGCGGGCGCCTTCGCTGAGGAGAGCAAGGCCCGTGATGTGGGCCGCCGCATCGAAGGCCTGGGTTACAAGACAACCATCCTCCACCGGGACGGAAAGTACAAGGTCATTGCCACGGGGTTCCCCACCCGCGCCGCCGCCGCCAAAGCCCAGACGGCTCTGAACAAGGCAGGGCTCAAGGATTCATTCATCGTGCCCATGGAGTGAGCATGCCCCGCACATCTAAAAAGGCCGGCATAGAAGCCCAGCTAGGCGCCCTAGAGGACATCGTGAAGAAGCTCGAGGACGCCGCTCTCCCCCTCGAGGAAAGCCTGGCGCTGTTCGAGCAGGGGATCCGCCTGAGCCGTGAACTCCAGGCGGGCCTCCAGGCCGCCTCCCTCAAAGTGGCCCGCCTGCTGGAGGGCGAGCCCGGACGGGAGGTCACGCTGGACGCGGCCGCCGAGCCCGAAGGCGAGGGCGAACCGTGATCCCCGAGGTTCTCCAGAGGCTGGCGCCCCAGGTGGACAAGGTTCTGGACCAAATTCTGCCGCCCGCGGACCGGGAACCCGTGCGCCTGCACCAAGCCATGCGGTACAGCATCATGGCGGGAGGCAAACGGCTCCGGCCCATCCTCGCCGTGGCCGCCTACGAGGCGTGCGGAGGGGAAGACGAGGAAGC
>JAKAKG010000019.1 GCA_021813555.1 Acidobacteriota bacterium
CCACTCCGTACCGGGCCCCCTCGCGCTCCATGCGGCGGCAGCAGGTGGTCACGAGCCTCCCGCCGGTGGCGCCGAAGGGGTGGCCGATGGAGAGGGAGCCGCCCCACGCGTTGAGCGTCTCGGGGTCGATGGCGCCCAGGGCCTTGTCCATCCCCAGGCGCTCCCGCGCGAAGCGTTCGTCCTCCAGCAGCTTGAGGACGGCGAGCATTTGCGCCGCGAAGGCCTCGTGGATCTCCCAGACCCCCACGTCGGCGGGCGAGACGCCGGCTTGCTCCAGGGCCCCGGGTATGGCGAAGGCCGGGCCGAGGAGGAGCTCGTCCAGCGGGTCCATGGCCGTGGTGCTCACGGCGCGCAGCACGGCCAGGGGCTTGATCCCCCTGGCCTTGGCGCGCTCTTCGCTCATGAGGAGCACCGCCGAAGCGCCGTCCGTAAGGAAGGAGCTGTTGGCCGCCGTGACCGAGCCGAAGCTCCTGTCGAAGGCCGGTTTGAGGGAAGCCATCTTTTCGTAGGTGGAGTCGCCGCGGATGCCGTTGTCCCCCTCCACGGCCTTGAAGGCCGGCGGCGCGTAGACCGGCACAATCTGGTCCGCGAAGAAGCCCTTGCGGGCCGCATCGGCCGCCCGCTGATGGGAGCGCAGGGCGTAGGCGTCTTGGTCCGCCCGAGTGATGCCGAGCCTCTTGGCCAGGCGCTCGGCGTTCTGTCCCATGGAGAGCCCCGTGGAGAAGTCGGCGATGGCGGGCACCTCCGGCGCCAGATCACGGAGCTTGAGCCCCCGGACCATGCCCAGCAGGCCTTTGAGGCCGCGGCTCTTCTGGCCGGCCATGAGGCGCTTGCGGACGTTTCGGGAGACGCGGATGGGCGCGTCGGAGAGGGTGTCCGTCCCTCCCGCGATGGCCACGTCCGCCTGGCCCAGGGCGATGGCGTTGGCGGCGCTCAGGATGGCGAGGTTGGCGGAGACGCAGGCCACGGTCACGGTGAAGGCCGGCACCGACGAGGGCAGGCCGCTGGCCAGGCCCACCTCGCGGGCCACGTTGCTCGTGGCCGGGTCCTGGAGGACCGTCCCCATGACCAGGAGGTCCACCTCACCCGGCTCCACGGGGGCGCGGTGGAGGAGCCCCGCCACCGCCTGGCGGCCCAGGTCGTAGGCGGTCAGATCCGTGAAGGCGGTTCCCGACCGGGCGAAGGGCGTGCGCCGGCCGTCCACCACGACGACTCGGCGTCCGTTCATGACGCTTTTCATTGCGATCCCCCATCCATAGGCAACCGGGCCAGGGTCCGAATCCGGGTGAAGCTATGCTTACCTTGTAGGCGCCTGGGAAGGGAGTGTCAAGGCGGGATGAGGAGATGAGGGGATGCCGGGATGAGGCGAGGCCCGCGTGTCCTGGATCCGTAGGGGCGGCCCACTGTGGCCGCCCGTGGTGGCGATGGCACGGCGCTGGTGCCACTCGGCGATGGGAGGCCGCGGTGGCTCTCCCCTACATTTTGGCCCATTGCCCATTGCCTATTGCCCATTGCCCATGTCATTCCCCTCGCAGAAGATCAGATTGAAGGGCCCGCCTCTTGGATCTTGGCTGGGCGGCACGGGGGCCCATCCTTCGGCCTGGGCGACGCCGGGGCAGAGCACCCTGTACCAACTCTTATTGGAGATCGGCCGGCTCGCAGGCCACCCTGCGGCGCCACCGGCCGCATCGTACGAAAGGGCGCCCCGAAAGGGCGCCCCGTGACGCGAAGATGTGTGATGACGGGGCATGACCCCGTCCCCCTAAAACATCAGGGGGCGGTGGATGGCATACCCAGCTCCCAGGTGATCGTGTAGTTCTTCTTCAAGGTGTAGTCCGGGCTGAGTTTGGACCAGCGGTCGTTGAAGGGTGAGAGGTAGCCCTGCTGTTGGGTCAGGTCGCCCATGGTCTCCCAGAAGGGGTCGTAGAAGGGCTTGTCCTTCGTCCACGCCTTGTCGAACAGCTTTTTCTGGACGTCGCCCCGCGATGCGGTATTGAACCACCACATCGTCGCCCCGGGGCTGGTTTTGTCTCTGATCTCCTTCAGGTACGTGTCGCTCCCCAGCAGGCCGGTGGCCATGCTGGCGCTGACGGTGGCGATCACGGTCGGGACGAGGTCCGCGTTTGCTCCGCCCTGGGCGAAGGCACCCGTACCGGTGATGAGCGGCCCCTTCCAGAAATCACCGAGCGCTGCCGCGCCGGAGTAGATCACGGTGTCCGTCCAGAGCCCCTTCACGTTGGTGCTGCCGTCGGGGAACGGGATCACCGCGTTGTTGGCCGTCACGGTGATGTCGCCGGTGGCCGCCGTGCCCGCGTCCGGATCGGCCTTCCACTTGTTCGCGGCGGACGGCTTGGTGTTCACGCGGATGTCGTGGATGCGCAGCCCATAATTCTGGTCGTCTCCCGTGACGCTGAGGTAGCCCGAATAGCCGCCGTTTCCCGAGAAATCGATGAACCAGCCCTTGATCTGGTTGGTGGTGAACAGGGTGGTTTCGTTGTCCTTGAGATATTTGAGATAGGCATCGAGCGACGGGGCATAGATGTATTCGCTGCGCAGTTTGTTTTCGTCGGGCCCCGAGATCCAGAATTTGGACGAGCCGATGCACCGGAGGGCATTTGCATTGCCGCTCACGGTGGGGACGAAGGGCCCATATCCCACTTCGCCGGGTTTCGGGTAGTTGTTGTCGGGTACCAGGTTGGGTCCCACGGGCCCATCAGGAAGCGCCTTGTTGAGGGCGCGGATGGCACCTGCCGCCCCCGTTCCGTCTGTGAAGGTGCACTGGTCCGTCTTGTTCCCGGCCGCGTTCTTCACGGTCAAGCGCGTGGGAAATGAAAGCGTGTCGATGTAGGTCACATCCACATTGTCGTAGGCATCGCCCTTGATCGTCCACTCCGCCAGGGCGTAAGGAACTTGATCGAACAGCCCCGGGCCATTGGTGCCCGAGAAGGGATCTTCGGACCCCAGGCCGGCGAAGACCTTGGTGCTGTCGCAGCCGATGGCCAAGGCAAACTTCCCGCCCTTGACCGTGCTGAGCTGAATGGATTGCGCGTCCGCCACGGTCTGGGTTGCGCCACCTTTGGCGGTGACGTATGAGACGTGGCCGCCGGAATTCATAAAATACAGCCAGACCTGCTCATCCGGGTAGCTGTCGGAAAAATACGTGGCCGCACCCGGGCGCGGCTCAAAGTTGTTCTGGATGACCAGTGTAACCTGCGCGCTGGCGGCCCCAGCCCACATCAGGGCAAAGGCACCCAGAAGCAAGGCCGCGGCAAAACGCAGCCGCGCCGCCCACAGCCTGTTCACGGGACTCCGATTCATGGTTTCCCCCCCTGGTTGCCGAGTGAAAACAATCAAACGCGACGTGCCCATGACCACCGCGGCCTGACATGTCCCGTTTGAAGCGGCTCCCGCCACCCTCACGAGCGATCCTCCTCTGTTTTTATTATACTAGCACCTCTGGTAGCAGATTCGAGCACTCTTTCCGAATTGGGACCATCGATGACAGGGGCGCCCGCGCCACGGGTGGGAAGCAGGGGCTTAAGGTTCTTGCTTTTCACTTTTCACTTCTCACTTTTTACTTTTCACTTTTGACGTTTTACTTTTCACTTCCCCCGTCCGCCGCGCCATGGCGCGGACCTCGGCGTCCCACACCTTGCGAAGGGCCGCTGGGCCTTCCACGGTGACGTGGCGTCCGTATTGAAGGATCCAGCGCAGAACGCCGCCGATGCCGCTCGTTTCGAAGGAAAGGCGGACGCGGCCGCCGGGGAGGTCCTCGATGGTCTGGGTGGGGTGCCAGACGCGCTCCCGTACATAGGGGGCCTGCTGGGCGTCGAAGAGGAGGACGACGGACTCGGCCTTCGCGCCCATGTCGACGTTGAAGGCCTGGCGCATCCACGCCTTCGGGTCGAAATCGCGGCGCCGGACGAAGGGCTGGTCCTCCAAAAGGCGCAACTTGCGGATGCGGCCCGCGTGGAAGTAGCGGTAGTCGCGGCGTTTGCCGTCCCAGGCCACGAGGTACCAGTCGCCGCCCTGGTTCATGAGGTGGTAGGGTTCGACGACCCGGACGGAGGTCTGGCGCCGCATGGCCGTGAAGTAGGTCATCTCCACCCGTCGCTGGTTGACGATGGCGCCGTGCAGGGAGAGGAGGAGCCCTTCGTCGGTGCCCTGGGCCGGAGGCGGGGCGATGCTGAAGCTCCGCTGGAGCTC
>JAKAKG010000146.1 GCA_021813555.1 Acidobacteriota bacterium
CGGCCGTGGCCATCGTGGCCGTCATCACCCTCCTCCTGGTGCGGGGCATCAAGGAGAGCTCCCGCGTCAACCTCGTCATCGTCATCCTGAAGATCTCCGTCATCCTGTTCTTCATCGTGATCGCCGGCCCCCACGTGGATACGTCTAAATGGCATCCTTTCATGCCCTTCGGCTTCAAGGGCGTGATGACCGCCGCAGCCATCGTCTTTCTGGCGTACGTGGGCTTCGACGCCGTCTCGACCACGGCGGAGGAAGCGGTCAATCCCCAGCGGGACATGCCCATCGGCATCATGGGTTCCCTGGTGGTGGCCACCGTGCTCTACGTGGCCGTGGCGGCCATCATGACGGGGATCGTGCCTTACGCCGAACTGGGCGTCCCCGACCCCATCGCCCTCGTGCTCAACCAGCTTCAGATGCCGCGCACCTCGGCCATCATCAGCGTGGGCGCCATGGCGGGAATCACGAGCGTCCTTCTGGTCCTCATGATGGGCCAGCCTCGCATCCTCTTCGCCATGTCCAGGGACGGCCTCCTGCCGCCTCTCCTCTCCCGCGTGCACCCGACATTCAAGACCCCCTACCTCACGACCCTTCTCACGGGCGCCGTGGTGGCTGCGGCGGCGGCCCTCACACCCATCGACGTATCCTCGGAACTCTGTTCCATAGGAACGCTCTTCGCCTTCATCATCGTGTGCGCGGGAGTCATCGTCCTCAGGTACACGCGGAGCGACCTGCAGCGGCCCTTCAGGGTGCCGTTCTTCCCCTTCCTCCCCGCCATGGGGATTCTCCTCTGCGGATACCTGATGGTGAGTCTGCCCCAGTCGGCCTGGTGGCGGTTCGCCATCTGGCTCGCGGTGGGACTCACGATTTACGGGCTTTACGGCTACAAGAGGAGCCTGCTTAACGGAACCCTTGGGAGTGCGGAGTGAGGAGTGAGCGGTGAGGAGGGGATTCCTGTCCCTTGTCCCCTCTACTTCGCACCCAAATACTTGAACGCCATGATCGTGATGTCGTCCGACTGCTGGGCCCCCTCGGCGAAGGCGGCGACCTTTCCCCTGAGGGCCCTCACGAGTTCCTCGGCGCTTCTGCCCTGAAGCGTCCTCAGCTCGGCTTCCGCGCGTTCCTCACCGAAGAATCCCCCGGCCTGATCTTCCGCCTCCGTCACGCCGTCCGTGTAGAGCACGAGAACGTCGCCGGGCGCGAGCTGGAACGCGCCCGATTTGTACGGCATGCCCGGGATGGCCCCCACCACGATGCCGCCGATGAGAGGGACGCTCTCCAGGGCTCCGCCGGCCCGGAGGAGATACGGCGGGTTGTGGCCGCCGTTGGTAAACCGGGCCTCTCCCGTGCGCAGATCAATGATGGTGCAGAAGAGGGTGACGAACATGTTCGTGTCCCCCTGGGAGGCCAGCTCCTCGTTGAGCCTGGCCAGCGCCGCTGCCGGGTCGGGCTCCTCCCTCAAAAACGCACGCAGGAAGCTGCGCGTGACGGCCATGAAGAGGGCCGCGGGAATTCCCTTGCCGGACACGTCGCCGATGATCACGCAGAGGTGAAACGGGTCCAGAAGCAAGAAGTCGTAGAGATCTCCGCCGATCTCCCTGGCCGGATCCAGCACGGCGAAAATCTCAAAGTCCTCCCGGCCCAGGAAGGGGGGGAAAGTCCTCGGAACCAGGCTCATCTGGATGTTGTGGGCGATCTGCAACTCGCGGGAGACCCGCTCTCTCGCCGCCGTCGTGGCCTGCAGATCCGCCATGTGCTTCTTGAGGTCGAGCCGCATGGCCTCGAAGGAGGAGGACAGGTGGACCACTTCGTCATCGCCGCTGGGTATGGTCAGAGGCGTGTCCAGGTCGCCCGAGGCCAGCACCCTCGTGGCCGCGTCAAGCTCCTTGAGCGGCTTGGTGATGGAGCGGGAGATCCACAGCACGAGGACGAGCAGGAGGAGGATCCCCAAAAGGCCCAAGGCGAGCTGGGTTCGGCCCAGGGCGTTCACTTTGGCCGTGATGATGTCCTTGTAGAACACCACGCCGAGGGACCACCCCGTGGATGGAATGGGGCTGAAGGCGAGGTAGGAATCCTTCCGCGTCGTGAAGCTCCGGAAAGGCACGAACCCCGACTCGCCGCGGATCATGCGCCGTCCCAGGTCGCGAAGGGCGAGATCCTGCCGTTCCTCCGCGAGGCTGAAGATGGACTCGTTCATGATGAACTGGCGCGTGGGGTGGGCGATGAGGGTCCCGATTTTTGAGATGAGAAACGCGTAACCCTGCTCGCCCAGCGGGAGGGAGGTCAGCTCCTTGGAGAGCCACGCGAGGGACACATCGCACGTGACGACTCCCATGAACCTTCCGTCCCTGAACCAAACGGGCACCGAATAGGTGGCCATGAGGATGTCGCCCCCGCCCTTGTCGAAGTAGGGCTCGCTCCACACGGGCCGCTTCAGTTCCTTGGGCAGGACATACCAGTCCTGGGTTTCGTAGGCGTACCCGCCTTCTGCCAGATTTTTGAGCACCACCCCGCCCGACCGGGCCATGGCATAGTGAGCCGTCCCCGGATCTTTAGGGCCGAAGACGCCCGGTTCGAAGGCTGCGGCTGAGCCGAACACCTCCGCGTTGGTCTCCACCACGCGCCTGAGAAGGTCGTCCACCTCCGCCGGCTGCAGCGGCAAGGCGCTGACGGCCATGGCAAGCCCCTCCGCGGTCTTGGCCACGGAGCGCTCCACCACCTCGATATGGAAGGCGGTGGCCGCGCCCAGCGCCCGGGCCTTGGCCTCGAGTTCGTCTTTCAGGACGAGCCGGGAACGGTGGGCTCCGTACCCGGCGATGAGGCATAGGACCCCGCCCGCCGCGGCGAGCACCAGCACCGACATGCGCGCGCCGATGCTCATATTACGGAGCATGGGAGGCCTCCGAGGGCAGGAAAACGTTGAGCGGCACCGCGGTGCGGATCAGGCCTTGGCCTCTGAGGAGATCCGCCGCGCGGGCGTAGTCCTCTGCCGACAGATGCCCGAGGGTCCACGGATCTCCGGGAGCGGGAAGGATGGACGGGAGGATGGTGCCGAGCATCCAGCGCATGTGCGCCTCGTTGGCGGGAATGTGCGACGACCTGGCGTAGCGCATCACGAGGCGCAGCGCCCCCTCAGGATCCCGCGCGGCCTCCTGCCAACCCTCCACGGTGGCCGCCGCCAGCGCCTCGCACTCCGGGCGGTGGGCCTTGAAATAGGATTCCAGGCAGTACAGCCCGTCTTCCGGCAACCCAAAACCCAGGTCCCTCAGGGCGAACGCGGTGACCTCGCCGGGATCCACCCCCGCCTCATAGATCCGGTTCGCTTCGTTGTAAGACATGGCGCTGCACGCGTCCACGCCGCCCTGCAGGAAGAGGTTGATCGAATCGTACTGAGGTACTCGGCGGACACGGAGGCCCCGGGCCCTGAAGAGCCCGTCAAAGGGAGCATCCAACGGCGCACCCCAGAGGCTCACCCGCCGGCCCTCCACATCGCCGAGCACGCGGATTCCCTTGTTCTTCCACCCCACGAGTATGAGGTTGGAGCGGTTCACGATTTGCGCCAGTTGGACCAGAGGCACCCCGCGGTCCCTTGCCACGAGCGCATCCGTCAGCCAGATCGTCCCCGCCTCGGCCTTGCCCTCCTCGAGCCAGGTGGCGGGCGCTATGCCCGGCCCTCCGGGGAGGAGGCTCACGTCCAGGCCTCGCGCCTTGTAAAAGCCCTTTTCGAGGGCCACGTAGCAACCCGCGAATTGTGCCTGGTGAGTCCACTGCAAGATCAGGCGGATCGGAAGGGGCTTCCCGGCGCCGGCCTTGGACGCCCCGGTCCCCGTCACGAACGCGAGGAGCACGGCGATCAAGGCCGATCTGAGAATGCGCCTCACCTTCCCCTCCCCCCGCCCACGCACGAGCTGCCTTTGAGGATAAGGCGATCCCGGGGGCACCGTCAATGCCGGAGGATCTCCGAAAGCGCGAAAGCCGGGAGTCGCCCCCCGGCCCGCGCGGGTTCCGCAAGAAAGGACCGCGTCCTACTTCACGCCGTTCTGGGTTTGGAGGTAGGTGGCGATCGCCTCGATCTGCTGGTTGTTCAAGCGGCCGTCAAAGCCGGGCATGGTGAGTCCGCGGCCCTGGTGGATGATCTTGACGAGCATGTCGCGGTTCTGGCCGTAGGGCCACCCCGGCCTCTTGAGGGCGGGGCCGATGCGGCCGCCTTCCAGGTTCATGCCGTGACAGGAGGCGCAGTTCTGCACGTACAGAGACTTGGGATCGGTGGCCGCCGCGCCTACGGGCAAGCGCCCATTTTGAGAGTAATCCACTGCGCTTTGAGGACGGGCGTCCGAGGGCGCCGAGTACTTGCCCCACCCGCCCACCGTGGGGGTCTTGGTCCAAAAGTAGAACGCCAAGGCGGCGGGGATTAAAACGGCGGCGCCGATGGCCAACCAGCGCCGCCCCGGGGTGGACCTATCCGTAGTCTGATCCGTCATTCAGTCACTCCTCCGACCCAAGTATAACCCGCCCCAGTCTGCTCCTATGCCCTCACGCCGGGAACGTCATAAAAGGTATGCCAGGGCCAGGCCGATCTGCGCGGCCATCATGAGGGCGTACATGTGGGTCCAGGAGGGATGGTTCTCCACTCTTGCCAGATCGTCGGGGTCCCTCAGGATCAGGTAGACGACGTATGCTCCCCAGAGGGAGAGCCCCACGCCCAGAGCCACCAGGAGCAAGGGGCTGCCCGTGAGGAGCGGCTTTCCTCCGGGGCCGGGAATGACGACACCCAGCGGAAGGAAAAGCCAGGGCAGGAGGAACGACGGGGCGATCATCCAGGCCGCCGCCCGCGGCCCGTGGACCACGGGGAGCGTTCGGCAGCCCCCCAGCCGGTCGCCTTCCATGTCCGAGAAATCCTTAGTGGACGCCGCCCCCAGCAGAAAGAGGAAGAAGATCCCGCCCAGGTACCACGGCTCCCAGGCGGCGGCGGAGGCCACGAAGGCCCACCCCGCCACCTTCAGCAGCTCCCCGCGCGCCAGGGCGATGGTGACGTTGGCGGCCCAGCCGATGCGCTTGGTGCGCCCCAGGGCGGGGGCCGAGTAGATGAACGTGCAAAGGAGGCCGCCGAGGAAGATCCAGAAGGCCGCGTGGGCGGACCAGGGGGCCAGGGTCCGGTCCGTCAGGGTGCGGTCGTAGGGCGGCGGCACGACCCACCACACGGGGACGATGGAGATCACGTACAGGACCCAGGAGACCCAGAGAGTCTTTCTCACGGTGAGGGCCCCGGTGCACAAAGGCCGGCCCGGTTTGTTCACCCGGTCGATGTCCAGGTCATACACCTGATTGATCATATTGGACGCGGCGTTCATGAGGGACGCGCAGAGGGAGCCCATGACGAGGGTCACCAGGAGGCCCGGCGTGAACCCGGTGTACGGATTGTGCGCCGATCCCCAGGCGCAGGCCGACCCCGACAAGATGCCCAGGAGGGGCGGCAGAAGGGTGAAGGGACGCGCGAGCTGGATCCACGGGCGGAGGCTCATCTGGCCGACCACAAGAAGACGAAGGCGTGAGGGTCTGTGACGAGGGCCGCCATCAGGAAGGGAAGGACCCCCGCCAAGGCCCCGATGAAGAGGTGAACCACCTCCTTCGAAAACCAGCCCCGGCCCACCACCGCCTCGTTCAACACCGATTCGAGAAAGAAGCAGACGAGTCCCGCTCCAAGAACGGACAGCCCGAAGAGAGGCCACCACGCGGCGTAGGCATCCTGGGCGGTTGGAACCCCGAAACGCGCCAGATCCGATCCCATGAAGAGGACGTGAAATCGGGCCGGCAGCGGTCCCGCCCATCCGTTTTGCAGGACCGCGCTCGCCGTGAAGAGGCCCGCGAACAGCGCCAGGACCGCCGCGCCGACTGCGCTGCCCAGGAGGCTCACGCCCCCCGCCTCTCCCGCCTTGGCGGACCTCCGTTTCCAGAGGAGCCATGTCTTCCCCCCCGAGAGTTTCCCGATCTCCGAGGCCACCGTGTCGGCCGCGTAAACCGCCAGTGCCGACACGAGGGCCGTGGGCGACACGAGGGAGAAGAGGGCCGGGAACAGCCCCTTGGAGAAAACGGAGCCCGCGCCTCGCCTTCCTCCGTCGCTTTCGGCGATGCCCCGCTCCGACTTTCGCCTCGCCCCCACATAGGTGCTGCCGTTGGCGAGCAGGTAGAAGAGGAGGAGGAAGCCGTAGCCTTCCCACCCGCACCCCGCGGCCACCAGGGTGCCCCAGAGAATGCCCAACCAGGCGGAGGCCGGCGTCACCCACCGGCGGCCCAGGGCCGTCAAACCCAGCGCCAGGTTCAGCGCCAGGAGCCCCCAGAGGCCGAGGTCGGGCCCGGAAAGAGGGCCGCCGGGTTGGTAGCGAGAAACGGTGAAAGCCCGGGACAAGAACCCGGCCCACTCGAACCGGGAGAAGAAGACGAGAACGATACCCGCACCCAGCGGCACCGTGAGGTTGTCGTCCACCTGCCCCGGAAGCCCCTCCACGAGAGCCGCCACGAGGGCGGCGAGGCCGCACAGACAAAGGGTGTTCCAAAGGCCGGGGCCGGACATCCGAAGGTCGCCGTAGGCGACGAAGTAGGATACGGCCGCGGCCGCGGCCGCTCCGAAGAAAACGAACGCGGCGAACCCCGTCCACCGCTTGCGCCGGTTCCAAGGCAGGACGGGACCCCCCAGAAGAATGCCCGCCAGCGCCGCGAAGGCGTCGCCGTACGCCATGATCGCCCAGGCCCCCGCCGCCGCCCAAAGCACGTGGGGCGCGGGCCCGCCGGAAGCCATCCTCACGGGATCCAAGTTCGGCCCGGGGCTTGGAAACGCCAGGCAAAGGACCAGGACGACCGCCGGATAGCCGATCATGCCCGAGTAACCCAGGGCCTTCTCCTCGGGCCTGAGGAGCTTGCCGTATCCGTAATGGGGAAAGAGCCACAGGTTGTGAACCAGGGCCGCCAGGGCACACAGCGCGCCCTGCCACGGCGTGAGCCACCGCAGGGCCACGGCGAACAGGCCCATGGCCATGTGGAGGGCCTTGCGGGCGATCTCCCGCTGCACCTCGGGAGTCATGAGGGGAAAGGCCGGGATGGGGGGATGCCGGGATGAGGGGATGAGGAGATGGCGAGATGAGGTGAGAGGGGACCGGAGCCTTCTGGTGCCTCCGTCCAGTTCATCTGCCTCGCCGTCCTGTTTCTTTTTTCTTCCCCGATCACCTGATCACCCGATCACCTTCAGTACGTCCCCGTTCCGCCCATGAGATCGACCACGGTCCCCGCCCCTTTGAGGCTCACGAGGAATCGGTATTGCGTATCCTTGAAGGCGCCGATGGTGCGCTTGCCCACGTCGAACCCGATGGAGAAACACGACCCGCGATACCAGAAGACGAGCCGCAGGTCTCGCCACTCCTTGTTCAGGAGGTCCCGGGCGATGAAGGGGTTGAGGCTCACCTTGCCGTCGGCCAGGGTCCATCCCGCGTTGAGGCGAACCTCCTTGGAGGGGGGCGCCACGGAGGTGTTGGTGAACTGGCTCACCCCCAACGTCTGGCTCTTGAGAAAGGCGAACCGGACGAAGTCCGAGTCGTCCTTGTTCTTGGGACGGTAGGTGACCCCGAGTGACTGGGAATCCAGGCTGTGGTCCAGGACGTTCCACCGAAGCCGCAGGTCGGCGCTCCATCGCGCCTCGGGCCAGGCCCTGACCAGCAGGTTCACGGGAGAGTTCTGGCTGAAGTGGACGCCCTGCTGCGAGAGGGGCGCCTTGAAGCTGTGGGTCTGGTAAAGATCCGCGTCGAGAACGAGCTGGCCTGTCTTGGTGTACACGCGGTTTCTCACGCCCGCCCGGATCGTGCTTTGGTCCAAGGACACCACATCCACCTCGTCGTAGACGGGGAGGCGAGCGGCGCCCGCGTCCCGGGAGACGAAGTCATAGGAGAGGTAAGGTTCCAAGACGTGCTTGAGGCCGTCGTGGAACTTCCGGTAGAGGCGCGGCCCCGTGAGATCCAGGCTGGCCCGAGCGTAGGTCCGCCAGAGGCTCCCCGCGTCGTAGGCCTTGGTATCCAGGTCCTCGCTTTTGCCGTAGCCCGTGGCTCGCAGCTCGAAGCGGGGCGTGAGATCGAGCCAGGGAACAGGGTGGAAGGGAAACTCGGCGTAGGGGTGCACGTCCACGCGTCCGTAGGAGAGCGTGTGCTTGATGGAGGCGGGCACGGCCGTGTCGGCCCATTCCTTATGGAGGTAGGCCGCCGACGTCTCGAACCCGCCGTAGAGTCCTCCCCACAGGGGCTGGAGGCTGGACCGGAGTTCCACCTTGGGCAGAGCGCTCTGGATGAGATCCTGGCCCTCCGTGAAATACTCGCGGCGCCGCTCGGCGTAGACGTCGAAGGCATAGGGGCCCCAGTTGCGGCCCAGGAAGATGCGCGAATCGGTCCCCGAGACGGTTCCCTTGGCGTAGTCGCGCTGATAGTCGCGGGGGAAGTCGATGTCCGAGAGGAGGTTCACGTCGGCGGTGAAGTACCATCCTTTCCGCATCTTCTGGAGATGGGTCCAGGTGAAGTCCCAGCGCTTGCGGTTGTCGGTCTTCTGCTTGATGTAGTACCCGTGGAACCATCCGTAGTTGTCGTCGGCGAAGGCGTACCTCAGCTCCTCGCCCAATCCCCATCCCATTTTCTCGTAGTAATCCGCGTAGACCGTGTCGTCCCACCAATCCGCGGGGGCGATGAACAGGGCGTTGCTCATGACGAAGCCCTTGGTGGTGGAGCTGCCGATCTCTGGAATGAGCAGCCCCGTGCTGCGGTCAGGCTTGATGGGCCAGATGAGGTAGGGACTGTAAAGGATGGGGGCATTCCGCACGCGAAAGCGCGGGTTGGTGAGGAAAGCGTAGTGGTCCACGTGGAACCGGCCGCGGCTCACCTGCATGCTCCAAGGCGGCACGGCCGCGGAGCACGCGGTGAAGGTCCCCTCCTCCACCTCGTACCATTCGGGGCCCGTCTTGCGGATCACCGAACCGATCACCGTGAAATCCCCGTCCTGCTGCACCGCGTAGGCGTCCCTCATGTCGCCCGTCCCGGTATTCATATCGTAGTGCAGTTCCGTGCCTGACACGGTGAAGTCGTTCCAGTCCACGGAGACCTGCCCCGTGGCCCAGAGGGTGCCCTTATCGCTGTCGTAGGTGAGGGAATCGGCGGTCAGGAACATGCCTTCGGACTGGAACCGCACGTTGCCCTCGGCCACGTAGACGCCGGGCGAAAGGGTCGTGAGTTTATCAAAGGTCATGTGGTACTTGGGTGGCCCCGGCGCCGGGAGGGGTTTGGGGGCCAGCGCCTTTTTCTTTTTCTTTCCCTTGCCTTCTTGGGTGAGGGCCCCTCTCCCCGTGATCGGTGGAGCCAGCACCGCCTCCTGCCCCGCCGACCCCTTGGGGTGCCACGGGATGGGCGTGAGCTGAGCCCCGGCGGCGACGCCCGCGAGAAGGGCCAGAAGGGCTGCCAGGAGCTTCACGCGAGCCCCTTGAAGACTCTTACCCCGGCGTAGGAGACCACGTGCGTGTCGTCCCCCGTCACCGCGCCGGAGTGGGTGTAGTCCACCAGATCGGCCTTATGCGCGCCCAGGCCCCTGCACGCGAAGAGCGCGGCCACGGCGGGGGCTGAGCCGCACATGCTGATGCGCCTCTCGTGGACCTCGCGGTACAGCCTGGCGGGGTCCACGTGGAGGACAGCGTCGAGGGCCGCGCTGTCTTTGTCGCGGGTGGTCTGAACATCCTCGTAGTGGTTCATGTCGCTGGACACCACCATGGCCACGGACCCCTTTGATCCCGCCACGGCGCCGGCCATGGCCCGTCCCAGCCCCTCAAGCTCGCCCAGGGCACGTGTCCCCACGACGACGGGAACGAAGGTGAACTCTCCCAGGAGGACCTGCAGAAAGGGAAGCTGCACCTCGATGGCGTGCTCGCGCTGGTGCGCGACGGGATCGTCTTCGAGGGCGGGGAACGCCTCGGCCATGGCGCGGGCGAGGCGCTCGTCCACGGGAACGTCCCCGAGGGGCGTGCGCCATGACCCCGAAGCCGTGTAGGCCAGGCGGGCCCCGAGGCCCGTGTGGTTTGGGCAGAGGATGATGAGGGTTTGGGGAAGATCCGACGCGGCGAAGGTCTTGCCCGCCGTTGACCCGCTGTAGATGTAGCCCGCATGGGGCACCATGACGGCGGCGGGAGAGACGGGATCAACCGTGCGGACCAGAAGCCGCTCGACGGCCGTCCTGAGATGGCCGGGGTGGGCCGGATAGAAGGTACCCGCCACGGCAGGCAACCTCACGGGCGCTGAACCTGCGGACATGGACCACCTCCCCGGGGCCCTGTTCCAGCCCAGCCTTTACCATACCACTGCAAGCCAAGGGGCCTCAATGGGAGGGTGGAGAAGGACCGCTAAACGGCGAAGAGGCAGAGGGCGCCCGCCGCGGCCAGAGTGGCGAGGAGGGCCAAGCTCATGACCCCCGTTCTGCGGTCCGCGAAACTCATGGCGTAGATCCCCTTCACGACGTTGTTGCTGGCCGCCGCGATGGTGATCCCCGCGGCCGCCACGTGCAGGGTCGTAGAGGTCCCCGCGGTCTGGGTCAGGCCCATGATGAAAGGATCCACGTCCGTGACCCCCATGATGCCCGCCAAGGTATAGACACCGGCGCGGCCCAGGTAGGTAACCACGAGGTTGGTGATGACCAGCATGGCCAGAAATATCAGGGCGAAGAAGAAGGCCGCCTTCAGCTCCAGGGGGTTCCGCGCCACCCACTCCCGCTCGACCTTTTTGGACGTCTCATCGGGTATCCTCGACCACAGCCATCCCCCCAGAATGGCCGCCGCGGCCAGGAGGCCGAAAGGAATCCCCAAGGTCTCCAGGAGCTGGGGCTTGAACACGCCCACGAGGATGGCGAGCCGCACGTACATCACGCCGGAGGCCACGAGGATCCCGCCTGAGAAGAGGTGGGGCTCTGACTCCCGTGAAGCGCGCTTGGCCAGAACGACGGTTGTCACCGTGGAGGAGTAAGCCCCGCCGAGGACGGCCGCCAGCAAGATGCCGCCCTTCTGTTTGGTCACGCGCTGGAGCAGATAGCTCCCGTAGGAGACGGTGCTCACGGCCACCACCACGAGCCAGGTCTTGAAGGGATTGAGGGCGAAAGGGGTGAAGGACTGGTCGGGCACCACGGGCAGGATGACGGCGCTGAGCAGGAGAAACTTCGTCAGGGTGACGACCTCCTCGGGCTCGATGCGGGTCGCCAAGTTTTCCAGCCACTCCTTCAGCTCCAGCAGGAGCATGCTCACCACGGCCAGCGCGGCCCCGATCCAGACGTGCTCCTGTTGAACCAGCACCCCCAGCATGTAGGTGCCCAGCCCCGTGATCTCCGTGGTCATTCCCGCCCCGTCCGACGTGCGGAGCTTGTGGCGGTAGGACAGGAGGAGGAAGGCCCCCACGACGGCGAGGCCCAGGCTCACGGCCAGGACGTCCTTCCCCGAAATGAGCGAGATGGCGTACCCCAGGAGGCCGATGAGGGGGAAGGTTCGGACCCCTCCGAAGGCGTAATGAGAGCCGTGCGCCTTGCGCTCCTCCCGCTCCAGCCCGATGATGAACGAAAGAAAGAGCACGATGAGGATCTTCATGCCCTCTGGCGGCAACAGGTCCGAGCCGAACTTGAACATCCCCGCCTCCCGGAAACTACCACAAGCTTACGGCCATGAAGGCCATCGCCGCAAGGCGGACGCCCCTCGGCCATAGGCCCGCGCCAAGAGGCGAAGCCGGGGGGACGTTGAGGGAGCGGTAAGGAGGTTGAGGGATCAGGCGACTGGGGGACTGGGGGACTGGGGGACTGGGGAACTAGGGCGGCCCTGACGGGGTCACGGAACAGGACCGAGTTCCGCGCGTGTGATGCTGCATGCCTTCTTTACTTCACCGGCTTGCTGACTTCCTCACTTCCTAGACGTTCCGGCTTCCGAGCGTTCTCACTTTTTCCCCTCTTCGTACCCCTCCACGGCGAAGAGGATGGCCTGGTCGAAGAAGTGGACGATCTGCCGATACAGGTTCAAGGCCTGGTACAGGTTCACGGTGGAGTCGAAAACCCCTTGCTCCAAGGCGTGTTGCCACAGGACCGACCGGGCGAGCTGGATGGCCTGGATAACCATGGCCAGGGACACACCTTCCTTCCTTCGCCGCCGGCCCGTCTCCCGAAAATGCTCCGCGATGATCTCGTGGCGCGGCTGGTCCAGGTAGGTTCCAATCTCCTCGTAGGCTTGCCGTACGTGGTCCAGGAGCTGGCCCTCGGGAATGCGAAGGTAGTCCGCCATGCCCTCTTCTTTGTGCAGGCGCTCCAACCAGCGGACGGCCAACTTGTCCGCGCCGCCCTCGATCATTCGAATGAGGTTGTTCATGTCCACGGCCGCCTCCCGCTTCAGGTTTTTCGAGCTTTGATCATGGCCACCACGTCTTCGTCCTCGGGGAACTCGCCGGTCCTCTTTTTCGAGTAGAGCAGCTCCCCGTCCACGGCCACTTCAAACACACCCCCCGAGGAGCGGAGGAGCTCCGCTCGAAGGCCCGTTTCGTTTTCGATCAGCACCGCCAGACCGACGGCCCTGGGGAAGTAATTTCAAGTCCCGCAGTATTCGATGGTGACGCGCATGCTAACCTCCGAGGTTCATCGCTTCATCGGCGAGGGCGCAAGGAGCGGGAAGCCGGGAGCAGAGGAACACCCCGACCTTCGCCGCCCACGCCCCACCTCTCCTCGCTTCCCGGTTCTCGCTCGGGAGGCGGGAAAGAGTTCTGCTCCCCGCTCCCACACTCCCCTTCTCCCCTAGATCAAATGCCTTTCTCGGGCCTCTTGTTCCAGCATGTCCTTGAAGTCCGGATGGGCGATTCCGATGAGGGATCTAGCCCGCTCCTGAAGGTTCTTGCCCCACAGGTTGGCCACGCCGAACTCGGTCACGACGTAGTGAACGTCGGCCCGTGTGGTCACGACCCCCGAGCCTTCCTTGAGCTTGGGAACGATGCGGCTCATGGTGCCCTTTTTGGCCGTAGCCGGGAGGGCGATGATGGGTTTTCCGCCCTTGCTGGCCGCGGCGCCCCGGATGAAGTCGAGCTGGCCCCCGAACCCGCTGTAGATGTAGGGCCCGATGGAGTCCGAGCAGACCTGGCCCGTGAGGTCCACTTCGAGGGCCGAATTGATGGCGATCATGTTGTCGTTCTGGGCGATGATGAAGGGATCGTTCGTGTGGTCCACGGGATGGAGTTCAAAGAGCGGATTGTCGTGGACGAAGTCGTAGAGGTTCCGGGTGCCCAGGATAAACGTGGAGACGACCTTGCCGGGATGGAGCGTCTTGCGGGTGCCCGTGATGATGCCCTGCTCCATGGCCCGCATGAGGCCGTCGCTGATCATCTCCGTGTGGATGCCCAGGTCGCGCTTCCCCTCCAGGAGGGCCAGGACCGCGTCGGGAATGCCGCCGATGCCCATCTGGAGCGTGGCACCGTCCGGGATCATCTCGGCGATAGTGGCGCCGATCTTCTTCTCCACGTCCGAGGCCGCTTTCCCCGTCAGCTCCAGGAGGGGGAGGCTCGTTTCCACGATGCGGCTCGCCCTGGAAACGTGGATGAAGGAATCGCCCAGAACCCTCGGCATCTGGTCGTTCACCTGGACGATGAGGGTCTTGGCCATTTCGGCCGCCGCCTTTTGGGCCATGATCTCCAGCCCCAGGCTCATGAATCCGTGGTCATCCGGAGGCGAACACTGGATCATGGCCACGTCCACGCGGCACGCCCCCGTCCTGATGGCCTTGGGAATCATATGCAGATGGATGGGGACGTACGCGGAGCGGCCATCGTTGACGGAGACCCTATCCGCGGGCCCCACGAAGAGGGAGTTGTGATGGAACGCCTTCTCCATGCCCGGCTTGCTGAGGGGGTCCTCGCCCATGAGGAGGACGTGGGAGAGGTGCACGTTGTGCAGCTCACTGGCGCGTGCCGCCAGGGCCTCCATGAGGGGGAAGGGCGCCGCGGCGTTGCCGGAGATCCAGACCCAGTCGTCGGACTTGATACAGGACACGGCCTCCCCCGCCGTGCATAGTTTTGCCTTGTAATCGTCCATCCAGGCCATGGGTCAGCCCTCCCTCAGGAGCTTGCTCAAGTCGTCCGGGTCGTTCGTGATGTAGTGGCTTACGAGATGGCCCTCGTACGTGTAGCAGCCCCTCTGAAGGCGAGGCCAGAAGCGCATGGTGTCTTTGAGGCCTTTCTGCTGCATGCGCTTGAGGAAGGGGAGGAGGGCGTAGGTGAGGGCGTGGCTGCTGGTCCGGGCCACATAGGAAGGGCAGTTGGGCACGGCAAAGTGGAGAACCCCCTCGCGGACGAAGACGCCCCCCGTGGGCCCCTGGAGCCGGGTGGTCTCCACGCAGCCGCCCTGGTCGAAGGAGAAGTCGAGGATGACGCTGCCCGGCCTCATCTTCTGAACCATGTCCAGCGTCACCACGATGGGGGCCACCTCGCCGGGCACCAGAACCGCGCCCACGAGGACGTCGGCGAAGGCCGTGAACTTCTCCAGGTTCTCCTTGGTGGCGTGAGCCGTCACCACTCGCCCGTTGAAGTGCCGGTCGATGGACTCAAGCCTCGTCTGGGCGATGTCGAGCACGTAGACGCTGCACCCCATACCCAGGAAGCCCCGCGCCGCATGGTATCCGATGGTGCCCGCGCCGAGAATGACCACGTCCGCCGGAGGAATGCCGGGCGCCCCGCCCATGAGGATGCCGATGCCTCCCGAGGTCGTCTCCAGCAGCCGTCCCGCGATTTGGGGGGCCATCTTGCCTGCGATTTCCGAAGAGACTTTAAGGATGGGGAGGGTCCCGTCACGCTCCTGGATGATCTCGTAGCCAAGCGCGGTGATTTTCTGGCCCGCGATGAGCGCATGGAAGGCCTCACCCCGGACCGCAAGGTGCCAGAAGGCCATGACCCCCGTTCCAGGCTGGAGGATCTCCAACTCCTGGGCGTTGGGGCGGCCGATCTTCACCACCATCTCGGACCGCCCCAGGACCTCCTCGTGCGTGTAGACGACCGTGGCCCCGGCCTTGCGGTAGGCCTCGTCCAGGAACCCCGCTGAGGCGCCCGCTCCGCTCTCGACGAGCACCTGGGCGCCCTCGTCCACAAGCTCCCGGACCCCGGCGGGTGACATGGCGACCCGCTTTTCCTCGCAGTTGGGCTGGCCTTCGCACTCTTTGGGAATACCAAACCACATGGCGCCCCCCTTTCCTGTCCCTCGCTCTTCGTCCCTGGGACGGCGGTGGCCCCAGGGTCATGCTCCACCCTTGGCCCGCCCGTCGACGAGACGTCCCCGGACACGGTCCAGGCGCTCTCCCTGGGGCGGAGTTCTTTTAACTATACCATCAGTCCGATTCACCGGTAAGACCTTGAGGATCAACCGGCTTGTGGTCACTCCGCATTTGACCCCCCGCGTGCACCTCGCGTATAATGCGGGGCTGGAGGAAGCCCGTGATTTGTGGACTCACCCACCGGGGAACCGTCGGAGTCGTCCGTGTGTGACGCGCACCGGGCCCGCATCCATGTGCACCTCCGGGTCCCTTCAGACCTGCGGTTCACGGATCTGTTTCACTTGGTTCTGGGGCAGCTCGCCCACGAGATTCAGATCCCCGAGGAGCGCATGGACTGGGTGACCCTCTGCCTTCGCGAGGCCGTGAATAACGCCGTCCTCCACGGAAACAAGAAAGACTCTTCCAAGTTCATCGAAGTGGAAATGGAGGAGGTGGAGGGAGAGTTCGTGATGAGGGTCTGGGATGAGGGCCCCGGGTTCAACGTATCGGTCTTGGGCGATCCCAGGAATCCGGAGAACCTTTTCCGGCCCAACGGCCGGGGCATTTTCCTCATTCGCCAGCTCATGGACCGCGTGGAGTTCATACATGACAGCAGGGGGCACTTCGGCCTGGAGATGAAGATCGCCCTCTCGAAAAAGGACAAACAGGAGGCCGCGAATGAATGACAGGATCTACGAGAAGGACGGCGTCACCATCCTGGAGCTCAAGGGGACCATCACGCTGGGCAGCGGCGACGTGACCATGCGGGACAGAATCAAGGAACTGCTCGCTCAGGGCAAGAAGCAGATCGTCATCGACCTCGGCGAGGTGTCCTTCATGGACTCCACGGGTCTGGGCGAACTGGTGGCAGCCTACACCTCGGCCCGCCATCAGCAGGCCCACCTGAAGCTCGCCAATTTGACCAAGAAAATCAAGGATCTCCTGGCCATCACCCAGCTCGCGGCCGTCTTCGAGAGCTACGAATCCCTGGGCGATGCTATTGCTTCTTTCAAGTAGCCGTCCTACAATCCCGGCGGTCGATGGCGGCGACCGAGCGTAACCGCCGCGCGATGGGGAGGTTGTGTCGATGATCAAGGCGGATATCGTGCTGGAAGTGGCCAGGGTGGCCAACGTCCCGAAGCAAAAAGCGCAGGAGTCGGTGGACATGGTCTTCAACGCCATCCGCGACGCTCTCGCGGAGGGACAGAAGGTCGAGTTCCGAGGCTTTGGTGTCTTTCGCGTCAAAGAGCGAAAGCGCGGCGTGGGCCGGAATTTGAAAACAGGAGAGGCCGTGCAGATTCCTCCCGGCAAGACCATCAAGTTCAAGCCATCCAGCCGCTTCTTTGACTGACGATTCCTCCAATCCCCCTTCGGAGCCCGGGCTCCGAGCGTGGGAAGGTCATGCCCGAATGCCCCGAGGGGAGGCCGAGCCCATCACGCGGTGGCACGTCCTCCTCGCGGGGCTTACCGTGTGCACGACCATGCTGGCGGGAGCCAGCCTGGATCCGCTCTACTCGGACTTGGGCCCCATCGCCCTGACGGGCTTGGCGCTGCATCACCCTTCGGTCTTTCTCGCCGGCCTCCCTTTCTCCCTACCCCTCTTGTTTATTTTGGGCGTCCACGAGATGGGGCATTTCGTGACCGCGCGATGGTACGGCATCCGCGCGACGTGGCCCTACTTCCTCCCGGGCCCCCCGGTGTTCTCCCTGGGGACCTTCGGCGCGTTCATTCGCCTCAAAGGTGCTATCCCCACGAGGGGCGCCCTTATGGACGTGGGCGTGGGAGGACCGTTCTGGGGATTCCTGGCCAGCATTGCCGTGGCAGCCTCAGGGTTCATCGCGGCCAGGGCGGGGTACCACGCGCCTGCGGACTTGGGCATGGACGTGAACCTGCCCCTAGCGTACAGAGGTCTCCAGATGCTCATCCTTGGGGACTCTCGGGGAACCTTGACCTTTTTCGAGAACCCCGTCCTGCTCGCGGCGTGGCTGGGCCTCTTTATCCAGGGCCTGAACCTGCTCCCCGTGGGCCAGCTGGACGGAGGCCACGTCCTCTACGCCTTCGCCAAGGCCCGCCACCGCTGGGTGAGCACGGCCATCGCCGTGGCCCTGCTGGCCTACGCCCTGGTCCAGCCCCAGTGGATCGTTTGGGCGGCCCTCCTGTTCTTCGTTTTGGGCCTGCGACACCCCCCGACCCTCTACGACGACGTCCCCATGACGCCCAGGCAGGTCGCCCTCGGAGTCGCCGCCGCGATCATCTTCGTCCTCTGCTTCCTCCCCGCACCCTTCACGAGCTTCTCCTAGGGCAACCCTCAGCTTCCTTTTCCTGGGAGGGGCGGTGTATTCTTCGCTCGTGGAGGTGCCATGCGTTTTTTGACCGCCGGCGAATCCCACGGACCCGCCCTGACGGCCATCCTCGAAGGGTGTCCGGCGGGCCTCGCCCTGTCCCCTTCCCTGATCGATGCCCAGCTCGCCCGGCGCCAGAAGGGATACGGACGGGGCGCCCGCCAGCGGATAGAGTCTGACCACGTGGAGATCCTCTCCGGCGTCCGCCGCGGGGAAACCCTCGGCTCTCCCATCGCCCTCCTGATCCGCAACCGCGACCATAAGGCGTGGTCGGACACCATGGCCGCGGAACCAAGAGAGGGCGCCGCGGACCGTGCCCTCACCCTCCCCCGGCCAGGCCACGCGGACCTGCCGGGCGCCCTGAAATACGACAGGAGGGATGCGCGGGACATTTTAGAGCGGGCCAGCGCCAGGGAGACAGCCGCGCGGGTTGCCGCCGGAGCGGTGGCGCGAGCACTCCTGGCCGAATGCGGCGTCGCCGTCGCGTCCTGCGTCCTCGGCATCGGCCCGGCCTTCCTGGAGCGCTCCGTTCGTTGGGAGGAGTGTCATGATCTGGACGAAGACATGCCCATCCCGGACGAGGAGACGAGGCGCCGAGCCCTCGCCGCCATCCAGGAGGCGTCGGCCCGCGGTGACACCCTGGGCGGGAGGGCCTTGGTCATGGCACGGGGGGTGCCGCCGGGGTTGGGTTCCCACGTGCACTGGGACCGGCGCCTGGATGCCCGTCTGGCCTTTCATTTCATGTCCATTCCCTCGGCCAAGGCGGTGGAGGTGGGGGACGGCGTGGCATCGAGCGCCCGACCGGGGGCCGTGTCCCACGACGCGATCGCATACGATGGCGAGAGGGGGTTCCGCCGCGCGACCAACCGCGCCGGAGGCCTGGAAGGAGGCATCACCAACGGGGAAGACGTCCGGGTGACGGCTTACTTCAAGCCCCTTGCGACCCTCATGAAACCTCTCCCCTCCGTGGACCTGGCGACCAAGGTCCCGGGCCTCGCGCAGATCGAGCGCTCGGACGTGTGCGCCGTGCCCGCCGCGGCGGTCATCGGAGAGGCAGCCATGGCCCTGGCTCTGGCCGAGGCGCTGACGGAAAAGTTCGGGGGGGACAGCATGCGCGAACTGCTTCGGAACGCCGAGGCGTTCCGGCGGCAGGTTAGGGAGTACTGACATGCCCGAGTTCGGAACCGATGTTCCCCTGGAGACCCGGCGCTCCGCCTACAAGCGGGAGGTGGTCTGGGCGTCCGTCCTCTTCGCCTTTATCTTTCTCGCGGTCCTGGGCCTGGGATCGGCCATCATCATCACCGACCTGAGCAACAAGGAAGTGTCCCAGATGCTCCACGGCTACGGAGAAGAACTCCAGAAGTCCGTGGAGAACGTGCCCACGACCCAGACCGTGAAGGGCTTCCAGCAGCAAAAGATCGTGACCACGCGGCTGAGCGAGTTTCTCACCGACAAGAAAATTTTCGATTCCTACGACCTCTACGACGAAAACGGAAACTTTCTCCGCCACGAGGACCAATTGAAGGCCGGATACCTCCTCAACGGGGCCGATCCGAGCGGCCTGCAGAAGGGCCAGCAGGAGGTCGTCACCGGCACCCGGATTCCCATCAGGGTGAAGGTCCCCATTGAACCTGGAAAGCTCGGAACAGCCATTCTCTCCGTAAGCGAGGACGTGCTGGCCCGGCAGGCCACCCAATTCCGCAACGACATGGTGACCAAGATCATGGGACTGATCGCGGTCATCTCCCTCCTGCTCACCCTGGCCTTCGCGTATGTCCTCAGGCTCTTGAAGCTCACCCGCCGCCTGGAAGCCGACGCCCAGGATCAGCAGCGCCTCTCGTACCTGGGCCTCCTCAGTTCGGGCATCGCCCACGAGGTTAAAAATCCGCTCAATTCCATCCAGATGAACCTCCAGCTCCTGGAGGAGGAGGCCACCTCGGGCAGCGCTCCCGAGAAGCTCCACGCCTGGATCGAGCCCATTCAGCGGGAAATCCGGCGCCTGGAACGCCTGGTCAACGACTTCCTCCTCTTCGCCCGGCCTCTGACCTCCAACCCCCAGCCCGTCCAGGTGAACCTTATCCTGAACTCCATCGCTGATCTCGTGACGGAGGAGGCCCGCCAAAGGGGCGTGCATATGCACGTTGAAGTCCCTGAGGACCTCCCGGTCACGGTCACCGACGAGAGCCTGCTGCGCACGGCCCTCATGAACCTCGTCTTCAACGCGATTCAGGCCCTGCAAAACGGGGGCAACGTGGTGCTCAGGGCCAACGTCGAAAACGGCCGATGGGTCTTCGATGTCGAGGATGACGGCCCCGGTGTTCCCCCGGACAAACAGGAAGAAATCTTTCAGATCTTTTTCACCACCAAGGCCGGCGGCACGGGGTTGGGCCTGCCCATCGCCCGCCGCATCATGGAGGGCCTCGGCGGGAATCTTTCGCTGGCGGACCGGCCCGGGGGCGGCACCCGGTTCCGGGCTACCCTTCCCAGAGCAGGAGCCGCTTGAGCCATGGACAAGGTTCTGGTCGAAGGGCGCATCCGGGATCTGAGGAGCGAGATCGAGCGCCACCGGCGGCTCTATTATGAACTGGACGCCCCGGAGATCTCCGACGCCGAGTACGACCGCCTCGAAAAGGAACTGGCGGCCCTGGAGCGGCAGTTTCCTAGCCTTCTCCGGCCCGACTCCCCCACGCGCACCCTGGGGGGAAGGGCAGCCGAGGCCTTCTCCCCCGTGCGGCACCCGGCTCCGCTTCTAAGCCTGGACAACACCTACGACGAACGAGACATCGAGGACTGGTTCGGCCGCCTGGCTAGAATCTTGGGCCGCGATGACCTCGAGTTCGTGTGCGAGCTCAAACTGGACGGACTGTCCGTGGCCCTCACCTACGAAAACGGGGTCTTCGTGCAAGGCGCCACCCGGGGCGACGGGGAGGTGGGCGAAGACGTAACCCGGAACCTCCGAACCGTCTCCGACATCCCTTCCCGCATCAAGAACGCCCCCCGAAGGCTCGTGGTCCGCGGCGAGGTCTACCTCGCCGTGGAGGCCTTTGCCGCCCTCAACGCCAAGAGGGAGGAAGACGGCCAGAGCGTCTTCGCCAATCCGCGCAACGCGGCCGCCGGAAGCCTCCGCCAGGTTGACCCGCGGGTCACCGCCTCCCGGCCTTTGGCCTGCTTCTGCTACCAGATCCTTCACGCCGAGGGGTACGCGCCCACCGACCAGGACGCCGTCCTGGAGGATCTCTCCGCCTGGGGCTTCGCGGTGGACCCCCGCCACCGGCGCTGCCGCGGCCTTAAGGAGGCGCAAGCCTACTGCCGCGAGTGGACGGAGAAGCGCCACGACCTGCCCTACGACGCCGACGGGGTGGTCATCAAATTGGCCCCCGTAGCCCTGCAGGAGCGGGCGGGAACCACGGCCAAGTCCCCCCGTTGGGCGGTGGCCTTCAAGTTCCCGGCGGAACAGGCCCTAACACAGGTGGAGGCCATCGAGATCCAGGTGGGACGGACGGGGGCCCTGACGCCCGTGGCCAAGCTGGTCCCCGTGAAGGTGGCCGGCGTGACCATCTCCAGCGCCTCCCTCCACAACGAGGACGAGGTGCGGCGTAAGGACGTGCGGGTAGGCGACACGGTCCTCCTGGAGCGGGCCGGAGGCGTCATCCCTTACGTGGTCCGGGTCGAAGTCGGGCGGCGCCCCGTGGTGGCTGTGCCCTTTCAGTTCCCGACCTCCTGCCCCGTGTGCGGCGGCCCCGTTCACAAACCCGAAGGCGAGGCCATCCTGAGGTGCGCCAACAGGTCATGCAAGGCCCAGATCAAGGAGGGCCTGCGCCATTTCGCGTCCAGGGATGCCATGGACATCGGCGGACTGGGCAAAGTCCTCGTGGACACC
>JAKAKG010000095.1:0-19962 GCA_021813555.1 Acidobacteriota bacterium
TCGCGCATGTAGACCTTCTTGTCGCGGGCGAGCTTGGAGACGGCCTTGAACGCGGTGGTGAGCTTTTCGTCCAGTTTGGACAGGACCTCGTCCTTGGGCCAGTAGTAGTTCATGTTGCACTGCACCTGCTCGAAGTAGGAGCACGTCACACCGCCGGCGTTGCAGAGGAAATCGGGGACCAGGAAGATCCCGCGCTCGTGGATGACCTTGTCCGCGTCGATGGTGGTGGGGCCGTTGGCTCCCTCGGCGATGATCTTGACGCTGGGCTTGATCTTCTTCACGTTCTCGCCCGTAATCATGCCTTCCTGGGCCGCGGGGATAAGGACCGTGACCTCCTGCTCGATCCAGGCGTTGCCGTCCAATTTCTCCCAGCCGTACGCCTTGGCCTTCTTCGGGTCTATGGTGCCGAACTTGTCCACGGCGGCCATGAGCTTCTCGAACTTGATGCCTTCCTTGCAGCGGTAGGTGTAGGCCTTCTTGTCGTTGTTGTCCCAGCAGGCGATGGCGATCACCTTGCCTCCGTACTGCTCGAAGAGGTCAAGGGCGTACTGGGCCACGTTGCCCGAGCCCTGGATCGAGGCGGTGGCGCCCTTGATCTTGATGCCCAGCTCCTTCATGGCCTCGCGGATGAAATAAACCACGCCGTATCCGGTGGCCTCGGTGCGGCCCAGAGAGCCGCCCATGCCCACGGGCTTGCCCGTGATGAAGCCGGGGAGCTTGGCGCCCATGATCTTTTCGAGCTCGTCCATCATCCAGAGCATGTGCTGGCCGTGGGTCATGACGTCGGGGGCGGGCACGTCCTGAAGGGGTCCGATGTTGCGCGCAATCTGGCGAACCCAGCCGCGGCAGATGCCTTCCTGCTCGCGGTCGCTCAGGTTGTGCGGGTCGCAGATGACGCCGCCCTTGCCTCCGCCCAGGGGGATGTCCACCACGGAGCACTTCCAGGTCATCCACGTGGCGAGGGCGCGGACCGTGTCCACCGTCTCGTGGGGGTGGAACCGGATGCCGCCTTTGCACGGGCCGCGGGCGTCGCTGTGCTGGATGCGGAAGCCGCGGAACACTTTGTAGGATCCGTCGTCCATGCGGACGGGGACGGTGAAGTGATACTCGCGCATGGGGTTGCGAAGAAGGTCGCGGGTGGGCTGGTCGAGACCGAGCTTCTCCGCCACCGCATCGAACTGTTGCTGGGCCATCTCAAAGGGATTGAAAGGTTTATTCGCCATTGGTCCTCTCCGTAAGGTGTCGGGTCGTACCCGTCAGGAAAACGCAGGGTGAACGTCTAGCAGAAACCCATCGATCTGTAGGTGAAGTGGTTGAACGAGATCCCCCCTAAACATGGCGAACGGGACCCGACTACGGTCCGAGCAGCACCGAGACCGGACCTTAGGGCCGCTTCCGCCCGAAGGCCGAATCTATCCTTTGCGAAGAGCGGTGTCAAGGCGAAACGGACGGGAATTCAAAGAATTTGGGCCATTCAACCCAACCCGCTGCGTAAGCGGTACCGCGAGGCCGGGGCGAGGGGAGGGGCACGAGGACCCGGCACCCCCGCAAGAGGGGGTCCAATCCCATGATAGGGCTGGCACTTGAGGCTTCTGGAGCCATAGTGTAAAGTGTAGGCTTCCTAGGAGCGGCTCAGGATGGCGGAGGTCAACTTCGACGCGGACATCAAGCGCATGCAGGACCTTTTCGGCGTCCTAAAGCACCAGTACGACTTGTACTTCGCCGGCTCCAGAAAGGGCCCTCCCACCAGGGAGCGGGCCGAACTTGAGGGCCTGGTTCGCCATTACAGCAACGGGACCCTGAACCGCATGTCCCAGCAGTTTCTTTTTAACACCTTCGCGAGCACCTTCAGCCTCCACTGCGAGCAGTGGAACAAATGGTTGCGAGCCAAGGAGGAGGGTCTGGCGGATGATCCGCGGTTCGCAGGCCCCCTTCGCCAGGCGAAAAGGGCCCTCTATGAGCTGGAAAAGGGCCTGCCTGCAACCCCGGCGGCGCCGTCGCCGTCCCCGACATCGGATCCTTCATCGCCCGCCCCGCCCCCATCCGGGTCCAAGGAGAACGGGGCCAGGCCGGTGCGCCGCCTCTATGAGGAGTTCATCACGGCTAGGTTGCAGGTGGGCATGGTCCCGGAGTGGGATTACAATGCCTTCGAATCCCATCTCAGGAAGCAACGCGAAGCCATCCTTCTGAAATACGCGGGCAAGGACGTGGTTTTTTCGGTCCAAAGCCAGGACGGGAAGGTTTCGCTGAAAGCGAAAGTAATTCGTTGATCAGGGGACCGGGTGATCAAGCAAGTGGACGATCGGTTCCATACCCAAGTTCCACCTCTTATTTAGAAGGGACACTATGGCCAAAGACTTTCTTTTCACCTCCGAATCAGTCACGGAAGGCCACCCGGACAAAATCGCGGATCAAATCAGCGATGCCGTCCTGGACAAGGTCCTCGAGCAGGATTCCATGGGCCGCGTGGCCTGCGAAACGCTCGTCACGACGGGGCTTGCCTTCGTGGCCGGCGAAATCACCACCACGGCGTACGTGGATGTCCCGAATCTCGTCCGCTCCGTTCTCAAAGATATCGGCTACACCCAGAGCGAGTACGGCATTGACTACCATACCTGCTCCGTCATCTCCGCCATCGACCCCCAGTCGCCCGACATCGCCATGGGTGTGGACACGGGCGGGGCGGGTGATCAGGGGCTCATGTTCGGCTATGCGTGCGACGAGACCGAGACCCTCATGCCCTTCCCCGTATACATGGCCCACCGCCTCACGGAGCGCCTGGCCGAGGTGCGCAAGAAGAGCCTTCTGGAGTACCTTCGGCCCGACGGCAAGAGCCAGGTGAGCGTGGCGTACGAAAACGGACGGCCCAAGAAGGTCACCGCCGTGGTCCTGTCTACCCAGCACGATCCCGACGTGAAGCGCAGGAAACTCGAGAAGGACATCGAGGAGATGGTGATCCGCGAGGTGATCCCCGCGGACATGCTGGACAAGAATACGGCCTTTCACATCAACCCCACGGGGCGCTTCGTCACGGGCGGCCCCCAGGGCGACACGGGCCTCACGGGCCGGAAGATCATCGTGGACACCTATGGCGGGATGGGCCGCCACGGCGGCGGAGCCTTCTCGGGCAAGGATCCCACCAAGGTGGACCGGTCCGCCTGCTACATGGCGCGCCACATCGCCAAGAACATCGTCAAGGCCGGGCTTGCGGAGAGGGCTGAAGTCCAGCTCGCCTACGCCATCGGCGTGGCGGACCCCGTTTCGGTGATGGTCGAGACCTTTGGCACGGGCAAGGCGGACCAAGGGACGATCGAAAAGGCCATCCGCGCCATTTTCCCTCTCACCCCCAAGGGGATCATCGACTACTTGCAGCTCCGGCGCCCCATCTATCGCAAGACCTCCAATTACGGACACTTCGGGCGCGAGCTCCCCGAGTTCATCTGGGAGAAGACCCATCAAGCCCGCAACCTCAAGGCGCTTCGCGCCCCAAACAGGAAGGGGAGTGCATCGTGATCCACGGCGACGTGAAGGACCGCGGCCTGGCCGCGAAGGGTAAGGCAAGAATTCTTTGGGCGGACAGGAGCATGCCCGTGCTGGCGGACATTCGGGCCCGCTTTGAGCTGACAAAACCCCTGGCGGGCGTCCGGGTCGGGGCGTGCCTCCACGTCACCACGGAGACGGCCAACCTCATGCGCACGCTGGTGGCGGGAGGAGCCTCAGTGGCCCTCTGCGCCAGCAACCCATTGTCTACTCAGGACGAAGTGGCGGCGAGCCTCGTGGAGGATTTTGGCGTATCCACCTATGCCATCAAGGGGGAGGACAACTCCACCTACTACAAGCACCTGAACGCGGTCCTGGACTCCAAACCCACCATCACCATGGACGACGGAGCCGACCTGGTCTCCCTGGCCCACAGCGATCGGAAGGACGCCCTCGCGGCGGTCGTGGCGGGCACCGAGGAAACCACCACGGGAGTCATCCGCCTGCGGAGCATGGCCAAGGCAGGGGTCCTGGACTACCCCATCATCGCCGTGAACGATGCCATGACCAAACACTTTTTCGACAACCGTTACGGCACCGGCCAGTCCACGCTGGACGGCGTCATCCGCGCGACCAACATGCTCCTGGCGGGTTCCACCGTGGTCATCGCGGGCTACGGCTGGTGCGGGAAGGGCGTGGCCATGAGGGCCCAGGGCATGGGCGCCCACGTCATCATCACCGAAGTGGACCCCGTCAAGGCCATCGAGGCGGTCATGGACGGGTTCCGCGTCATGCCCATGGCCCAGGCCGCTCCCGTGGGCGACCTCTTCATCACCGTCACGGGCAACAAGCACGTCATCCGCATGGAGCACTTCCTCGCCATGAAGGATGGAGCCATCGTGTGCAACAGCGGCCACTTTAACGTGGAATTGGAGCTGGACGGGGGCCTGTATAACCAGTGCTCGTCCCGCCAGCTCGTCCGCGATTTTGTTGAGGAGTTCTCCCTGGCCAACGGCAGGAAGGTCTACGTCCTCGCCGACGGGCGCCTGGTGAACCTCTCCGCGGCCGAGGGACACCCCGCCATGGTCATGGACATGTCCTTCGCCAACCAGGCCCTTTCCGCCGAGTGGATTCTCCAGCACAAGGATGGTCTGGCCAAGGGGGTTCACGTGATCCCCGAGGAGATCGACCGGGAGATCGCCAGGATCAAGCTCAAAACCATGGGGTACGGGATGGACGTCCTCACGCCCGAGCAGGTGGCGTACCTCGGCTCGTGGCAAGAGGGGACCTAGGGAAAGTTGGAGATCTCCATGCCGTCGATCGTCCACGTGGTGGGTACGGGCACCATCGGCGAGCCCCTCATCGGGCTGCTGTGCCACATGAAGGATGCCTTGGGCTTCGACGAGGTGACCTTTTACAAGAGGACGCCTCTTATCGAGGATCGGTCCAAGGTCAGGGCTCTCCTGGAGAGCGGCGCGCGTTTGGCGGCCGACGGGGACGGGTGGGACGGTTTCGTCAACCTGGGGCTCACTCCGTCCCTGAGCAGCGGCGACGCCCTGGAACGGGCCACGGTGGTCATCGACTGCACCCCCGTGGGAAACGACAACAAAGCCAAGCTCTACCTCCCCGTCCAGAACAAGGTGAAGGGGTTCATTGCCCAAGGCAGCGAATTCGGCTTCGGCAAAATGTACGCCCGCGGGGTGAATGACAAAGCCTTGGAGCCCGGCGAGGACAAGTTCATCCAGGTGGTCTCCTGCAACACCCACAATCTGGCGGTCATCGTCCACACCCTGGCCATGGACAACGGCGCGAGCCTTGGCAATCTGGAAGAGGGCCGCTTCGTTTGCATGCGAAGGGCCAACGACATAAGCCAGGACTCCTCCTACGTGCCTTCGCCCCAGGCGGGGAAGCACGAGGATCCCGATTTCGGCACGCACCACGCCCGCGACGCCTGGCATCTTTTCAAGACGCTGGGCCTGGATCTGGATCTCTTCTCCTCGGCCATCAAGCTCAACACGCAGTACATGCACGCCATCTGGTTCCAGCTTCGCCTGAAGAAGGCGCCCACCACGGAAGGACTCCTCAGGGCGGTGGCGGAAAATCGCCGAATGGCGGTGACGTATAAAAAATCCTCCAACGCCGTCTTTTCTTTTGGACGGGACCACGGACACTACGGCCGGATCCTCAACGAAACGGTCCTGCCTGTGAAATCCCTCCACGTCAAGGGCAATCAGGTCACGGGATTCTGCTACACGCCCCAGGACGGCAATTCCCTCCTCTCGAGCGTGGCCGCCGCCACGTGGTTCGTCCACCCCGGGGACTACGAAGCGCGGCTGGATTGCTTGAGGCCCTATATGTTCCAGGAAGTGTGACCCTCGTCACGACCGGGCAGCGAGCTTGTTGCGCGCGATGAAGAAGCATGGCATGCTAAACACATTGGGAGGTAACCATGGGAGAAAACGAGGCAGTGGGAACCGGGAAGCCCTATAGCGACGAGGACAAGATTCATCTCTTTCTCGCCTACTTCGGTATTTTGTCCTTGATTCCCTTTTTCATGTTCAAAGACAAGCGATCCGATCCCCAGAAGGAATACGTCTACTGGCACGCCAGGCAGGGCTTGGCTTTGGCTCTGACGGTGATCATTCTCTGCGTGCCCACGGCCATCATCATGGTGATTCCCTTCGTGGGATGGATCCTGAGTTGCCTCGGATGGCTCTTCATCATCGTTTTAGCGTGGGGCGGAATGATCATGGGCTGGATCAAGGCCTTCGCCGGAGAGAAATGGCCCATACCCGGCATCGCCAAGGTCGCCGAGATGTTCAATTAGCCGCTGGTGTGCCGTTCAATAGACTCAAGAGCGGGGCCCGCGCCGCGGGCCCCGTTTTTTTTCAGTGAGGGAGGAAGCGCGTGGGAAAGGGACTGATTCTTGGACTGGACACCTGCACCAAGTGGCTCAACCTGGCGGTGTTGGGGGAGGATGGCGATGTCAGAGCCCAGGTTCAGGAAGAAGTCCTCACCCATACGACGCGGCTCGTGCCGGCCCTCGATGCGCTCTTGAGAAAATCCGGGTTCAGACGGGAAGAGCTGGCCGCCGTGGGCGCTGTCTTGGGTCCTGGCTCCTTCACGGGGCTGCGGGTGGGTCTGGCCGCGGCGGAAGGGTTGTCCAAGGCTCTGGGCGTTCCCGCCTTCGGCGTGGACAGCCTCACGGCCCTCGCGGAAGCGGGGGCGGGAGAAGGCCTCGGATGGGCGCTTCTGGATGCCAGGCGCCGCCAGGTCTACGCCCGCCTCTTCCAAAAAGGCCCGCAGGGGACGAAGCCCATGGGAGGCCTCTTGGCCGTGTCTCCGGACGACGTGTTGGCGCTGAGCCCCGAGCCCGCATGGGCCGTGGGAGACGGCGCACCGCTCGTGAGTACATGGCCCGGCGCGTGCCGCGTCCAGCCGGCTATACCTAACCTCGCCATCCCGGCGGCGCGGGCCGCCCGAATGGCTCTGGCGGCGGGACGTGCTCCCGTTTTCCTCCTTCCTCTCTACGTCCGCGCGCCCGATGCTCAGAAGCCAAAGCCGAGACCTTTGACGAGACCGTAAGGGGCGGGTACACTGCACCTTGGATCGAGGCACGATGCATTACGCCGAACCCGTCTTCAGGCCTCCCTCGGAATCCGAGAGCCTCATTCTCCAGGTAACCGTGGGTTGCTCCCATAACGCGTGCACGTTCTGCGCCATGTACCGGAACAAATCCTACTATGTCCGGCCCGTGACGGAGGTGCTGGAGGACATTTCGGAGGCGGCGGCTCGCTGGCCGGACACCTCGCGTGTTTTCCTGGGCGACGGTGATGCCATGGCCGCGCCCGTGGAGGTGCTCACGGCGGTTCTTAAGGCGCTCCGCGCCGCGTTCCCGCGTCTTCACCGGGTGAGCCTCTACGCCACTCCCATGAACCTGCTTCAGAAGAGCGCCGGCGAGCTGGCCACCCTGCGCGCCTTGGGGCTGTGCCTGTTCTATCTGGGTCTGGAATCGGGAAGCGACGAGGTGTTGCGGCGGGTAGGCAAAGGCGCCACCTCGGCAGAGGCGGTGGAGGCAGTCCTGAAGGGCCACGCGGCGGGCATGAAATCTTCCGTCATGGTGTTGCTCGGTTTAGGCGGTGTGGAGGGCGGGGCGGAGCACGCCAGGGCCACCGCCCGAGCCGCCAATCTCATGCAGCCAGGCTACCTTTCGGCACTGACCTGGTTTGACGTGCCACAAGCTCCGTTGCACCGGCAGATGGCGGCGGGGCGTTTTCACATGCCCGGCGACGAAGGCATCCTGGAGGAGCTTCAAATCCTTGTGGAGGGGCTGAACCTTCGCGACTCGGTGTTCCATTCCAACCATGCATCCAACCCTCTCGCCCTCAGTGGTAGACTTTCCAGGGACAAGGAGAGGCTTCTTGGTGTCATCGCCGCCGCGAAGGAGGGTTTGATCTCCTTGCGGCCGCGCTTCCTCAGGGGTACGTGATGAAGATCCGCCGGGTCCTGGTTCTCTTGGTCTCATTGGCCGCGGCTTTGTCTGCCGCGGCATCCCAGACGGTGGGCGCCCTCTTCGACGCCGAGCTCAAGGCCCTCTGGGAGCAGCGGGCTTCTCCGGCGGGCATCGTCGTGCTCTATAGGGCCGAAGCGCTCCTGGACGTTCAGGACGGCTCAGGAACCTTCGAAGCTGCTCTCCTGAAACTCATCGGTGCCCCTGACACGGATCCCGAACTCAAGGCCCATGCCACCAGCCTCTTGGCTTCCCTCTACCGCTCCACGGGGCGCTGGAACGACGCGGCCCGCCTGGACGAAGGGCTCGGATACGTGCGGGTTTGGCGGGTCGTGGGCCCCTTCGACGACGAGAACAAGCAGGGCTTCGATACGGCCTATCCTCCCGAAAGCGGGTTCCCATGGGAAGGAAGCTTCCAAGGAAAGGGCCACACGGTGTCCTGGCGAGGCATGCCTGTTCCCGCCGAGGCGGGCCTCGTGCCCATGGACCAGCTCATGACTCCGTCCGAAAAGGTGCTCGGCTACGCGCTGACGTTCATCTGGGTGGCCAAGGATACCCCCGCGGTTCTCCGCGGAGGGTACAACGAGGCTTACAAACTCTGGGTGAACGGCGATCTTGTGGCGGCACGGAAAAATTACAACGGGCGGGCCTTCGACCAGTATGCCGATCCGTGCACGCTCAGCAAAGGCTGGAACGCGGTGCTCGTGAAGATTTGCAATCAGGAGGCGGGCTGGAATTTCGCGCTGAGGATCACGGACGGCGCAGGGAACGCCCTGGCCGGATGGAAGGCGGTCGCTGATCCCGCCGAGGTCAAGGAAGACCGCGCGGCAATCTTGGCCAAGGAGGGCGCGCCTCCCAAGGACATGGCGGTGAACGATCCTGAGGCGCGCCTGCGGGCCATGGAGAAGAAGGCTCCCTCGCCGCGATCTGAGGCTCTCCTGGGGCAGTACCTCGTGGTGGA
The DNA here is from genome assembly GCA_021813555.1 of Acidobacteriota bacterium. Taxonomy (GTDB): domain Bacteria; phylum Acidobacteriota; class UBA4820; order UBA4820; family DSQY01; genus JAKAJA01. The sequence goes on from JAKAKG010000095.1 coordinate 8,952, forward strand.
GAAAACGTTTGACCGGGTTGAGGACCCGCAGATCCAGTTGCTGAGGAAGGCGGCGGAGGGGGCCGGGAAGGACGGAGAGCTCTGGATCGCCCTCGGGGACGCCGAGAGCGATTCGAACAAGCGCCGCGCGGCTTTTCAAAAGGCCCTCGACCTCAATCCCGCGGACCCCATGGCCCTGGAGCGCATGGGACGGTACTACCTTCGCCGTGGCATGCCGTTCCCGGCGTTGGACTACATCCGGAAGGCCCGGAAATCGGACCCGTCCGGCGCCTATCTGCAGGTCATCGAAGACACGGCGCTCCTTCAGTTCGCTTCCGCCGGACAAGGCGCGGCAGATCTCAGCGCGCTCTACGAGAAGCACCCGCTCTGCACGGCGGTGCAGGAAGGGGTCATCGAGGCCCTCAAGGCCACGGGACAGTCGGACGCCGCCGCGAAGGCGCTGGACGCGTACCGGTTGAGCCACCAGACCGACACGGGCGCGTGGTACGCCGTGGCTTCGGATCTCATCTCCTCAGGCAAAACCCCTCAGGCCTTGGACCTCCTCAGCCAGATGGCAGCCCGCTTCCCGGTGGATCGGGGCGTGGCCTTCAGGAAGGCCAGCTACCTCATGGCCCTGGGCAGGGAAGGGGAGGCGCGCGACTCTTTCGCCCCGGTCCTCCAATGGGCGCCGGACTGGCCCGAAGGACAGGAGCTCATGGGGGACATCCTTGAGGCCGAGGGCAACCGCGAGGGAGCCCTCGCCGCCTATCAGCAGGCCCTCATCCTCAGGCCCCAGATGGAGGGGGTCAAGCGCAAGGTGGCGTTCCTCAAGCCACATGAGGAGACGTTCGAGGCTCGCTACCGGGTGGAAGCCAAGGACATCCCTTCAGACCTGGGCGCATTCTCGGGCCAGCAAGCCGTGGTCCTTCTGGACAACACGGCGGTGAAGGTGGAGCAGAGCGGCCTCTCCACGAGATACGTGCAGCGTGTGATTCAGGTGCTCCAACCGGGTGCGGCGCAGCAGATGCAGAGCTGGCCCGTGGCCTTCGATCCGGACCGGCAGGACGTGAGGATCATCGAGGCGAGCATCTTGAAGGCCGACGGCCGGCGTGTCCACGCGCAGACCATGGTCACCGACGCCCTCTCCGACCCCCAGTACAGGCTTTACTACCGCAACCGGAACCTGATCCTGAATTTCCCCTCTCTCGCGCCGGGGGACCGCATCTGGATCGAATACAAGATCGCCGACGTGGGCGAGCAGAACGAATACGGCCGATACTTTGGCGACCTGGTTCCCTTCGCCGGGATGTTGCCCATCCTGGAAAAGCAGTACACCCTCATCATGCCCGAGGACTTTCCGCTCTACATCGAGGCCAAGGGCATCGACTCGCAGCCCATGGTCGTGACGATGAAGGGCCGCAAGTCCTACAGGTGGGTCTCCAGAAACATTCCCCGCATTCAGCAGGAGCCCGACATGCCGGGCTTCACCGAGGTCGCCCCGTACCTCCATCTCTCCACCTTCAAGGACTGGGACGCCTTGGGCCATTGGTACGCGCAGTTCATCGCCGACCAGTGGGACGTGACCCCCGAGATCAAGGCCAAGGTGGCGGAACTCGTGGATGGGGCGAAGACGCCTGAGGCCAAGGTGGAGGCGATCCACCGCTGGGTGGTGCAGCAGACCCACTACGTGGGCCTCGAGTTTGGCGTCCACGGGTTCCGGCCCTACAAGGTCAAGCAGATCTTCGACCGCCGATTTGGTGACTGCAAGGACAAGGCCATTCTCATGGCGGCCATGCTCAGGCAGGCGGGCTTCGACGCGTGCATGGTGCTCACGCGCACCCGGGACAATGGAGCCATCGCGGAGAGCCCGGCCTCCCTGGCGATTTTCAACCACGCCATCTGCTACGTGCCTGAGCTGAACCTTTTCCTCGATGGCACGGCTGAATATTCGGGCCTCCGCGAGCTTCCCTACCAGGACCAGGGTGTTTGGGTCCAACTGGTGTGGCCCGATGGCCGTACCAAGCGCGTCGAAACTCCGGTGGATCAAGCGGGCGACAACGCCTACGACGCGGTCTACGAGCTGCAAGTACCAGCCTCGGGCATGAACGCGCAGGGCAAGGGCTCCGTGACCATGATGGGCCAGGAGTGCTCCTGGGTGAGGCGCCGCTACCAGGACCCGGAGAAGCAGAGGGAGCAACTCGAGAAGGACCTGTCAGGATCTTTCCCGGGGACCCACCTCACGGCCGTCAAGTTCGGCCCGCTGGCCGACCTCTCCACACCCGTGACCATCCAATACGAAGGCGTCTTCGGCCAAATGTTCAGGCCCGACGGCAAAGACCGGCTCACGGCGCCCATCTGGCTGGGCCGGCTGAACCTTTCGAGCCAGTACGCCTCCCTTCAGGTCCGAACCCTGCCCTTGGTGGTGGACTACCCGTGGCGGCAACGGTACACGGTAGCCTATACCCTTCCGCCCGGCGCCGTGGCGGCTCCGACCTCGGACCTGGCCGTGGATGGTCCCTTCGGAGGCGCCACTCGAACCGTGAAGCAGGACGGCCAACGGATCACCGTGGGCGTCACCGTGACGCTGGCGGTTCGGCGGGTCGAGCCTTCAGATTACGAAGCCTTCAGGACCTTCTGCCAGCAGGTGGACAAGCTGGCTGACGAGCGCATCCGAATCGCCCTCCCGGGAGGACAGCCATGAGCATACAGCGGCGGGCGGGAACGCTCCGCGCCTTGGTTTTGACGAGCATCGCCTTTGCGGCCTGCGTGGGGGCCCAGGCTTCCACGGGATGGGACGCGCTCCTTGCGGGTGCACCGCTGGCCCAGGCCGAGGCGGCGTTCAAACGCGACCTGGATGCCAACGCGTCGGACGCGGCGGCGGCCTACGGCCTCACGCTCCTCCAGCAGGCCCAGGGGCAGCGGGAGAAGGCCATGGTGACGGCCTTGGACGGGCTGCGCAGCGCACCCGCGGATCCCTTGGCGTTTCTCCTCGAAGACGTCGTGAGTGATGACGCGACGTTCAACCGCGCCACGACCAGCTTGGTGACAGCGGCCCTTCCGCTCATGACCGAGCGGCCCGACACGGATCCCCTCGTGAGGTTCAACCTCCGCTGGTTGGCGTACCAGCTCGCGGGACGTAGTGGAGACCGGGCCGCGAGAATGGAGGCCATGCGCCGGGCTGGCTTCGTGCCGAGCGCCTTTTTCTCCAAGGCGAGCACCGAACTAAGCCGAACCTCGTTTTACGAGGTAGGGGCCGAAGAACGGGGACGATTCGTTTTGGGAGAGTGGTCCTACTCCGAACTGGAGGGGCTCCAGTGCCGCCCTCCCGCGTACACGACCCCCAAGGAAAAAGAATTCAACTACTACGCCCTCATCCCCTTCACCGTATCGGAGTCTTCACCGGCTCTCCTCTATTTCAACGCCTCCAAGAGCTTCCGGGTGGTGCTGGATGACAAGCCCCTCTTCACGAAAGATATCTTCAAGGTTCAGGAGGATCCGACGGCGATCCGCCAGGTGCTTCTCCGGCCGGGGGCCCACAGGCTCCTCGTGAAGATTCACGGCATCCGCGGAGATGAGGGCGTGCACATCGCCCTTCTGGACGCGAGGGGAAATCCGCTGAAGGTCTCGTGGTCCGCCGGAGGAGTCCTCCAGGTCGTCCCACCCGCGGGATTCGAGGACCAAGGCGAGTGGCGTGGAGGCCGTATGGCGGGCCTCGCGGAACAGGATCCCCGGTATAAGGGGTTCCTGGCCCTCTGGCACCGCTGGCGGGGCGACGTGGCCCGCGGACGCCTGGAGATGGAGGATGCGGCCGCCGCTGAGCCCAAGTGCCTGGCCTGGAACCTTTGGGTGGCCCGGATGTATCTGCTTGAGGCGGACGACCTGCCCGACAAGATCGCCCAGAGCCGCGCCGACAAGGCCGTGGAATCGGCCCTCGCCTCGGATCCTGACGCGGCGCTGGCGCTCTATTTCAAAGCCCTGTTGCAGGCGGCGAACTCGGACAGCGACGACAACCTCGCGACCCTTTCCCGCCTCGTGGACAAGGTGCCCGAGGACCCCCGGTGGTTCCTTACACTGGCCAGCGAGTTCGAAACCAGGGGGTGGCTCCACCAGGCGCGGGTCGTCCTGGAGTCGGCGTCTTCGTACCACCCCGCGTGCGAAGCGGTGGAATCGGCCTGGATCGCCTTCTACCAGCGCATTCCCGATACGGTCTCTCAAGAGGCGGCCATCACCCGGCTGGCGGCCCTGCGCAACGCCGACGGCGAGTGGGAGGATTACTACAGGACCACGCGCCAGTGGGCCGATCTCCACAAACTCCTCGAAACCGAGATCCGCCGCTACGGCGATCCGGACCGGCGATTTTACGAGGAGCTGGCCAAGCTCGACATGAAAACGGGCGACTACGCTTCCGCCCGTGACCGGTTGAAGGTTCTGGTTGCCCTTGACCCGAGCGACGTGGACTACTCGCTCGAGCTGGCCAATGCCTGCTTCCTCTCGGGAGACAGGGCCGCGGCCTTCAAGGCCTGGGAGAAACTCAAGGAAGTGAAGCCCGACGCCTTCCAGGTGGACATGGGCCGGTGGGCCATGGGCGAGCCTCTTCCTTTCCAGAACCGCCAGCTCGATCTGGCGAAGGTTCTGGCCCAGGACACGAGCAAGGCGCCCGAGGCCGCTCCCTCGTCCCTTCTGCTGGACCAGATGTTCACCCGCGTCCAGAAGGACGGCTCATCCATCGAGCGCTACCACGGCATCATCCGGGTCAACAACAAGGAGGGGGTGGACCGGGAAAGCGAGCAGTCCCTTCCCGGCCAAGTCATCCTCACGCTCAGGACCGTCAAGCCCGACGGGAGCATCCTCGAGCCAGAGCAGATCCCCGACAAGGACACGGTGAGCATGCAGGGGGTGGAGGCGGGGGACATCATCGAATACGAATACATCACGCTCAAGCGGCCTTCGGGCGTGAAGCGCAACGCCTACGTGACGGCGCAGGTCTACCTGTTCCAGGACCTGGAAAAGCCCTTTCACCGGACCCAGTGGTACCTGGAATGGCCCGATTCCATCCCCATGCAGTTCTACGAGCAGAACCTCCCGGGACCGGCCAAGAAAGGCAGCGGCGGGGGGTACACCTGGAGGGATTGGGATTACAGAGACATGCCGCGCATCGCCCCCGAGCCGGACACGCCCAACAGGATGCTCTTCGTGCCGCTGGTGGAAGCGGTGGGCGGCATCGGCTGGCCCGACCTGGGGCGGTACCTCAAGGACGGGGTCACCGGGGCCTTCCAGATCACCCCCGAGATCGAGCATCGCTACGCCGAGGCCGTGGGCGACGCCAAGGCTCCCGAAGAGAAACTCGACAAGATCATCAGCTACCTGCTCAAACAGGTGGACGGCGATCGGGGAGCGGGATGGCAGGATCCGACCCAGACGCTTTTGACGCGCCAGGGGAGCCGCCTCACGCCCGCCGCGGCGTTCCTGACCCTCGCCCACATCCCCTTCGATGTCCTGGTGGCGGAAACGGTGCCTGACCGCGTGTACCGAGAAGATCTCGCGCGGATCGGGCAGTTCTCCACCCCGGTCCTGCGCGTCGACCTGCCCGGGGGAGCCAAATACCTGACCCTGGGAAGCCCCTACCGCGATCCCTTCGTCCCGCCCTGGTATTTGCAGGGAGCGAGGGCCATGGACCTAAGCAAGGCGGAGCCCTGGCGCGAGGTAGACATCCCCGCGAACTTCAAAGCATGGACCGATGCACTCGAGGAGGAGACCCGGGAGCTCTCTCCCGACGGCGACCTGCGCATCGAGCACCGGCAGGTCCTTGATCCGGAAGCAGGGGAGAGCCTGAGGGGTTCCCTCACGAAGATGGATAAGGATCAGTGGCGGCAGGCGATCCAGATGGCCCTCTCCAAGCAGTACGGGAACTTGGATCTTTTGGATATGCACCTGGAGAACATGGAGGACGCTTTCAAACCCCTGACGTGGGACTACACGGTTCTCGTCCACGGCTATGCTCCCCCGGACGACGGCCACTTAACGGTGTCCGATCCTCTCCCGGCCCTTCGGCTGGGCCAGGCGTTCGCAAGCCTCAGGGAACGCAAGCTTCCCTTGACCACGGGGGCGCCCATCTTTCTGAACCAGACATTCACCCTGAAACTGCCCCCTGGAGCCACCTTTGAGTACGCCATGCCGAACTTGGATGCGAAAACACCCTTCGGGAGCTACCGGATTCACGCCACGGCCAAGGACGGATCCATCGCCGTGGAGCGGCAGGTCCAGATGCCCTACCAGATCGTCTGGCCCCCGCAGTACCCGAAGTTCGCCTCCTTCATGCAGAAGGTGGACGACGCGGAGTCGGGGCAGCTGGTGGTCTCCGTGCCCAAGGCCGCGCCGTGACCTCGTTGCCCGGAAGGCTGGCTTTGATCTAGACTGAAGCTCTCAGACGAGGGAGGGGAATGGCAAACCCGCTGCGCGACTTCATCGTCCCGTATCGCAAGGGTGAGATCGTCTTCAAGGAGGGCGATCCCGGAGCCGAAATGTTCGTGATCCAGTCCGGTCAGGTCGAATTGTTCCGCAACATCAGCGACGAAAAACGGTTCCTGCGGGTGTTTGAGAAGGGCGATTTCTTTGGGGAGATGAGCCTGCTAGAAGGCCTGCCACGAACGGCGACGGCGGCGGTCCTGGAAGACGCCGAGCTCATCGTCATCAACGGCGCCACCTTCGACCAGATGATCAAGAGCAACATCGAGATCGCCGTGCGCATGCTCCGTAAAATTTCCAAGCGCCTGCGAGAGACCACGGACCAACTCGAGCTCTCCCTCGCCAGCCAAGGGCAAGCCGTGGCCGTCCCGGCGGATGAGCGGGAGATTCCTGTCGCCCCCACTGAAAGTGAGGACAAGCCCCCCGTGCTCGCTGAATTTATGACGGAGGGATCCCTCAAGGTCTTCCCCATCTACCGGGAGATCTCCCTCGTGGGGCGCAAGGACCCGGTCACGGGTGTCACCCCGGACGTAGATCTGACCGAAGAGGACGTGAAGCGAAGCGTCTCGCGCAGGCACGCCAAACTCATCTGCAGCAACGGCCAGTTCTATCTCGCCGAAGAGGTGGGCACCCTCAACGGCACCTTCATCAACGGCAAACGGATTCCCACGGGCGTGCTGACGGCCATCAAATCGGGGGCCCAGGTGGGGTTCGGCATGCTGCGTTTTAAGTTCGTCGAGTGCGGCCAGACAGAGAAACCGTGACCTCCGAGCCCCTCCTCCGCGAAGAAAGCGGCGGCGGGCCGGTTCCCCTTGAACCCACCCCATCACAGGGAGAGCAATCATGAACCTCACCAACGTGCTTTATGAGAGGAAAGAAGCCTACGCCCTCATCACGGTCAACCGCCCGGACAAGCTCAACGCGTTGAACCGGCTCACCCTGGAGGAATTGAAGGCGGGTTTCTCGGAGGCAGCCCATGACCCTGCCGTGCGCGCCGTGGTCCTCACGGGGGCGGGCGAGAAGGCCTTCGTGGCCGGAGCGGACATCTCCGAGATCGCGAACCTCGACGCGCAGACGGGGCGGCAGTTCGCCCTCTTCGGCCAAGAGCTCTTCCGGACGATAGAGACGCTGGCGAAGCCCGTCATCGCCGCCGTGAACGGCTTTGCGCTGGGCGGCGGATGCGAGCTCGCCATGGCATGCCACGTGCGAATCGCTTCAGAGAACGCCCAGTTCGGACAGCCCGAAGTGAGCCTGGGCGTCATTCCCGGCTACGGAGGCACCCAGCGCCTCGCCCGCCTGGTGGGGCGGGGCCGGGCGCTGGAGCTCGTGCTTACGGGAGATCGCATCGACGCCAGGCGCGCCTTCGAGATGGGCCTCGTGAATGGAGTCGTGCCGCAAGGCGGCCTCCTGGCCAAGGCCTCCGACATGGCCGAGAAGATGGCATCCAAAGCCCCGGCGGCCATAGCCCACTGCCTTTCCGCCGTGAGCGCCGGCCTGGATATGCCCCTCGAAGAAGGCTGCTACCTGGAGGCGACCCTTTTCGGCTTGTGCTGCGCCACGCAGGATATGAAGGAAGGGACGCAGGCCTTTCTCCAAAAGCGCAAGCCGGCCTTCACGGGGCGGTAGGTAGCGCAAAGCACGGAATTTCATGAGGGGGAAGGGAGCGCCGGATGGAACGATGGGTCTACAACTGGAATGGCTCCGAGGGGATCACGGGGGAGTCAGCGCCCCGGCCATGTCCCATAGAACTCGACGACGAGACCCTCCGGGACGGCCTGCAAAGCCCTTCGGCCAAGAACCCGCCCCTCCAGGCCAAGCGGGATTTTCTTCATCTCCTGGCGGCCTTGGGAGTCCACGCCGTAGACATCGGCCAGCCCGCCTCCGGCCCCCACGTAACCGAAGACGCCCTCTACCTGGCCAAGGAGATCGTCCGTTCCAAGCTTCCCCTTGAAGCGAACTGCGCGGCACGCACCGTAAGCGGGGATATCAGGCCCATTATCGACATCTCTCAAAAGGCGGGCCTGCCCATCACGGTGGCAACTTTCATCGGATCGAGCCCCGTCCGCCAATACGCGGAAGGTTGGGATCTGGACTTCCTGCTTAAGGCTACACGGGATTCCGTATCGGAGGTCAGGGCCGCGGGATTGCCCGTCATGTTCGTGACGGAGGACACGACGCGGGCGAGGCCCGAAGTTCTCAGCGAGCTCTACAGCGCGGCCATCGGCTGCGGCGCGAGCCGCATCTGCGTCGCCGATACGGTGGGCTTTTGCACACCCGCCGGCGCCCGCCGTCTCGTGGCCTTCCTCAAGGATGTCATCGCCAAGACGGGTGCCGAGGCAAAGCTGGACTGGCACGGGCACATGGATCGCGGACTGGGGCTCGCCACGGCGCTGGCGGCCATGGACGCGGGCGCCGATCGCCTCCACGGCTCGGCCCTGGGTTTGGGCGAGCGGGTGGGGAACACGCCCCTCGACTTGATCATGGTCAACCTGAAACTCCAAGGGCTGTGGGAAGGCGACCTGTCGCGCCTCCCCGAGTACGTGGAATGGGTTGCGCGCTGGGCGGGCGTGCCCATTCCCATCGATTACCCCGTCTTCGGCCGCGACGCCTACAGGACCGGAACGGGAATCCACGCCGCCGCCATCCTCAAGGCGCTGCGCAAGGGCGACCAGGACCTCGTGGACATCGTCTACTCCTCCGTTCCCGCCTCCTGGTTCGGGAAGCACCAGACCATCGAGGTGGGACCCATGTCGGGAGAATCCAACATGGTCTACTGGCTCAAGCAGCACGGGTTCGAGCCCACCACGAACCGGGTGGCCGTGGTGCGGAAACTGGCCAAGGAATCGGACCACATGCTCTCCGATGATGAGATTGGGGATGCGCTGGCCCGCCTGGAGAGGCCATGAGCCGGCGGCTCAAGAAACAGGAGTGGGAGGCGTTTCTTGAGGAACTCAAGGAAGCTCTGGGCAAAATGGGGGTAGCCTACCGGGAGACCTCGCGCATCCGCAGCGCCGGCGCCCTGTGCACCGTCCGCGGCAAGAAGGTCCTCATCGTGAACCGTTTCCTCGAACCAGAAGACAAAGCCGACCTGGTGCGCCGGGAGGTGCGGGGAAGGGATTTGGAAGAGCTTTTCCTCAAGCCCGACGTGAGGGACTTCCTTGGGGGATAAACCGGTCCTCAGCGTATTCATAGGGCAACTGGCCGTGTCCGGCGGGGACCACGCCCTCGCGGTTCATGGCCTGGGGTCCTGCGTGGCCCTTGTCCTTTGCGAGCCGCGGACGGGGATGGGAGGGCTGGCTCACGTCCTCCTCCCGGGTTCCAGGCCCCGGACCGACACCACCACCGATCTTCCCGCCAAGTACGCCGCTTCAGCCCTGGAAGCGCTGCGCTCCGGGCTTTGCGACCTCGGGGCAAAACCGGCCCATTTGCGCGCGGGGCTCGTGGGCGGAGCGAAGATGTTTGAGTCGGAGATGGACCTGGAAACGGGGGTGGGCGCCCGAAACGTGGACTCCCTGCGGAGCATCCTCAGAGACCAAGGCATCCCGCTCGCCACCGACGAGACAGGCGGCCGCCAAGGACGAACGGTCATTTTCAGCCTCCCCGAGTGCCGCCTCAGGATCCGCACCCTGCGCGGAGGATGGACGGAGAAAGATCTGAGGTGAGGGACGTGATGAGGAGATGAGGGGATTACGGAAATGATCCCCGAGGCCGTGCCGGGCTTATCTCTCATTCCGGCATCTCGGAGTTCCGGCATTTCGGCATCCCGGCATCTCCGAATCCCGTCATCACCTCATCTCCGTGTCCCCGCATATGCCGAATCCCCTAATAGATCAGGTCTCGAAGGGGTGGCCATCCCTCGAAAAGTCGGGCAGGTAGTGATCGGGAGCGGAAAGCTCCTGGACGTATCCTTCGGTGATTCCTGCCGCTTCAAGCGCTTGGAGGGCCCGGGCGTACTCGCCGCTGCCGATGGGGCGCCCCAGGAGAGGATGGCCCGAGGCTTGATGGCACGGGTAGAATTGGGCCATGAGGCTGACGGCGACTCCCGCTCCGAAGCTTTCGGAGAGAAAGGTGAGAACCTCGCGGGTTTGGGAGAGGCCGTTGGGGAGAACGAGGTGCCGGACGAGGAGGCCTCGCCTCGCAACGCCCTGCTCATCGATTTGGAGTGGCCCCACCTGGCGCCACATTTCCGTGAGGGCCGCCTGGGCGTTGGGAACGTAGCCCACGGCCCGGGAAAGTTCGTCCGCGGAGGATTCGTCGGCATACTTGAGGTCGGGCAGGTAAATGTCCACGATCCCGTCGAGGAGGCGGAGGGTTGCGGCCGAGTCGTACCCGTTGGAGTTGTAGACGACGGGAAGGTGAAGGCCTTCGCGGGCGGCCAGGGCAAGGGCTTCCACGGCCTGGGGCACCACGTGGCTCGGGCTCACCCAGTTCAAGTTGTGAACTCCCTGGCGTTGAAGATCCAGGTAGATGTCAGCCAGCTCTTCGGCCGTTTTGGCACCTTCTCCGGGGGGCCATTCCTGGCTGATCTGGTGATTCTGGCAATAGAGGCACGAGAGATTGCAGTGCG